>JAKSBP010000085.1 GCA_022361035.1 Clostridia bacterium
AATGCACCATCCATTATAGTAGGATGCAAATTGAAGTCATGGAAAGAATTTTGCAAATGCTTGGGTAATTGAAGGGCTGCTAGAACTTCTTCTTCATTAAAATACATCTCTTGTATAGATTGAAAACTTGGACCTAAATTCAGCCCTGCCTGTTGGAACAACTCGTAACACTTTTCACCTGTTATCTTCTGGGAGCATCTATTTCGTATATCAGTAAGATTAATAATTTCCTTATGAAATGGTGGATACTTCTTATCTCCATAACAAATTCTACCTTTACCATGCACTATAGTTCTTTCGTTAGCTTCTTCACTTGTGACTTCGTATTCAAGAACATCGTCCTCTTCTTCAGTTGGTAGTAAGGTGATACTTACTTTCTTAGGTTCTTGGTCTACTTGGATTGAATTCAACCAGTAATTATTGGATATCTTCACCACTTGTTGTTCTGGGTTGGCTAAGTCACCAGCCATTCTTGCCATTTCTATATAAGCTACTGCAGGTAAGACCCTATTTTTACCAACAAGATGATCCCTTAAGAAAAACTCACTTCCATCCCATGTTTTTTCATATCCTTGTCTATTCCAAGTGGATATGTTCTGGTCTAAGAGTGGATGAAGACCTACTATAGAAGAAGTCATTTTATCTTCATTATGCTGTTGTTCTTCATCTATCCAGTAGCTGTCACCTATAAATGGATATGTTGGCATATGAAGAAGCTGCACATTTTGATTAAGATAGAGGCTAGGGCAATGGGTAACTTGTCCCTTCACATAATACTGAGATAAAGCCCATAGATTATCTTTATACTCTGTCTTATCCCCTTCTATGCCTTGTTGCAAGTTGGTTAGGATAGTCTGTATCTTATCTTTGGTTAAGTCGTCTATGGGAACATGTTTGGCATTTTCCATATGCACTATGTAATCTTGCCCATGTCCATGACGTCTGATTTCAGCTAGTCGATTCTCTAAATCAGATAGACTCGATACTACCATAGCTCCTCGTAAATTATAATGACTCCTTCCCATATGTAAAGTATAGGCAACGTCTTCCAAGGTAATCTGCTCCCTATTTTTATCTAACCATTGGCATAGGTCTTCTATCTTTTTATCATAGACCTCTTGACTTTTGGCAGAAATAGTAATTAGGTAATAAGGAGCTTTTTTCCTCGTGTTGTCAATAGTTTTAGCTCTATACTCTTGTACCAACACGTGGGCATTAGTTCCACTAAAGCCAAATGAACTCACAGCAGCTAACTTTGGAAGTCTATTCTCTGGTTGCCAATCTATGGGTTCTTGGTTTACATAAAACGGTGTATCTTCAAATGGAATGTGTTCGTTAGCCCTTTCATAATGCAAAGTTGCTGGAATCTTACTATGTTTCATAGCTAACAAGATTTTTATTACGCCGATAATACCTGCTGCATTTGTAGCGTGACCTATATTGCTTTTAACTGACCCAATGGGGCAGTATTGTTTTTTGGTAGTATAGGCACTAAAAGCCTTAGCCAGAGCCTTTACTTCAATGGGATCTCCTAATTTAGTTCCTGTTCCGTGGGCTTCTACGTAATTAATCTCTTCTGGATTAATTTTAGCCTGTTCATATACAGCTCTCTCTAACCTTTCCTGAGATTGAGTACTCGGTGCTGTAATACCATTGGTTTTTCCATCTTGATTAATGCCTGAACCTCGAATCATGCCATAGATTGTGTGCTTATCTTCAATAGCTTTCTTCAAGGGTTTGATAACAATTGCACCAACACCTTCGCTCATAATAGTACCGTCTGCCGACTGATCAAAGGTTCTACACTGACCTTTATGGGATAACATCTCTAGATTACTAGTGACTACATGCAATTCCTGTGTTACATTAAGGCGTACTCCTCCTACAATAGCCATATGGCTATCTCCACTCTTAAGACTCTGACACCCAAGATGGAGGGCTACTAATGAACTTGAACAAGCTGTATCAACGGTGATGCTAGGCCCAATAAGATTCAAGAAGTATGATATTCTAGCTGCAAACATAGAGGAAGCCATACCCGTAAAGGCTTCTCCCGTAGTGAGTTCTTTCATGTAATCCCCTTGTGCAGCTCCTACAAATACCCCACACTTGGTATCCGATAGACTCTTATCACTACATCCTGCATCCTCCAATGCTCTCCATGCCTCTTCTAAAAAAAGTCGTTGTTGAGGGTCCATAGAGATAGCTTCCACAGGGGGGATATTAAAGAACAAAGGATCAAACTTATCAATATTATCTAGAAATCCACCTACCTTACTATAGGTCTTATAAGGTGTTCTAGGATGAGAGGCATAGTGTTTTTCTATATCCCATCTTTCCTTAGGAATAGGTGTTATACTATCTGTATTGCTTATAAGATTATCCCAGAATTCATCCACATTGCTCGCTCCTGGAAAACGACCGGATATACCTATAATAGCTATATCATCCTCTTGATAATCCGATAAATTTTTTTGCTGCTCAACAGTAGATAAGTCTATGGAAGGTTGTTTTGCAACTCTATCCTTACGTGTCAATGGTGCTTTTCCCCCGTTACTTATTTCTTTCTTACTTACTGGCAGCGGCTTTAATGTTATCTTGCCTTCTACTTTATTTTCTTCATCATAATTTTTTTTCGTTGTTCTATGATTATCCTTAGGTGTAGTAGAAGCATAGGCTTTTTCCTGGGGTTGAAATACCTGCAAGGTTTTACTTACTTCATTTATCTGTTCCATAACATGCTGTGTCAACATGGAAACTGTGGAATAATCATAGAGTACCACCGCATCTAGGTTCAATGAAAAGCGAAGGTTAATATCTCTTACGATTTCAAGACCATTGATTGAGTCTACACCTAAGTCTTTAAAGCTTAGATTATAACCGAGCTCTTCTTCTGGTAGATGAAGGTTGTCCGATACTATTTCTGCAATAGTATTAAGAACCTGATTTTCCTTGATAAGAGGTAAATCTTCTAATTTCTTTACTATGCTTGCCTCCATGTTGTTTGATGTTATAGAGGATACTTTCTTTTCAGGCTCTTCTAGGCTTAGATGTCTTTTGGATTCTATATTGGTATCTCTCATAATAGCTTCTTGATGCACAGTTTTTCCACCAAGGGCTATGTTTGGAAGTTTAATAGTATCAGGCTTAACGTCTGATGACTTTAGAGTATCCTCTACTGATGGACTTAGATTATGGTTATTTTTTCTTTCCAACACTCTACGGTTCTTATTTGTCTCATCCAATACCAATTTACTTAATTGGTGAACCGTTGGATAGTCATATAGAATTACGGCATCTAGACTTAAGCCGAATTCTTGATTTACATCACGAATAATTTCTATACCATTAATAGAATCTACCCCTAGCTCTTTAAAACTTAGATGGTATTCTAATTCACCCTCTGGTAAATGTAGATTATTAGAAACAATCATCCCAATTTGAGGTAAAATCTTATCTATATTATCCAAAGTATCCTTCCATCCCATATCCTCTGCAGCTTCGTACTTAGCATAATCTGTTAGCCTAGCCATAGCTTCTTCTTTAGATATTTCTCCCCGAGATAACTTCTTATAGATTTCTATTTCAGAAATACGATTATTTAACATTGATGGATAAGCCTCCTTGTATCTAGTTTTTAAACCTTTATAGATGTGTGACTAAGAAACTTAATAAACGAAAGCAGGCACTGAGGTTTCCTTTTGAGCGATTTTTATAAATCTGTTTTACCTTCTATTATCTATCTAAAAACAGATTTATAGCATGAGCCTAAAGGATTCTCTGTGGCTGCTGTAGTAAGTTAACTTTCTCTATCACACATCTATAGTTACATACTCTGTCGTAATCTTAACGCTTCTTCCGGGGAAAGCTTTCCTGACTCAATAGCTTCTAGCATACTCTCTAAATCATGAGTAATTTCTTTATTCTGATTAAGGGTATGCCCATTATCTTGCATCGATTGGGTCTTATCTAATGATTTAAGCTTAATCTTGGGTTTCACTGTCATAACATCCTTTGAGATGGCGGTTTCTTGTTTCCACATAGGTTCATGGCGGACTATATAAGGATTATCCTCACTTGATCTATCCATAAGCTGAATCTGATTATTTCTCCTGGAGTTATCAGAGTGATTATCCAAGCTCGGCTGTTCACTGTATTTCTGGTCATTCAAGTAATAATGCTGAATTCTCTCTTTCACTTCAGGCTTTGTAAAGGTCTGATGATGCATGATTTTTTCATCTTCAATATACTTAGGGAGTTCCTCCAACATTCTTCTAGATAATTCTTTCTTGAGTGTTTGCAAGGTAATAAGCGGTTTATCCCTTAACATCCTCCCTATTCTAAGAGCCTCTTCCATAACCTCTTCTCTTGGCTTGAATGTGACTAGTCCACCTTTTTTAGAAAGTTCTTCTCCCGTAAAGGATTTTGCTGTATACATCATCTCTAAGGCTAGATTATGACCGAATTTTTCTTTTAATATATAAGTAGCTCCCATACCCGGTGTAAATCCGTATTTCGTAAATACTGCACTGTATATACCTTCTTCTGCCATAATAATTATGTCACCGTATAGACCAAAGAGTAAGCCTCCTCCCGAAGCATGTCCTTGAATAGCAGAAATAACTGGTATGGGGCATTCTAATAAGCCTCGGTATAGAAATGGCACATCGGTAAATTCTCTTTCTTGATTAGCTATCTCCAATAGCTGCTGCTGCATACCACCCATAGAAAATATATTATCGTATCCTGTTAGAATAATGGCTTTTACCTGCTTATTCTTTTTCACTTCTTCAACTTTTGCCATCAGCCCTCTGACCAAATTTTCAGAAAACATGTTGCGATTCTCTGTATCTTGCATGGTAATGACAGCAATAGATTCTTCTATAATCTGTAAGGATACTTCTGTACCTTTATATGGCACTTCTATATCCCTTACCTCCTGTGAAACTTTTTGTATTTTTCTGTTATCTTTTACTTTTTGGTAGCTGTTATACCAAAAGGTTTTTCGTTCAAAGGGATAAGTTGGTAGGGAAACACGTCGTGGTGAATAGTCATAGAGGAGATTCCAATCTATTTTTCTTCCCTCTATCCACAGTTTGGCTAACTGGCTATAATTTTGGTTTCTAATGATGTTTTGTGTCTCAATGGAGCTTAATTTTTCATAAGCTAAGGGTTTGTTCTTATTCAATCTACCAGTATAGACCTTTATAGGGTTCCCATTACCTTGCAGATATTCTTCTAATGTAAATCGCAATTCTTCTATGTTAGAAACTATAAGAACTAATCTCTCTTCCTTCTCTTCACGGCCCATCTGTAGAGTATAAGCTATTTCATCGAGATGAAGAGTAGATTCTATTGTGGGCTCTTCCAGTGCTGTTACAGCTAACTTTTCCTTAGTGGTCTTTCCATAGACATTACATAAGGTAGAAGCTATGAAATCTACAGAAGGATTATTCAGTACATGTTCAAGGGTTAGTTCAGCATTATAGATGTTATTTATCTGTTCTATAATTCGAGACAAAGCCACCATATCCAGGTTCACATCTAATAGGGAACCGTCCATATCCAATTCCTCTATATTGACCTCTAGTATATCTGCCACCAATTCATGAAGTTCTTTTTGGATGAGTGGAAGCATATCACTAGAATTATTCGTAAACTTATTATTAGTAACTTGCTTATCTCTTTTTATGTATGTAAGTAATGCATTGGCATATTCTTTTAACCTCTCTTGATTTCTTGCCGATAAAATGACCAAACGGGATTCTTCTCTAGTGGAAAGTCTTGCTAAACGCCTATCCACATATTCCTCTATAATGATATGGGCATTAGAGCCGCCAGCTCCAAATCCACTTATTCCTGCTATTCTCGGAAATGTCCTATCCCTTCCATCAATATTGACAACAGGTTGATTCCAACTTGTACATCTTCTCTGAACATAGAAAGGTGTGTCTTCTATCTTAATGTTTGGATTGAGTGTATCACTATGAATAGAAGGAACAAGCTGCCTATGTTTCATCTGCAGCAAGATTTTGGTTATTCCAGCTATACCAGCAGTGGCTTCTAAATGGCCGATATTGGATTTTACCGAACCAATAGAACAATATTGCTGATCCTTAGTATATTTGTTAAATGCCTTTGTAAGACCTGTTATTTCAATAGGATCGCCTAAGGATGTACCTGTCCCATGGGCTTCAACATAACTCACTGCTCTTGGATGAATCTTAGCCTTCTTTAAGGCTTTTACAATTAATTCACTTTGACTATTAGGGTTAGGCACTGTATAGCCATGGGTTTTACCATCATGATTAACGGCACTGCCTTTAATAACTCCATAGATTGGGTCACCATCAGCCTCGGCTTGACTTAATGATTTGAGTATAATTGCACCAACTCCCTCTCCCGGCACATAGCCATCGCCACCTTCACCAAAACTTCGGCATCTTCCATCACTAGAGGCAAAATTGTTGGCACATAGATAGAGGTATTTCGTTGGATGTATGGACAGATTAACACCTCCAGCTACGGCCATGTCGCACTCTCCACTGCGAATACTCTCACAAGCCATATGAATAGTCGTTAAAGACGAAGAGCACATGGTATCTAATGCAATACTAGGACCTTTTAAGTCTAATACATAGGAAATACGATTGGCAATGGAAGAATAAGATGAGCTTAATGCCATGATATTACCCCCAACCGATTCTTCTGCACCAAAGAGTTGATAATGGCCATACATGACACCTACGTATACGCCTACCTCGTATTTATTTAATTGGCTAATATTATACCCAGCATCTTCAATGGCTTGCCATGTCACCTCTAAAAATAAACGTTCTTGGGGATCCATGACTTCTGCATCTCTTGGTGTAATACCAAAAAACAAGGGGTCAAATTTGTCATGATCTTCTATGAAGCCTCCCCATTTGCTGTATATTTTACCTTTTTCACCTCTTTTAGAACTATAATAGGGGCGATAATCCCAACGGTTAGATGGAATCTCTGTTATACAATCCTTACCTTCTTTAAGGTTCTCCCAATATTCTTCTAAGTTTTTGGCCTGTGGGTAACGTCCACTCATACCGATAATGGCAATACCATCCTTTACTGGTGAAGAGGTAAGTGTCTTGCTTTTTGGAGGTTTTGATGGTATGGTTTTCACCTTTGATGATTGAGGCAATGATTTTTTCTTATTACCTAGCTTAACGATGAACTTCTCCTTATGGTTTTGCACAAAATAACGGGTTAATTCTTCTAGGCTTTGATATTCAAAAAAGAGGGTTTTAGAAAGCTCACCTAAATCTTTTTCAATCTTATTGGTCATACGAACAATGGACATGGAATCTATACCATATTTCTCCCATGGTTCACTAGTCATTATCTGCGAAGGATTCAGCTTTAATTGATCCGATAGTACTTTCTTAAGGTAACTTTCTATTGTTTTGTTTAAATCCTCTTCTGGCATGTCTAAATCTCTGTTGGGTATATCTTTCGATACCATCTTTTCTGTGTTACTCTCCATGGTTCGATTATTTCTACGTCCATCCATGGTCAAAACCATAATCTGTGAGTAAGAAGAGGACTTTAGTGCTTTTTCTACAATTTTTATTCCTTCTTGGTCACTTATAGGTACCAGACCGCTAGTTTCCATGAGATGTCTCTTAATGTCCTCATCAATCTGCATGCCTCCATTTTGCCACAGGGGCCAGTTGATAGATAGAATCTTAGTATGTGAGAACTTGTCCCCAAGAAACTTGGCATAATAGTCAAGGAAAGCGTTGGCATATGAATAGTCTACTTGACCCACATTGCCCTTCACAGAAGCTAATCCCGAGAAAAATACCATGAAGTCTATTGTGTTCTTCTCTAGTATCTTAGATAAAAAAATAGAACCGTAGATTTTAGGTCCAAAAACACGTTCTATGTCTTTCTCTTTTTTGTTCACTAGCAAAGCATCTTTGATATAACCTGCACAATGCAGCACCCCTTGTACATTACCATAATGGCCATGTATGTTATCTACGAGTTTCTGTGTATCCTCTTTTAGGGAAAGGTCTGCCTTTATATAGACTACTTTGCCCCCTAATTTTCGTAGTCTTTCAATTGCTCTTTCTTTACTTTTATTAAGGTTTGAGCTTCCTGTTAAAATCAAGTTGGCTTGGTAATGGAGGGCCAAATAACGTGCGAAAATCATTCCAATGCCACCACATCCACCCGTAATTAAATATGTGCCATTCTTTCTAAAGGCTAAGGGTTTATTAGAATCTTTTAATTGTATTTCTTGTTGTGTTCTTACTAGGCGTAAACCCTTTTCATAGCGTATTTCTGTATCCTTTTCTTGACTTTCTAATTCTTGCAGCATCCTATGGGTCATTTTATGGATGTCGGAGGCGTCTTCTGGGCTTACTCCTATTGCTCTATAATGATAATAGGGATTCTCAAGTCCGATAGTCTTAGCAAATCCACTGATGGCAGCATGTAAGAGCTCTAAGCCCCCAGTGTTGACATAGACATAGAGTAACTCTATTTTATTTATCATAGGTATTTCCATAATGGTTTGGCTAAGATGAAAAAGGGTGTAAAACCCTTCTTCCATCTGTTTCCTAGCCCTTATTTCATTCTCTTGCCACGGTTCTTTTGCAAAGCGATGAAGAATTTTGGAAGGCAACTTATTCTCTTTCTTTAGCTCTTGAAATAATTTCTTATAATCTTCCTTATGGTTTGGATTAATACTATAGGTATGATAATCCATTTTCTTATAAGATTTACCTGGTAGAACTAGAACTACATTAGATGGATCCAAACCCTGTTGTGTCACCATTATGCGACGAACCTCTTCACTATGGTCTAGTAGAAGGATGCATTGTGATGCATCCTTTTTGCCAAGACTAATAAGGTCTTTTCTTTCCCATTGAAAATTATAGGTTTTAATAGTAGATGATGTAGAAGTTTTTTTATGGGCTCTTAGCAACTGTAGACCTTTTTCTGCTGTTATCTCTTGACGTTGTATTTTATTGAGTATATCCATTCTAGTAAGATTATTTCTATCCATAGTAATCCTCCATCATTTCTTCGACTTCAAGGGCTGTTAACTGTCCACTTTCCAATAATTTTAGTAATTCTAAGGAATCCTCTGTTTCTTCTGCCTTATCATAGGCTCTTACATTGTAGTCTCTCACCACAGCAAGTACTTCTCCTTGAGGATTCACAATAGTAATATGGAATGTCATTGAATTAGTGGTTGATGTTCTATTCTTATGAGCAGGTTTTACATAAGCATAGCACGTCTCGGTCAAAGGTTGAATAAGCCTAACTTCTCCGATTAAGAAAGGTAAAAAGGTTTTTTTCTTGTTATCATCTTCTACTAGACCAATGGCTGCTTGTAAGGCTCCATCCATAATAGAAGGATGGATGCCAAAATCTCCAAATTTTTCACCAAGTTCCTCAGGCAGTTTCAAATAGGCTAATGCTTCATGTTCGTTACTATAAAGCTTTTGAATAACTTGGAATTTAGAATCATAATGTAAACCCATCATCTCATAGGTGCCGTAACAGTCTTCACCTGCTATTACCTCTGTTGCCCTGTTCATAACCTTCTCTATATCTATAGATTCTTCTTGCAGCTTAAATTGGGATAAATACAAGCTTCCCTGAGCATGTGAGATTTTTTCATCCTTTTCATCGGTATAGATTTCAAATTCGATTTCTCCTTCATCTCTAGTATATAATCCTATATGTACTTCTTTTTCACCTTCAACTACTATAGGCGTACTCCATAGTATATTAGCAATAGAATTAACTTCCTGTTCACAAGCTAACTTACCTGCCACACGAGCCATTTCAAGATAGACTACGCCTGGCATAACTTTCTGACTACCTACTTGGTGACCTTGAATATAGAACTCGTCTTCATGAAAAAGAGTGGTGTAGCGATGCTCTTTCAGCGTTGCTGTGTTTCTTTCCACCAAGGGATGAAGCCTTGTCACTTTGCTATCTTTCACTTCATAAACCTTAGAAGCACCTTCTACCCAGTAGGACATCTTAGTAAAAGGATAGGTAGGTAATGAGATTCTCTTATATGAGCTTGGACTATAGAAATCTTCCCAATCCAACAAATACCCTTCAACATACAAGTTGCTTATATCCATAAGTTTTTCTCTATATTCTCCAAGGGCTAACTGTGATTTTGTTAATTCATGGATTGTCTGTTGCCCTCTTTTTCTTACTTGAGGGTCTGGCCTGAAATTATGACGGATGAAATCACCAACAATCACATGCTCACTTGCTAGACCCTCCATCTTTCTAGCTAATTCTTCCCGTAACTCATGTATGTTTCTTACCATAAAAGCCATACGATAGGAAAAATGACTACGACCAACCATTAAGGTATAGGCAATGTCCCCTATACTATGTCTATCTTTATCTTTCTTAAGCCAACTTGCTAAATCGGATACTCTATTTCTTAGCTCTTCTTCTGTCTTAGCCGATAGAGGAATAATATAAGAAGGATGTTTAGGTTGATGACTATGGGTTGTTTCTTCATGGTCTCGAAGAACTAAATGGCTGTTAGTGCCGCTGATACCAAATGAACTAATGGCTGCTATTCTTGGAATACCCCCTTCTGTCCTCCAATCCTTGTACTGAGTATTGACATAGACAGGGCTATCTTTAAATGGAATCAATTCATTTTCCTTGTCAAAATTAACGGAAGGCACCAGTTTCTTATATTTCATACAGAGCAGTACCTTAATCAAACTTGCTACACCTGCTGCCTGTAAAGTATGTCCAATATTAGATTTGACAGAACCTATAGGGCAGAATTGCTTTTTATCTGTAAACTGTGAAAATGCCTGACTGAGAGCTTCTATTTCTATAGGGTCTCCTAGCTTAGTTCCTGTCCCATGAGCCTCTATGTAACCAATATGTTCTGGATTAATACCGTATCTATTATAGATTTCACATTCCAAGTCCGCTTGAGAAGGTGCACTTGGTGCTGTGATACCATTGCTCTTACCGTCTTGGTTGATACCCGAGCCTAAGATAACACCATATACGTTATCTCCATCTTCTATGGCCTTATGAAGAGGTTTTAAAACGACTACACCACAACCTTCTGCTGGTATAAATCCATCTGCTTTGTTATCAAAAGGACGGCATTCTCCTGAATAAGAAAACATGCCTGTACTGCTGCCTAGTATGTGGAAGAATGGTGTGGCTAAAACATTGACACCACCTGCAATAGCTATTTCAGAAGTTCCATTTATAATGCTTTCACAAGCAAGATGTATCGCTACTAGAGCCGATGAGCATGCTGTACTTACTACAATACTAGGTCCTCGCAGGTTGAGTAAATAAGATATTCTAGCCGACAGAATAGGAATGGTTATGCCTGTAAATACATAATTACTCTGTTCCACACCACTTTTATCAATGAGTTTCTCATAGTAATCCTCCATACAACCTACGAATACACCACATTTTCTCTCATCCAGATATTTATCAGAAAAACCAGCATCCTCTAGTGCCTTCCAGGACTCTTCTAAGAAAAGCCGTTGTTGTGGGTCCATTAATTCGGCTTCCTTCGGTGAGATATTAAAAAATAGTGGATCAAACTTATCCATATCTTCTAGAAGTCCTGAGCGATTAATATAACTCTTATCGGTTGCATTGGGGTCTTCATCATAGTAACTGTGTGGATTCCAACGATTAATATGGGTAACACTGTTTACTCCATTAATTAAATTATCCCAATATTCATCTAATGTAGTGGCTCCCGGGAATTGTCCTGACATACCAACAATAGCAATATCCATGGATTTTGTTGTATTGGACTGGGACTGAGGCTGAGGCTTAGACACACTCGGTTTTACCTCTTCTACTTTCTCCACTCTAACAGGTTCAGAGGGTTCTAGAGGTTCTTTTAAAGGCTCGCTGAACACCTGAATCTGATTACCATATTTGTCCATTATGTTATCCCGTAATTTTATAGAAGTGGGATAGTTGAATAAGGCTGTTGAGCTCATCTCAATATCCAGTTTTTTATTGATGGTATTAACTATTTGTCCGGATAAAATAGAGTCCACACCGTATTCCGAATAGGGCATCTCTACATCTAAATCCTGTTTTGGTATTTGGAGCACTTCCGCTAGACTATCTATAATCGCTCCTTCTACACCATTTCTAAGGTCTTCGCCCTCTAACTTCATCACCTGATTCATATTCTGTAAAGCAGAAGGGCTTTTCATCCTATCTTCTGTACTCGTACCCTTATCTATTCTTAGATTTTCAGTAGGTAAGGATGGAGCAGTTTTCTTACTCTTAATCTCCCCATGAGCCTTAGACTCTATTTTTACTTGACCGTCACTTTCTGCTATAATAACGTTTTGGCTTAATCTTACCTTTTTCTCATCCATCTGACCTAATGGTTTCATGTGCTTAAAACCTTCTTCATGTAAAATATGGGACCATAACATATTACTGAGTAAGGGCGAACCTTCTAAACGATGTGACTCGTCTTCATACATCCACCAACCATCTAATAGACCAAATGTCAAGGTAAGGAAATTTTCAACTTGGGTAATCTCATTAAGTATTAACCATCCGTTCTTTTTCAATAAGCGTTTAGAATTTTTCAGAGTATTTTTGATATTAGGTGTAGCATGTAAGACATTAGTTGCAATTACAAGATCGTAATCCCCTGGTTTAAATCCTTGGGAAATGGCATCTTTCTCAATATTAAGCTGTCCAAAGTTTACATAGGGATTCTCTGCTCCATATTCCTGTTTGCCATGTTTTAGAAAAGCTTCGGATATATCGGTATAATCGTAAACTAACTTATCCTTATATTGATTAATACCCTTAAATACAACACTACTTGTTCCTCCCGTTCCAGCCCCGATTTCTAATATTTTAATGACCTTATTCTCTTCAAGATATGGAACACGTTTTTCAATATAGGCTTGTAAAGCCCAAGTCACTACATAATTTAAATAGTCCGATAAGGTATTGTCTTTGTAGATTTTTTCTACAAGTTTTATGGAACCATTAGGGAATATGATTTCCGTTGCCAATTTCTCTCCCCTTAATATTTCCCAAATATGCCTTGAACAAATCCAAAGTAATTCTATATAAGGCTTAACTACAGGATAGTTGTTACATATCGAATCTTTCTTTGCTTCTATAGAATAAATATCCTGTAGGAGGATCTGGCTTTCTACCATTTTATAGGTGATATATTCTTCCTCTTGATTTCTTGTAACGTAGCCTGCGTCTACAAGAATGTGTAACATCTCTTTAAAAAGCCTACTATACTTATTCATCACCTTTAAATCCGTCATTAGCTGTTGGCGATTATAGCTTATATGATTTTCTGTGAAGACTTGTTCTCGACGAAAAGCATCTAACAACAAGAGTTCTGTAAATTTCCGTAATTGATTAAAACCTTTCTCTAAGGATTCCAGCTGGATATCCTCTAGTCGAGGTACATCCTTCTCTTGCAATGTTTCTTGGATGATAGAGGAGTCTATTTCTTCATAGGGAAGGAATCTATACTGGTAATCGACTCCTATATTTTCCATCCGCTTCTTATCTGCTTTCATAGCAATAACTTGTGTACCAGAGTACTCTAGTATTCTCTCTATAGCATCCATGCCCTCTGATGTAGGTATAGAATAGATACCTTGAGCTTCAAGGCCCTGGTTATAGGCTTCAGTTGCTACAACGCCAATTTCTCCCCAAAAGCCCCAATTGATAAGTTTGACAGAGTAATCCCTTACCTCTTTTTCATAGAATGCAAAGGCATCCTTGAAGCTGCACCCCGCCGCATAATTACTCTGACCTAGATTCCCTACGAAACTCTGTGCAGAGGAAAAATACATTACAAAATCCAGTTTCTCGTCCTTTACTGCCTCATGTAAGACAACACTTCCTGTCACCTTAGGTGACAATACTTTACGGAATGTTTCTTCTGTCATGTTCATAAGGCTTTGATCATGTAATACAATAGCTGAATGGATGACACCATCCAATCTTCCATAGGCTTCTTTAGTATCTCCAATGGCCTTTACCATACTGTCCTTCTGAGTGATATCTCCATTTATATAGATAACTTCTGTTCCTTTAGATTTTATAATTTCCATCTTTTCCTTCGTCTTTTCCTTCAGTTCACTTCGACCAAGAAGGGCAAATTTACAATTAATTTTATCCGCTAGGTATAAGCACAATTCTATACCTATTCCACCAGCTCCACCTACAATAAGATATACTCCATCTTCTTTAAAAGATGTCTCTTCTACTTTAGGTAAATGGATTGGGTAGAGTTTACGGATATAGGTCTTTCCTTTTCGCAGGGCAATTTCAGAAAAATTAATAGGGCGATTTTCTTGTAGGATACACTGGAATGTCCTGTTATAGTCTTCATCTAGTGGCTCTTTTCCTAGTGTATCTATATCTATGCCACTTACTTCCCAGTCTAGGAATTCTTTTGACATGGATTTCCCAAGACCAAATAAGCTTGCTCCATAAGGCATACTAATATCCTCTGGCAATACCTTATAGACAAGGTGGGTTATAATCTTGATATTCAATTTCTTAGAGGCATGTCCACACTGAATAAGGGCTTTTATTAAGCGAAACATACCTATAACACCTTGCTCTTGCCTTTTATCTAGAAGATTCAGATCAGAGGTATCCATTTTACTACTAACCATACCATCTACATAGTAGATTCGATTTATAGTATCTATTTCTTTTATGCATGCTGCATAGGATTGTAAATCATTACTATCAATAATGTATTCCGATGGTGATTCCTTCTTCCATGTATGACCCAATTTAACCTTAATAACAGAATCACTGGGATAGAAGGAGGACAACTTATGGCACATATCCTCAGTATCTTCATTGTAGATAAAAAGATTGCAGCCCTCTCCTACTTCTATGCTATCTTTACTATCTTGAGCTTGGTCTGCTTGCTCCCATCTAGGAACGTAGAAGATACTGCTCTCATCTTCTTTTGTAACCCCTTCACTTTCATGGATTTCAAAATAAGGTTTATCCTTATTTTCAGGTACAGCGAAATAGTGTTCTTTAGCAAAGGAGTAAGTCGGCATAGATATTCGGCGAGGTCTATAGACATCGTGACCTTCCTGACTAGAAACTTGCCCTACATATAAGCTATCCCAATGCATATCTATACCTGAAACCCATAATTCAGCAATTTTATGCATTTCTTTTTCCTTCATTAATATATCAAGAAAATGCTGACTAGCTTTTCCTTCAAAGATACTCTTTATATTCACTTTTTTCGTGTTACCTTCATATATGTTCTGTACATAATCGGCTCCACTTAGATATTCAAGTAATCTTTCATTTAATTCTTCAAGATTAGAAGCCACGATAGCTAGCCTTTCCACCATAGGTTCTCGTCCTACCTGTAAAGTATAGGCCATATTATTAAATGATTTTACTTTGTCTTCCTCTTTTTTCATCTCTATTGTTTTTTCAATATATCTCTGAATTTTCTCAACATTCTCTTTCAGCCTATTGTTACTTTTAGCAGATATGACAAATATCTGATTTGGCAGGTAGGAAAATTGCTCTTCTTCCTTCCTCTCAATAGGTTCTATATATTCTTCTATAATTACATGGGAATTGGAACCTCCTGCGCCAAAGGCCGATATGCCCGCCGCCCTAGGGTATTCTTTTGTCTCATTTTCAAGCTTGATAATAGGTCTTTTCCATTCCTCTAGTTCCCTCTGTACGAGAAAAGGCGTACTAGCAAAATCAATATTGGGATTAAGAACTCTAGAATGTAGGGATGGTACAAATTGACGATGTTTCATTTGTAATAATACTTTGGTTACCCCTGCTATACCCGCTGCACTTTCACAATGACCTATATTAGATTTGACAGAACCAATTCTGCAAAACTGCTTGTCTTGTGTGTATGAACTAAATGTCTTGTTAAGACCTGTCATTTCTATAGGGTCACCTAAGGAAGTTCCTGTGCCATGAGCCTCCAAATAACTTACGGTTCTTGGATTAATCTTTGCTGTATCATAGGCTCTCTTAATGACTTCTGCTTGTGCTTTAGGATTAGGTACCGTATAGCCATTTGTTTTACCACCATGATTAATTGCTGTGCCTTTGATAACACCATAGATATGGTCCCTATCCTTTATAGCTTTGTCCAGGGGTTTTAATAATAGTGCACCCACACCTTCACTTGGCACATACCCGTCACCACCTTCACCAAAGCTTTCACATTTTCCTTTGGTAGACAGAAAATTGTTTTTACCAAGGAAAAGGTATTTATTAGGATGAACAGACACATTGACTGCTCCTGCAATAGCCATTTCACAACCGGCATTTTGTATACTCTGACAAGCTAAGTGAATAGCAGTTAGAGAAGAAGAGCACATGGTATCAATGGCCATACTGGGTCCATGAAAATTGAAATAGTAGGACACACGGTTAGCAATAGACGAGGGATTTCCACCTAGTGTCAACATATTGCCCTTCGCCTGCTCTGATGCTCCATAGAGTTGGTACTCTTCGTACATGACTCCTACGAAAACTCCTACGTTGCCTTCTAAACCGTATTGTTGATATTGGCTACAGGTTTCTTTGGTGTATCCTGCATCTTCAAGAGTTTCATAAGCGCATTGAAGAAACAGCCGCTCCTGTGGGTCCATCTCACGAGCTTCTCTTGGCGATATATTGAAAAATAAAGGGTCAAAATTATAGACCCCATCCAGAAAGCCTCCCCATTTGGAACTGGCCTTTCCTGGTTTATCTTTATCTTCATCATAATATAGACGATAATCCCAACGTTCTATGGGAATAGGAGTAATGCAATCTTTACCTTCTACTAAATTCTTCCAAAATTCATTCACATCATTGGCCTGTGGGTATTTTCCTGCCAAACCAATAATGGCAATATCCATATCCTTCTCTTCTTTCACCTTTTTACTTTCTTCATGAAATGCTGAAACTTTGTTTTCATATTTATTGCCTAAAGGCTTGCTTACTTTGGTACTTACAGAATTGTTTATTCCTACACCATATCCTTGGTTTATGGTGGTATCTATTGATGGAGTTATAGTCTCACTAATAGACTCATCTATTGGCAGATTTATTGATTCCTTTGGCTCACTTATTAATTTATCTAGATTTTGGTTCATAGCACTATAGGGCATTTGATTAGTAGGATGACTTATGGGAACCTCTACTTGGCTGATGGATTCTGTAACCTTCTCTTTCTTAGTAAAAACTTCCTTTTTAACTAGTCCCAATATATCCCTTAACTTGTCATCATAATGGATAACAAAGTGTTCCGTCAGTTCTTCCAGGGTTTGATATTCAAAGAACAGGGTTTTTGGAAGAGGGCCAAATACCTCTTCCAGATGGTTTGTCATCTGTAAAATCATTATGGAATTAATACCGTATTTCTCCATCTCCTCCTTTTCATCAATCTTATGAGCTGGAAGCTTAAGTTCCGATGATAACAATTCCTTAAAGTATGTAACGGCTCTTGGGAGTATATCTTCCCGGAGAAGGGAGGAGGAGTCATCCTCCCTGAGACTTTGTCCTTGATTAATAGGCTTATTTTGAATCTTAAGCTCTTTTATCGCCTCTATGGCTTCTCTAGGATTAATGCTTTGAGCCTTTATCTTATCGTAGAGTTCTTTAATTCGCTCTTTCATAACTAACTATCCTTTCTTCATCATTTATTAAGGCGTTAAACGCTTCTTCGGATAATTTACCTTCCATAATATCAAGACAAACTTTCTCATAATATTTATTTTCATGGGTCATTATAGGGTTGTTCTCTAACATTCTAGCTAAGTAACCCTTCATCTCCACTTTGATTTTACCTTGTTCATCACTTAGATAGATATCAAACTCTTGTACTTGTGAAGAGCCAACATTTCTGTCATTTAGATGATTACTATATACCACTCTTGCCCACATAGTTGGAGTACAAGTTCCGTATATACGAAGTTCATTCAATGCCAGAGGGATATATGGTTTCTGTGGTATCTCTCCCTGATTCCCCATAATTAACCCTATAGTTCCTTGAAGGGCAGAATCCATTAAAGTTGGATGTAATATGTAAGAATCTTCACCCAATGCGGAGTCTGGTATAGATAGCTTTGCCAATACTTGTCCCTCTCCTAATTCTATTTGCTCAATTCCCCTATGACTTTCACCATAATGAATACCCATAGATTCATAGATTCTATAACATTCATCCGCCCATAATGTACCCTTTGTACACTCTTGCTTTATAGAGGATATATCCATTTCCCGTTCTTCTTCCATTGGATTTAATTGGACAATACATTGACCATGGACCCTATGCTTATCCTGCTCCGTAGATTCGCCACTATAGATTTCAACAGCTATCTCATTATTTTCTTCTAGATGGAGGGCTGTATGGACTTGAACACTTGTTCCTTCTACGATTATAGGTGAAGACCACACCATATTTTTTATGGTGAGACAGTTACCTGCTGTAGGTAAGGATGCGGCTTGTGTATAGGCTTCCCTTACCATTTCTAGATAAGCTACTCCTGGCAACACTTTCTTTCCTCCAATTACATGATTTTCTAAAAAGCTTTCTTGCCCTGTAAAAATAGAGCTGAATCTTGTTTCCCTGAGATGGGACGTATTCTGATGCAGCATGGGGTGAAGAACTGTTGATAGTAACATGTTTTTCTCTGATCTTACTGGAGGATAGGATATCCAGTAATGGTCTTTCTCAAATGGATATGTAGGTAAACTTATGCATGAAGGTTTATTTTCTCCATACAATGTACGCCAATCAATGGATAGACCTTTTACCCAGAGTTCCAATAATTTATGATATTTCTTTTGATTAATCCACTCTTGGAGGGTTATACTAAAGACCTTATCTTCTTCTAATATAGAGATAATTTCTTTATGTTTTTTTACACGCCCTCGGTATAAAGTCTTAATCTTTCCTTGCCCTTCTATAAAGGCTTTTAACTTACTCTGTAAGTCTTGAACAGAATCTGTCAATAAAGCCATTCGTTCCTCCATAGCTTCACGACCTATTTGCAAGGTATAAGCTATATGCATAAGCTGCCGATCCGATGGTTTCTCATCTTCTATATAATCGTATAATCTCTTTGCATAGGCATTGAGTTGGTCTTCGTTTTTAGCAGATAGAAGGATAAGGGCTTGTGAATTTGACCATGAGTCTAGGGTATAATCCTTCTGGGGAATATATTCCTCTAAAACAACGTGAGCATTAGCACCACCGAATCCGAAGGAACTGACTCCTGCTCGTCGTGGTAAGTCCTTACCGTAGCTATCTTTTAGTGCTTCCCAGGGTCTATTCTCCTCAATGACATAGAAGGGACTATCTTCGAAATTAATATAGGGATTAAGCTCATTAAGATGAAGATTTCCCGGAATCACTTTATGTTTCATTGATAACAATACTTTCAGTACCCCAGCAATACCTGCACCAAATTCTAAATGACCAATGTTGGTCTTAACAGCTCCTAGGCCGCAATGGTCTTTCCCTAATGAATCACCCTGAGAGCTCATTTCTTTAAAAGCTTTTTTCAACCCATTGACTTCGATAGGGTCGCCAAGACTGGTTCCTGTACCATGGGTTTCCATATAATTGACTGTACTTGGTTTAATATTTCCTTGTTCAAAAGCCTTCATAATGACTTCTGCCTGTGAATTGGGATTAGGTGCTGTTAAGGAATTGGTGTACCCGTTATGATTAATAGCCGTTCCTTTAACTACACCATATATATGATCTCTATCTTCTATCGCTTTCTGAAGAGGTTTCAACAATACTACTCCTACCCCTTCTGCTCGTACATAGCCGTTGGCCTCTTTATCAAATGTCTTACATCTTCCATCCTTAGACAGCATACCTGCATGGCTAAAAGATAGATAAGGTCTTGGTGTACATATTATATTAATCCCCCCTGTAACAGCCATAGTACATTCTCCATTACGAATAGACTGAACAGCTTGGTGTATAGATACTAGAGAGCTGGAACAAGCGGTATCCACAATAGTACTTGGTCCTTGAAGATTGAGTAAATAAGATATACGATTAGCCACAATGGAGAAATAAGAACCTGTGGCAGCATGACTATCTAAAGGTATATTACTTGTTCCGATTAATTGGTTATAATCATCATTTCCCACGCCGATAAAGACACCTGTCTTAGAGCCCCATAGGGAAGATGGTTTATATCCCGCATCTTCAAATAAGTGCCATACTTCTTCCAATAGAATTCTTTGTTGTGGGTCCATTAACTCCACTTCTCTAGGAGATAGATTAAAGAACTTGGCATCAAAACTTCTGATATCTCGTAAAAAGCCTCCCCACTTATTATTAGCTTTATTTTCTTCTTTGTGAGGATCACCATAATAATCTTTCCAATTCCACCTATCTTCTGGAATCTCTGTAATCATATCTACTTGACCCACCAGATTTCCCCAAAATTCTTGGAGGTCATCGGATTGAGGCATACGACCACTAATTCCAATAATGGCTATATCAGTACTAGATTCTTCATGAGTATGTTGTATATGTTGCCTATTAGAGAATGGGACTCCTATATCTTCTTTATATTGTTGTTTCTCTATAATCTGTTTTTTATCTTGCACGTAATGCTCCGCAGTCTTATTATCTGTTTGTAGGGGTTTAGCCACTTGCTTTAAAATTTCCTTATATTCACTCCTTATATACTGAGCTATTTCTTTCAAAGTAGAGTATTCAAAGAGTAAGGTAGAGTTCATATTCGTAGATAGACGTTCATTAATACTATCTGTAAATTCATTGAGGGATATGGAATCAAGACCAAACTCCCGCAGGTCTACCTTCTCATCCATGTCGCTTTCTTCTACGCCTAATAAATCCGCCAGCATTTCACCTAATATATTCTCTAGATTGTCACTACTGTCTACTTGTTCCACTATATCATTGGAAAGTGTTTCTTCCTTATAGACTAATGGTTTAATTAGTTCTTTGTATTGTGTCATCAGATATTCGCCTATTTCTTTCATGGTAGAGTACTCAAAGAGTAAAGTGGAATTAATATCCGTTCCCAATCTTTCATTAATCATCTCCGTAAATTCATTAAGAGATACGGAGGTCAAACCAAATTCTCTTAAATCTGTTTGCTCATCAATTTCATGCTCTTCTACACCTAATAGCTGTGCTAGCATAGCGGTAAGAATGCTTTCTAATGAAAGGACTTCTTCTTGCTGGGCCACCACTTCTCCATAAGTATTGGTGGATATTATAGGGGAATTAGCTCCTTTTATGATTATGTTTTTCTTATGAGCAAATTCCTGAAAAGCTTCTTTATCACCTACAACAAGGACTTGCTTATGAGAGCCATCCAGTATATTCATGAGACTCTCTACACCACCTTTACGGCTGATTAACCCCGTTTTTTTATCAAAAAATTTTACAGCCTGTTCGTTCTTACCCATTCCAGTCTCTTCCCATAATGTCCAATTAATAGCTATACTCTTACCTGGATAATGGTTCTGACTTCTATAATGGATAAAAGCATCTATGAAACCATTGGCTGTAGCATAATCAGCTTGTCCAATATTACCGATAACGGATACAATGGATGAAAATACAACAAAAAAGTCTAGTGGTTCATTCTTCGTCAATTGATTAAGGAGATATGTCCCTTGACCCTTTGGTGCTAAGACTTCTTTGAATGTAGTCCAATCCTTGTTTATGAGTAATTTATCTCTGAGGATTCCTCCACAGTGAATGATACCATGTATATCTTTGTATAAGGACTTAATCTTCGCTATCAATTCTCTTAATGCCTCTTCGTCGGCTATATAGCATGAATAATATTCTACCTGTGATTGATATTGATTCAGTTCTCTTAGTTGCTCTTCTTTCTTACTATTCATTTCTGAGGAGCCAATGACGATAATATTAGCTTTTACTGTCTGGCTTATTTTCTCTACTACATGGAATCCAATACCTCCCATTCCTCCAATGATAAGGTAGGTGTTCCCATCTTTTAATAGTGGTTTTCCAGTGGTATTAAATATTCTAATAGGCTCAATGCCTTCAATAAAACGCTGATGACGACGATAAGCTATAACAAAATTCTGTTCTTCTTTTGATTGTTCATCCATAAGTAGACGGGCTTTTTCTTCTAGTGACATACTATCTATGGGTATATCTACCATATGAACGTGAATGCGAGGGTCCACTTGACTAACGGTTTTAGCAAGACCTGAAATGCCGCCGTATAAATAAGCTTCACCTTTATCCTCTGAATTCACTACGAAACTATTACTTACAGCAATAAGTAGGTTAATGCTATTACTCTTTCTTACTCTTAGCAAGGATTTGCATAAGTTAAATATACTTCTTATATCGCCTTCTTCTCTGACCTTCCATTCATCTACCTTATGTATACCTATGGAACCATAATTCCATAGATAATAGATATCATAATCTAAACTATTGGAGTTATCTTGGGTATAGAGGGCGTTTGATAATTCTAAATAGTCTTCCTCCGATGAAGCATTAATAGTAAATGTATTGCCTTGCCTATAAAAACCATCACCCTTATTGACATAATAGACTTCTTCATAACGGTCCATAAGGCTATTGGATAAAGCACTACCTAAAATATTATCCATGAATATAAGGGCTTTCTTTTTACTTTTCCAAGTTATTTCTTCTATCTGAGCCGGTATCCAAGTCGTACGGTAATAGTAGAGAGGGTCTTTTTGTAAGAATTCATAGGGGCATAATTGCAACTGTAAGTCCTCCATCATCAATAGAGGTTGCCCTTTGGTGTCATAGACATCTAGGGTGGCAAGAATGCTTTTCCCTTTATGTTTTACGTTATTTTTATGAATAATGATGTAGCAATCACCTTTTAATGAATTGGCAATACTTAACTTTTTTAACCCGTAAGGTATATAGATACCCTCCTCTTTCTTTAAATCTCCTTCTAGATGTTGGACAGCAAGTACACTCTGAATAATACCATCTAATATATGAGGACTATAGGAGTTATCAGAATCTATATATTTTTCTTCAAGCTTCAACACATAGCCATCGTCTATCTTCTTAATATCTTTAATTACTTGCAATGTATCGCCGTAAGCATAGCCCAACTGTAAAAGATAACTGTATAGTCCCTTTATATCTATACTGGGATAACTCTGAATTTCTTTTATATTCACTGACGATAGACTATTTTCTTCCATGACCTCATATTTTCCCTTGCATAAGATTTCTTCCTTAGCTACTATCTTAAAACCATTGTCTTTTATATTGATTAATTCTAGAGTTTTTTCATCTTCTACAATACCCGGATTAAGAAAAACTACGTTTTTCAACCTAGGTATTGGTTGTTTTTTATTCTTCTGTAAATCTGTAAGAGCCATTATTAACATACAAGCTCCAGGAATCAGATGTTTCCCTGTAATTATGTGGTCACGAATGATGGAATCCTGGATATGGAAAGTTGTTGTGGTATGTAATGGGCTAGGATGTTCTTCCTCCTTCCAAGATAGTAAAAATGGTTTCCCACTAAATTGGTAGACAGGAAGAGATTCTTTATGATAACAATCCTCTGGACAATACCTATCCCAAAGAATATGACTGCCCTGTTTCCACATATAATAGATACAATACATTAACATCTCTGCTAAATTATTGTGCCATAACATGTCACTATTCTTATTGTTATCTATCCCTTGAAATTCACCAACCTTTAGAAATCCTTTTATATTGTCATGGTAGTTTCCTATGGAATTTGTACTCCCTTGAGAAATCCAGTCTTCATAGTCATCAATTTCTACAAGAGAACCATTAGACTCCCTCAAGAGTTCATAGGCCTTATTCTTGTCCAATAGATGACATCTTTCATTCATACCATGAAGAATTTCTTCCATATTCGGTTGTTCCATGCCTAGCAACCTAACAGTATTCTCTTTGCTTATTACCTGATCACTAATGAGGTCCAAAAGTTCATGAAAATGGGGAGAAGCTTGTAATGGTTCGTCTCTTAAGTCCCATTTCTGATACAGTTTGCCCATAGAACTAATGACCATAATAATCATCAGTAATTGAATCTGTGATATCTGTCCCTTATTGAAATTTGTGATATTATCATCCAATAAAAGTTCTTCTACATTTCTTCCAATAAGCTTTAGAGACTGGTTCCATTCTTCTAAAAACTTCTTGAATGTAATCACTCTCTTGTATAAGTTCTGGGCCTTTTCTATGCATTGTGTATAATCTTCTAATTCTACCCATGCATTAAGGGATAATCCCGATATATAATCACGCTGAATTTTGTAGGGTATGATTCTTTCTTTTGATCGATGATCTAAAAATGTGATAGCAGGTCTTTGAAACTGTAACTGATGGCAATTAAGCTGACCATTTAAATATTGAATAATATCTTGAACTTTTAGAACCTGAGCCACTGCTAAAGCAACCCAAAAACCCATGCCCTCATAGATAAGAAAATCTGTACGTAATCCCAATTCCATTAATGTCCGAACAAAGGAATAATAGATAATAAATGTATATAATGGCTCTACAGATTCATCCCACTGTGAGCTAAATAAACTATTCCATAAATGACTTGGCACATAATCTTCAAAACTTTGAACCTGTTCTCGAAACAGGGAATTGTTATCGTAGATTTCACGAAAATCATCGTATCCCCTTAATGTCATATCTCCTAATATAAGAGTTAAATGGTCATGCTCTTCTTTGACCCATTCTAGGTTTTTGTTCATAAGTTTTTCTTTTAATTCTTCTAGGCTATTTACTTTACAGCCAAATCTATAGGGAAATGCGGAACGACTCTTGATAGTGGTTCTAGATATATCCTCTATACGCATTTTATGAAAATCTGGAGTTTGAACGAAGGCTCGCCATTTCTCTATAGTCATCTCAAAACTTTTCTTACTTTTAGCCGATAAAAGGAACAGGTGATGGGTAGAATTGTTTTCTTCCTTGGGCTGTATCTTCCTATATTCTTCCAATAATACATGGGACCCTACTCCACCAAAGCCGAACGCACTGACACCAGCTCGTAAAGGTATATTCTCACCCATAGGTTGCCAATCTGTTAACCCATCTGCTATGCTAAAGGGTGATTCTTTAAAGTTGATAATAGGATTAACGTCCTTAATGTTGAGAGTCTTTGGAATTTGACGGTTCTTTAGCATAAGGATAGTTTTAATAAGACCAGCTATGCCAGCCGCTCCTTCTAGATGGCCAACATTAGATTTAACACTACCTATCTTGCATGATTGCTTATTCTGAGTGTATTGACGAAAAGCTCTTGTCAATGCCTCTACTTCGATAGGGTCTCCTAATGATGTGCCCGTACCATGGGTTTCCATATAGCCAAGTGTTTCTGGGCTAAATCCTGCTTCTTCATAAGCCGATAGAACAAGTTCCTTCTGAGCTACCACTCTAGGAGCTGTTATAGAGGTATGTTTTCCTATATGATTGACGCTTGAACCTTTGATAATACAATAGATATGATTGTTCTCACGTAAGGCATCCTCCAAGGGTTGAAGAAGTACTACACCCACTCCTTCTCCTGGTACGAATCCGTCGGCACTCTCATCATAAGTTTTACATTGTCCGTAAGGACTCAACATTCTTGCCTTTGAGTAAGATATATAGCGGCTTGGATGTAAAATAAGGTTACTACCGCCCACTAAGGCATATTGACTTTCACCTGTCAACAATATTCTTCTAGCCTCATGAATGACAACTAAGCCTGAAGCACAAGCAGCATCTGTAGTAACGCTTTCTCCTGTAAATCCAAATGCAAAAGATATTCTATTGGCTTGGATACTTGGATAATTCCCTAAGTTAGTATAACTATTAATATCGTTATGTAAAGAAAAGGCTCTTTGACCATAATCATTATTAGGTCCTGCAATATGAACAGAGGTGTTCTTACTCTGTAGCCTTTCAAGAGGAACACCTGCATCTTCGATACATTGCCATGACACTTCTAGTAATTGTCGTTGGTGTGGGTCCATAACAAGGGCTTCCCGTGGAGATATATTGAAAAAATGATTATCAAAGTATTCTAACTCTTCGATGGAACTACACCATTTACTATGACTCTTATTGGGTTCACTTTTATCCGTTGCATAATATTGTCCTATATCCCAACGGTCTTTTGGAACTTCTCGAATTAAATTTTTTCCCATGACGAGATTTTTCCAAAATTCATGATAGTCTCTTGAATTAGAAAATCGGCATGCCATGCCGATAATTGCAATATCCAAAGATTTATCCTCGATTTTCACTGATGAACCTCCTTATCTTATCTTAATATGACATCTATAAGCCTCGGTTGAGTTCTGCCATCATTAGGATTCTTAGACTAAATCCTATGGAAGGAGTCTTATAGGTAAGAGAAGTTTTTTAATACTTTGATACTAACTTAACTTTCCACCTTCAATGAAATGCAGTCATCTTGAAAAATAGATGTATGATTAAATTTATCCATATTTTTTATATGTACTTCTCCATTAAATAGATTTCATTAGAATACTTGTATTAATCCCACCAAAACCAAAGGAATTACTCATAGCAATCTTGATTTGAGAT
>JAKSBP010000055.1 GCA_022361035.1 Clostridia bacterium
CAGCTCAATAATCTGAGATTCCAACTAAATGGTCATTACAAGCTAGGAAATGATATAGACCTAGGGAATGTGGAATGGGAACCCATAGGAATACAAACAATGGCATTTACAGGAGTATTGGATGGAGTAGGATATAAGATAAGTAACTTGAAAATATATCAGCCATCAGAAGGCTACATAGGGTTGTTTGGTTATATAGATAGTGCAACAATTAAAGACTTAAAAGTTGAGAATGTAGATATTGAAGGTGCTGCCTATATAGGCCCATTAGTAGGATATGGAAAGAATAACGTTCATATTAAGAATTGTATAGCAGAAGGTATAGGCGCAGTAAAAGGACGATCTTTGTTAGGAGGCCTAATAGGAAGAACTGAGACTGGGAGAATAGATAATTGTGGTTCAAGCCTTAATGTAGAAGGAACAGAAGGAAGCGTAGGAGGGCTAATAGGACGTACAAATGCTTCAGAAGTAAGTAGATGCTATGCAGAGGGAAATGTAACAGGTGGACGAGATTTTGTAGGAGGATTAATAGGGTATGCCACTATTTCATTAGCAAATGTAACAGTAAGAGAAAGTTATGCCCTAGGAAATGTAGAGGGAGGCAGAGAAGTAGGAGGCTTAATAGGAAGAATATATAGTTATACCACATCAGAAACATTGGTAGAAGATTGCTTTACCCTGGGAGAAGTAACAACAATTGTAAATAGCTATGCAGGGGGACTGATAGGACGTATCTTTGGACAACAGACCAATGCCAGGGTGAAAAATAGTTACTCCCATGGCAGAATTAATAGCAGCTCAAGTACATATATTGGAGGTTTAATAGGATATAAAACTTCTACGCAAGTTATAAGCTGCTACTATAATAGTACAGTTACAGGTCTAACAACACCTCTAGAGCAAGGAAAAACTACAGAAGAATTGATGCTAAAGGATACTTTTATAGGGTGGGATTTTGACGTAATATGGAATATTGACAATGGAGGCTCATATCCATACCTAAGAAATTTAAAAATACCTAGCCACGATAACCTACCATCACCTATGGATAATATCATATTAACAGTTAGCAGCATTACCTTAGATAGTATAACCTTAGTTTGGGAAGGAGTTATAGGGGCTACAGCCTATGATATAGAAGTTGATGGAACTATAATCGACAATGGTAACAATACAACCTATATACATAGTGGCTTAACGCCAAATACAGAATACAAATATCGAGTTAGGGCTAAGGATGGAAGCACCTTTAGAAAATGGAGTGACCTCATAACAGTAAAGACTTCTGAAATATTACTTAACACTCCAGGAAATATAAGGGTAGTAGAAGAAAAATTTAAAATAGTAATTACATGGGATAGTGTAAATGGAGCAACAGAATATGACATAGAAGTAGATGGCTTAATAATAGATAATAAAGAAAAGACAAGCTATGAGCATAGGGAACTCCTGCCGGATATAGAACATTCATATAGAGTAAGAGCAAGGAGTGTCTATGGAAAAAGTGAATGGAGCACCACCTTTGTTGGAGCAGCTAAAAGAGTCTCTATGACAGGCTCAGGAACGATTGAAGCTCCATATATAATTACAAGTAAAGAAGAGCTTAGAGAGGTTGGAGAAGAGCTAGGAGCTTATTACAAGCTAGCGAATGACATAGACTTAGAAAGCTTAGCGTGGGAACCCATAGGAGATCAAACAAGTCCATTTACAGGAAACCTAGATGGTAGTGGATACACCATAAGCAACTTAAAAATAATACAAAGTGATAAGGACTATATAGGATTATTTAGCAATATAGTAAATGGAACCATAAAGAACCTTAAGATTAGGAATGTAGATATTGAAGGTAGGAGCCTGGTTGGGGCATTAGTTGGGTCTATAAGTGATAACTTCAATATAGATAATTGTATAGTAGAAGGTTTAGGTAAAATAAAAGGGACAGGATATTCCATAGGAGGAATAATTGGAAGAGCCTATGCCAATGGAGAGGTAAACAATTGCTCATCAGTAGTTAATGTAGAAGGAGGATATGAGGTAGGCGGTTTAGCAGGTTATATAGGAAAGGTACAAGTAAGTAAATGCTATTCGACCTCGGATGTTACAGGTACTAGTAGGGATATTGGAGGATTAATAGGAGTACAGAGTGATGCAAAGGTTACAGAGAGTTATACGACAGGAGATGTAATAGGACTAAAGCAGTTAGGGGCACTAATTGGCAAAATATATTCTAATCCTGGAGAAAAATCCATAGTAGAAAATTGCTTTGCCCTTGGGAACGTAATATCAACTTCTAATAGTTCTGACGCATATACAGGTGGACTAATAGGTTACTCTCTAACAAATACCAGTTCTGAAAATATAATTACAAATAGTTATTTTACAGGTAAAGTTACTAATAATCTAGAGAGAAATATTAGAGGCTTAATAGGTAATGTAGATTACGGAAATAAAATTACAGAATCATACTTTAATTGTATAGCCGCAGGTGTTGATACACCAATAGAGCAGGCTAGAGATACTGAAGAACTAATGAATAGGAATACCTTTATAGGATGGGATTTTAGTAATGTATGGGATATTAATGAGGGAATCTCGTACCCCTACTTTAGAAGCTTAGATGTACCAAGTTACGATAACATACCGGATTTTATGGAGAAAGTTAGAGCTGTAACTACTATAACTACACCATACTCTATAACCTTAAATTGGGAAGAAATTCATGGAGCAACGGGATACGATGTACAAATAGATGGATTAGTAATAGCTAGTGTAGGAAATAACCAATACGAGCATACAAATACTATACCATATACAAAGTATACATATAGAGTCAGGGCTAAAAATGAACATACTAAAAGTTCCTGGAGCGATTGGGTCGAGGCAACCCTTGAAAGAATTCCTATTGAGGGAGTAGGAACGGTAGAGGACCCATATATAGTGACAACGAAAATACAGCTTGAGGATATTGGATATGACTTGGAATCCCATTACAAGTTAGGAAATGACATAGACCTAGAAAACCTAGACTGGGCACCAATAGGCGATTTTTCTACACCATTTACTGGTTCATTAGATGGTAGTGGATACACTATAAGCAACTTAAAAATAAATGAACCTACGACAAATTACTTAGGTTTGTTTGGAGCTATAGAAAACTCTACAATAAAAAATCTAAATATAAACAATGTTGATATTAAAGGTTACAGGTATATTGGAGCATTAGTAGGTGATGGAAAAGATTATTTCAATATAGAGAATTGTTCAGTATCAGGAATAGGAAGGATAGAAGGAGATAAATTTATAGGAGGATTAGTAGGGAGCGGCAGTAATAATGGTATTTTAAATAATTCTTCATCTGCTATTGAAGTAGAAGGAAAGTTTGCCGTAGGTGGACTATCAGGTAATGGAAGTGGAGTGATTAGTAAATGCAATGCTTCTGGTAAAGTAATGGGGCAAGAAAGAGTTGGTGGATTATTAGGCTCTATGTCATTCTCCTATGGAGACAAAATAACAGAGAGCTATACAGAGGGAGACGTAATAGGAAATGAGAAAGTAGGAGGATTAGTTGGATATATATCTATCAATTCGCAAGAACAGACATTTATAGAAAACTGTTTTGCCCAAGGGAATATAAGCTCTACTCATACTTTACCCAAATTAGGTGGACTAATAGGAGAGATTAATAATAACCACAGCTCTAATACTATTATAAAAAACTCCTTATATACAGGTGAAATCAATACCCAAACCAGTTCAGATGTTGGAGGACTGATTGGTCGTGGTGCCTATGTCAATCAAGTTGTAGAATCCTACTTTAACAGCACAATCGCAGGCCTTAATGAACCAGTTGAGCAGGCTAGAACCACAGAAGAATTAATGACAAGAAATAACTTTAATGGCTGGGACTTTGATAACATATGGGATATTGATAACGGGATTGCGTATCCATATCTGAGGAGTTTAGCCCAGGATGTTATAGGAAAAATTACATCCATAACCACCATAATTACACCGGATTCCATAACCTTGAATTGGGAGAGCATTGATGGAGCAACGGGATATGAAGTAGAGGTGGATGGAGTAGTTATAGACAATGGAAATAACACAAGCTATATCCATGATGGATTAGAAATACATACAGAGCATGAATATAGAATCAGAGCTAAGGATGAAAGTGGACTTGGTCAGTGGAGCAGCTTAATAACAGCAAAAACAGATATGATAATATATCCTCCAGAAAATATACAAGTATCGAGGACAGAAAATAGTATAACTATTACATGGGATGAAGTAAATTTTGCAGCGGGATATGAAATAGAAGTAGACGGAGTAATTATAGATAATGGAAATAGTAAAACCTATGAACATATAGGACTGTCTAGTGGCTCAGAACATACCTATAGAGTAAGAGGAATAGATGATATAAGAAAGGGTATGTGGAGTGAAGTAATAGGAGTATCAACCATCAGTATGACATTACAAACTCCTATGAATATTACAACACAAAAAACAGAAACATCGATAATACTAACGTGGGATTCTGTAGACAGGGCAAGTGTATACGAAATAGAAGTTAATGGGTTGGTAATAGATAATGGGAATAGTACAAGTTATGAACATAGAAGAGTTGAATTAGGGCTACAAAACGTCTATAGAATTAGAGCAAGAAATACAGATGAATTAAGTCCCTGGAGTAATACAATTATGGAAACGATTGAACGCATTGCCATGAATGGCTTAGGAACAATTGATAGTCCATACATAATAACAAAGTACTACCACCTTGAAGAAGTTAACCAAAATCTAAGTTCCCACTATAAACTAGGAAACAACATAGATTTAGAGAACATGGAGCAAATCCCTATAGAAGACTCCATTGACAGATTCACAGGCTCCTTCGATGGTAATGGATACGCCATAACAAACTTAAGGATAGCCAAGCCAGAAGTAGATATAGTTGGACTATTTGCCTATATAGATGGTGCAGTCATAAAGAATCTAACTATTGAAAATGTAGATATAGAAGGGAAAGCCTATGTGGGAACATTAGTAGGAGAGGCATTAAACAGCTTCCAGATAGATAACTGCATAGTAAAGGGAACAGGAAAGGTAAAGGGAACAAGCTATATAGGAGGTCTAGTTGGAAGAAGCAGCAATGGTGAGATAAAGAATTCTTCAGTCCAAATCAATGTAGAAGGCTCTGCAAACTTTGTAGGAGGACTAGGTGGCTATACCGATAGAGTACAGGTGAGAAGATGCTGGACATCGGGAGAATTGACAAGCATAGGCTCACAGGTTGGAGGACTAATAGGATTTGCCATGACAAATACAGCCTCTAGCAATATAGCAGAAAGCTATAGTTTAGCAAGGGTATCGGGAGAAAATAAAGTAGGGGGATTAATTGGAGAGGGCTACAGCTATGGTCCAAATGTAATAACTGTAGAAAATAGCTTTGCCCTAGGAAATGTAACATCAAGTGATAATATAAACTATGGATATGCAGGGGGATTAATAGGATATTGTCGTGGAGGCTCCAGCAATAATAGAAATACACTAAAAAATAGCTATTATGGCGGAAAAGTTAATAGTAATACAGATAATTATACAGGAGGATTAGCGGGCCATGTAAACCATGGAAGTCTGGTAAATTGCTACTATGACGGAGTAATGTGTAGCAATATAGCTATAAATGGGCATGGTATAAGTAAACTAACAACAGCCATGAAGGCTCAGAACACCTTTATTGACTGGGATTTCGGCAGTGTATGGAATATAGAAGAAGGAAGCTCCTATCCATACCTTAAAAATTTACCTAAACCATTAGAAGTATCTGAGGGCTTACCAGAAAATGAGGTAGCCGGAGGAAAAGGGATCATTGATAATCCATATATAATAGAGACAAGAGAGCAGCTTAACAATATGAGATTTCAAATAGATGCCCACTACAAACTAAGAAATGATATAGACCTAGAGAATATAGAATGGTCTCCAATATTAGAGTTTACAGGTTCATTAGATGGTGCTGGATACACCATAAGAAATTTAAGGATGACCCGACCAACAGAAGATGGATTAGGACTATTTAAATATATAAATGGCGGAGTCATAAAGAATCTAACTATTGAAAATGTAGATATAGAAGGAAAAACCTATGTAGGAACATTGGTAGGAGAGGCATTCAACAGCTTCCAGATAGATAACTGCATAGTAAAGGGAACTGGAAAAGTAAAGGGAACAAGCTATATAGGAGGTCTAGTTGGAAGAAGCAGCAATG
>JAKSBP010000387.1 GCA_022361035.1 Clostridia bacterium
CATATTTCATGCCAGTTAAGGCTAGAATAGATAAAATCTAATACATTTAAGATAAGTATATACAACTAGAGCAGGAAAGCTCAACTAATATTTTTTCTAAAAACAATAAAGGGCTAATTTCCTACCTTTTAGAAAAGTAACCCTTTATAGATGTGTGACTAACAAACTTAATAAACGAAAGCAGCCACTGAGGTTTCCTTTTGAGCGATTTTTATAACACATAGGGAATTATAGACTTTTTAAATATATAGATATATATAATTTCCGTATATGTGTTTCAAAAGAGTCTTCCTTTTAAATCTTCATCAGAGACTCTTTTATAAATCTGTTTTACCTTCTATTATCTATTTAAAAACAGATTTATAGCATGAGCCTAAAGGATTCTCTGTGGCTGATTGAGTACGTTAATATTCTCTATCACTCTTCTTTAGAAGAGAACCCTTTAAAAAATTTATTCAGGTGGTGAATAATTTGTCTTTCAAATCAGGATTTGTAACAATAATCGGAAGACCTAATGTAGGGAAATCTACATTAATAAATAATATAGTTGGTGAAAAAATATTAATAATTTCCAACAAACCTCAAACTACTAGAAATAAAATTCAAACTGTATACAATGGTGAAGATACCCAAATAGTATTTTTAGATACACCTGGGATTCATAAACCTAAAAATAGACTCGGGGAACATATGGTTAGGGCTGCAAAGGATACTTTAAATGAAGTGGATGTGATATTATTTTTAGTTGATGATTCTACTACAATTGGACCGGGAGATAAATATATTCTGGAATTATTAAGAGATGTAAAGACGCCAGTTATACTCGGTATAAATAAAATAGATATTATGGAGCCCAGTGCCTTTAAAAGTATTTATGATACATATAGTGAATACGATGTTTTTGATGATATAATTGGGTTATCTGCAATTAATGGTAAAAATATAGAAAAATTAATTGAAAAAATTTCTGATAAACTGCCTGAAGGACCTCAATATTTTCCTGCAGATATGATTACTGACCAACCAGAAAGATTTATAGTGTCAGAAATCATCAGGGAAAAACTTCTCCATTATCTCCACGAAGAAATTCCCCACGGGGTGGCAGTTGTGGTTAATCTTATGAGAAAAAGAGAAGGTAAGGATATAATTGATGTTGATGTTACTATATATTGTGAAAGAAAGTCTCATAAAGCTATAATTATTGGAAAAAATGGAAAAAAAATAAAAGGTGTAGGTAAGAGTTCTAGAGAAGAGATTGAGAGACTACTTGGCTCAAAGGTTTATATGGAAATTTGGGTTAAAGTTAAAAAGGATTGGAGAGATAAAGAAAACATGCTAAGAAATTTTGGGTATGATTAATACCGCTATCCTTAGCTTGAGGGGGTGTAAGAATGACAAGACATTCTAGAGAAAAGTTGGAGGATCGATTAGTAATAACTATAGAGTTATTAGAAAATGATGAGGATTTAAAGCTGAATGAATACATTGAAGAACTACACCCTGCAGATGTCGCTGAAATTCTACTTGAACTTGACGATGACAATCAAGTAAAGTTTTTTACTATTCTCTCATGGAAGCGGGCTAGTAGGGTATTAGAAGAAGTGGATTCGGAAACCTTTGTTGAACTTTTAGAGATTTTCAAAAGGGAACAAAAAATCCTCATACTAGATCAAATGGCTCAAGATGATATGGTTGACCTCTTAGCTGAGCTTAGTGAAGAGAAAAGAAAAGAGATAATTTCCCTGTTGGATTTAGAGGATGCAGAGGATGTAAGAGAACTCCTTATTTACGATGAAGATACTGCCGGGGGAATTATGACTAAGGAGTTTGTGGCAGTAAGGAAAGACATAACAATTTACCAAGCAATTGAAGATTTAAGGGAGATGGCAAGTGAGGCAGAAACTATATATTATGTTTATGTAGTTGATAAAGCTGAAAGGTTAGTGGGGGTACTCTCCCTAAGGGAATTAATTGTTAGCAAGCCAAATATTATGATTAAAGATATCATGCATGAGCGAGTTATAAGTGTTAATCTCAACACAGACCAAGAGGATGTAGCCCGTCTAGTTTCGAAATATGACCTGTTAGCTATACCCGTTGTTAATGATAATGATAGAATAATGGGTATAATAACAGTAGATGATATTATAGATGTTATTGAAGAAGAAGCTACAGAAGATATATACAAATTTGCTGGTACTTCTGAAACGGAAGATATTGACGAAGACAAGGTTTCTATTAGGATACTAGCCTCAGTAAAGTCAAGGCTACCTTGGCTTATAATTACTGTATTTGGAGGTTTGCTGTCGGCCCAAATAATTGGAGGCTTTCAAACAGTACTTAATAAAAATACTACCCTTGCGTTATTTATGCCCCTACTTGCGGGGATGGGTGGAAATGTAGGTACTCAATCCTCAACCTTGACAGTAAGGGGTATAGCATTAGGTTCGATTCATGGTAAAAAAGAGGTATTTAAGACTTTATTCCAGGAAATTTGTGTTGGATTTTTGGTTGGACTTTGCTGTAGCGTTATAGTGGCTATTGTCTCATTCTTTTTACAAGGAGAGATGGTTTTAAGCTTTGTAGTAGGAATAGCAATGTGGGCAAACATGATAACAGCAGCTACTATTGGAACCTTTGTACCTCTAATATTTAAAAGAATAGGAGTTGACCCTGCTGTAGCTTCAGCTCCATTTATAACCACTACAATTGATATAACTGGCTTGTCAATATATTTCACCCTTACATCTATTTTATTAAGTAGACTAGTTATGTAGATAGAAGAAGTTTTTTAGCTAACCATGTAGTTAAATATATATAGAAATTTAAAGTAAATATCTATATAATAATATAAAGTCTAAATTATAAAATTAAATTTACATATAACAATACTATATATTTTTAAGTCTCCAACAGGCAATTATATAAATTTTTAAGATAAAAATATTAAAAAACTTTGTTATAGCAAAAATTTCATAGTATATACACCTGACCATAGCAGAAAATAAATATATAAAACTTATATTTAGGGTAAACTAATCCTTAGAAGGGGGTATAAAGGTGTATAAGAAAAATTTATGGGATTTGTTCTTAATGACTGGAGATTTAAATTTTTATTTGGAGATGAAAAGTATCGATAGAGAAAGTAACTGTGTAAGGGAGGAAAATGAAAATATTGAATTTAGGGATACGCAAAATATTTGGATGAGGTGATGTAATGATATACAAGACCGATGCCGTGGTCTTAAGAAAAAATAAAATCTCTGATTCCGACGTTATACTCACTTTATTCTCTAGAAAACTTGGGAAGATAAGGGCGGTCGCAAAGGGGGGGAGAAAACCTAAGTCAAAATTATCTCCTGCTTCACACATTTTTGTCTTTGGCGAATTCATTATTTCAAAGGGTAGGAATCTTGACAATATTTCCTCTGCACATATTTATGAATCCTTTTATAAAATAAGAGAGGATATATCGAAGCTCGCCTATGCCTCCTATTTCTCAGAACTTTGTGACTCTGTGATTGTGGAAGGAGTTACAAATAATAGACTTTTTGACACCCTCTTAAAGACATTGAGTCTAATTACAAATAAGGTAGATAATCTTGAACTCGTAAAGCTCGGGTTTCAATTAAAGCTATTAGATTATTCTGGGCTTAGGCCACAGTTAACCAAATGTGTATCCTGTGGAAATACAAAATTTCAAAGAATAAGATTTGACATTCACCAAGGTGGATTAACATGTGATGACTGCTTTCCTAACTATAGTAAGAACCCTATTATAATCAATTCCACCATGGTAAAGCTTATGCAATATATATTTAAAACTGACATAATAACTATCTCAAAAATAAAAATAAATTCATCAATCCTAGAGAAATTAAATAATGTAATTGATAGGTATATGGGCTTTCATCTTGAAAAGAAAACTTTTAAAAGCTTAGAATTTTTAAATACTATAAAGAAGATATAATAGAAATTATAATATATAACTTATCTATAAATTATAATTTAGAATTTTTAGTTGATTGAGGAAATTGCATAATCTAAACTAGAGGCAATGGCATAGTATAATATTACCTTTAATTATTTAAAATAAAGGTATTTTAGTAGTATAGATTTTTAGACTTAAGGACTATTATAATATTAAGGTTTTTTATGTATAATCAACTATAGCCTATAATAAGTTTCTTTTAAAAAAATGTAGATACATTTGTTTTTAGAAAAATTTATTATAAATACAACTACTGGTTATTCTATAGATAGTAATTGTGCAATTTTCTCAATTAGCAACTAAAAATCGAATTTCTTAGGTATCAAAAATTAAGTGAAGAGGTGATTGATTATGGAATTTACTTTAGAACAAGTTGATGAGGTAAGAGAAAGAACTGGGGCATCCTATGGAGAAGCTAAAGAAGCTTTAGAAAAAACAAATGGTGATGTTTTAGAGGCTATAATTCATTTAGAATCGAAGGGAGAAGGAAAGCAAAAGTCTAAAAGTAGCTTTTCTGATAAGAGTAATGAAATTATGGAAAAACTTAAAGAAATTATAAGAAAGGGTAACGTTACACGAATCTATTTAAAGAAAAATGGGGAAACTGTAATGAATATCCCAGTAACTGCGGGAGCTATCGGAGCTATAATTTTCCCTCCAGCAACCATAGCAGCTATATTGGCTGCCCTGGCAACGGGATGTAGACTAGAAATAGTTAAAGATGATGGGGAGATAATAGATATCCAAAACATGACTGAAGATGCATTACATAACGTTAAAGAAAAAGTAGATTTAGCTAGAGAGAGACTTACTAAGAAAAATAAAAAAGAAGAAGATCATGAAGATGACATAGACATAGAATAGATTTTTTAGCTTCACTGTTTACAAACTAAATATAATATGGTAAAATCAATAAAAAATAGTGGGTGCAATGAAGGAGAAAAGTAGCTAGGTATATTATCATAGAGAATCGGTGTTGCTGGAAATCCGATATAATGATTTAGTGAAGGGAGGCTCCTGAGCAATACAAATTTAAGAGGGCATTATCAAATGCCAAGCAGGGTGGAACCGCGGAAGTAAACCTTTCGTCCCTTTTTAGGGCCGAAGGGTTTTTTTATTTGCTTATAAAAATTATTAAAGTCTTTTTACTAATTAATTATCTATAGGAGGTATAAATATGGCTAAAAAGGAACGTAGTATCATGGATAAGGTCGTAGCTTTATCGAAATCAAGGGGATTTATTTTTTCGGGTTCTGAAATTTATGGAGGACTAGCCAATACTTGGGACTATGGTCCCCTTGGTGTTGAGCTTAAGAATAATGTAAAAAAAGTATGGTGGAAGAAATTCATACAGGAAAGTCCATATAATGTCGGTTTGGATGCCTCCATTTTAATGAATCCTCAAACTTGGGTTGCATCCGGTCATGTTGGAGGGTTTAATGACCCCCTTATGGATTGTAAAAAATGTAAAGCTAGATATAGAGCTGACAAATTAATAGAGGGTGACTTAGCAGAAAAGGATAAGCCCGATGTAGTAGTGGATGGATGGTCTAATGAGGAAATGGAGAAATATGTAGCTGAGAAAAACATAAAGTGTCCTGAATGTGGTGAAGAAGATTTTACTAATATAAGGCAGTTTAACCTAATGTTTAAGACATTTCAAGGTGTTGTGGAAGATTCGCAATCGGAGATATTTTTAAGACCCGAGACTGCTCAAGGTATATTTGTAAACTTTAAAAATGTACAGAGGTCATCGAGAAAAAAGATTCCCTTTGGAATTGGACAAATAGGAAAATCCTTTAGAAACGAAATAACACCAGGTAATTTTACATTTAGAACTAGGGAATTTGAACAAATGGAACTCGAATTTTTCTGTGAACCGGGAGAAGATTTAAAATGGTTTAAGTATTGGAAAGAATTCTGCATGAACTGGCTTTTGAGTCTTAATATGAAGGAAGAAAATATTAGACTGAGGGACCATGAACAGGATGAGTTATCCCATTATAGTAATGCAACAACTGACTTTGAATATAAGTTTCCCTTTGGATGGGGAGAATTATGGGGATTAGCAGATAGAACAGATTTTGATCTTAAGCAACATATGGAACATTCTGGAGTTGATTTAAGCTACCAAGACCCGGTTACTAACGAGAAATACGTTCCGTACTGTATAGAGCCGTCCCTTGGGGCAGATAGAGTAACCTTAGCATTCTTGTTGGATGCCTTTGAGGAAGAAAAATTAGAGGATGGTAGTGAAAGAGTAGTACTTAAATTCCATCCAGCCCTATCGCCCTTTAAAGCCGCAATTTTTCCACTCACGAAAAAACTTAGAGAACCGGCCAATGAGATATACAGTAAGCTTGCAAAGAAGTTCATGGTAGATTATGATGAGGCAGGTAGTATAGGAAAAAGATATAGAAGACATGATGAGATTGGTACTCCATTATGTATAACTGTTGATTTCGATACACTGGAAGATAATAGTGTAACAATAAGGGATAGGGATACAATGGAACAGATAAGAATTAAAATTGATGAGCTGGAGGATTATATTAATAATAAAATAGAATTTTAATATATGGATAGCATTTAAGCTATCCTTTTTCTAAAAGAAAACCAAGGATTAGAAGTTTTTATCTTAGAAATGTGATATACTAATTGGATATTTTGTAAAGTTTTGAAAAAAATTTTACAAAAATAAAGACAAATCAAGGGTAATAGTATATAATAAATATGAAATAGTATAACACATATTTTGGAAACGAGGTGATTATTATAGAGTTTAATAGTCGTCAAAGGAAAATTATTGAAATAGTTCAAAATAATGAACCTATTACAAGTGAGCATATTGCTCAATTATTAAATTTGACAAGGGGGACCTTAAGACCTGACCTTGCCATTTTAACAATGTCAGGTATCCTTGAAGCAAGGCCAAAGGTTGGATATTTTTATACAGGCAAACTAAAAAATGAAGAAATGTTACACAGAATAAATGAAATAGTAGTTGGGGATATAAAATCTGTACCGGTGGTGTTAGATGAAAAAACTTCCGTATATGATGCAATAGTAACTATGTTTTTAGATAATGTAGGAACCATATTCGTTATTTCTGATGGATATCTGACAGGTGTTGTATCGAGGAAGGACTTTTTGAAAACTTGTATAGGAAATACTGATATAAACAAGGTGCCTATAGGAGTTATCATGACTAGAATGCCAAATATTATTACTGCTTTCCCCGATGAAACTGTGGTGGAGGCAGCACAAAAAATTATTGAGCATGAAGTAGATAGTTTACCCATAGTGAAAAGGGAATTAGTTGATGAAAAGGAGTGTTTTAAGGTTTTAGGAAGAATATCAAAGACAAATATCACTAAAATATTTATTGAGATTGCTGATGTATAAATATAACTATATGAGATACATTTTAAAATTAGGCTTTGATTATTTAAGTAGACCATGTCTTAGCTATGGTCAAATAATCTAAAGAAAAAATGTATTAAGGCTTCTATAGATAATGTATTGGAGGGTATTAATATGGATGAGAAATTATACATATTTATTTTATCAGATTCAATTGGAGAAACTGCAGAACAAGTTGCAAAGGCGGCTGCTGCTCAATTTAAGGGTATTAATTACGTATTAAAAAGATATGCCTATATTTCAGATAAGGATCAATTAGAAAATATTATAGATGAGGCTTCTAAATTAAAGTCAATAATAATTTTTACTACTGTTATTGAAGACTTAAAGGAGACCATAATAATTGAGTGTGAAAAAAATAATCTACAGTATGTAGACATAATGTCCCAGTTACTTATTTCATTCCACAATGTATTAGGAAATGAACCGGTACATGTACCTGGGACAATGAGAAAACTCGATGAAAGATACTTTAGAAGGGTAGCGGCCATTGAATTTGCGGTTAAATACGATGATGGAAAGGACTCTAGGGGTATAAAGAAGGCTGATATAGTGTTAATTGGGGTTTCAAGGACTTCAAAAACACCTCTGAGCATGTATTTAGCCCATAAAAATATAAAGGTTGCCAATGTACCCTTGGTTCCCGAGGCCCCATTACCTCAAGAGCTTTTTGAAATACCATCTAAACGGATTATGGGACTCACGGCAAACCCAATGAAGTTAAATGAAATAAGGCAAGAAAGGTTAAAAGCACTTGGATTGAGTAACAATGCTTCATATGCCAATTTAGACAGGATTTTAGAAGAACTGGATTATGCAGAGGAGATTATGAAAAAGATTGGATGTCCAGTTATTGACGTTTCCAATAAAGCTGTAGAAGAAAGTGCTAGTATAATCATGGAAATCATGAGAGAGAATGGCTTGATATAAATGTCAATATCAAGCTTCCATAGTATTTCTATAAAGGATAAAAAAGGAGGAGAAAAATTGAAAAAGTATGTTTACTCTTTTGATGAGGGAAATAAGGAAATGAAATCCATCCTTGGTGGTAAAGGGGCTAATCTTGCTGAGATGAGTAAAATTGGACTTCCAGTTCCCTTGGGTTTTACTATTACCACCCAGGCCTGTAACAAATACTATGAAGATGGAAAAAAAATAGATTCAGCTTTAAGGGAAATGATATTTGAAAATCTTGAAAAACTAGAGGAGGAAACTAATAAAAAGCTAGGAGATCTAAACAACCCATTACTAGTTTCTGTAAGGTCTGGTGCGATAATTTCTATGCCAGGTATGATGGATACCATATTGAACCTAGGATTGAATGATGAAACCGCCGATGGTTTGGGAAAGCTTACCCAAAATCCAAGATTTGCCTATGATAGCTATAGGAGATTTATCCAGATGTTTGGAGATGTAGTTTTAGGAATAAGGAAATATAAATTTGATAATATTTTAGAGTCGGTAAAGGAAGAAAATGGTTTAAGTGATGATACGGAGCTGTCGGCAAATAATTTACAGGATATTGTAGTTAAGTATAAGGAACTTGTTAAGAATGAGACTAGAAAAGAATTTCCTCAGGACCCTAGGGAGCAATTAACAATGGCAGTAACTGCCGTTTTTGAATCATGGAATAACGCTAGGGCAATAGTCTATAGAAATATTAATGAAATTCCCCATCACCTTGGTACCGCCGTTAATATTCAGTCAATGGTCTTTGGAAATATGGGAGAAAGCTCAGGTACAGGTGTTGCATTTACGAGGAATCCCTCCACGGGAGAAAAGGAGATTTTTGGAGAGTTTTTAATTAATGCCCAAGGAGAAGACGTTGTGGCTGGTATAAGGACACCAAAGGCTATTGAAGAACTAAAAAATATTATGCCCGATATATATGATGAATTTATTGAAATAACAAAGGTTTTAGAAAGACATTATAGGGATATGCAGGATATAGAGTTTACCATTGAAAAGGGCAAATTATATTTGTTACAAACAAGAACTGGTAAAAGAACAGCAAAGGCAGCAGTAAATATTGGAGTAGATATGGCCCATGAGGGCTTGATTGATAGAGAAGCTGCTTTAATGAGAATAGACCCTGAGCAAATAGATCAATTGCTGCACCCCACATTTAAGCCTAGTGAATTAAAAAAGGCTAAAATTATTTCAAAGGGTTTACCGGCTTCGCCTGGAGCTGCAACAGGAAGGGTATATTTTACTTCTGAGGATGTAGTAGAGGCTTCTAAAAGGGGAGAAAAGACTATTCTTGTGAGGATAGAAACTTCCCCCGAGGATATAGAAGGAATGGTTAATTCAGAGGGCATATTAACCTCAAAGGGTGGAATGACCTCCCATGCCGCAGTAGTTGCAAGGGGAATGGGGAAATGTTGTGTAGCTGGTTGTGGAGAATTAAAACTAGACCAGCATAGCAAACTATTTAAGGTAAATGATATAGTAATAAAAGAAGGAGAGTATATTTCCCTCGATGGTAATACGGGTACAGTATATGAGGGAACTATTGAAACACAAAGTGTTGAGATGGTTGGAAACTTTGGCAAAATAATGGAATGGACCGATGGAATAAGAAAATTAAAGGTTAGAACAAATGCAGACACACCTAGAGATTCTAAAATAGCAGTGAGATTTGGTGCAGAGGGAATTGGTTTGTGTAGGACTGAACATATGTTTTTTAAGGATAATAGAATATTAGCTGTAAGAGAAATGATACTTGCAAAGACAACTGAAGAAAGGAAAAAAGCACTTGATAAACTATTGCCTTTCCAGAAAGAAGATTTTATTGGTATATTTGAAGCTATGGGTTCAAGACCGGTGACTATAAGACTTCTTGACCCACCATTACATGAGTTTTTACCACATAAAGATGATGATATCAAATCTTTAGCTAGGGAATTAGATATAGATTTTAATAAATTAAAGGAAACCGTTGAGGATTTAAAGGAGTTTAATCCAATGTTGGGCCATAGGGGATGTAGACTTGCTATTACCTATCCCGAAATTTATGAAATGCAAGTTAGGGCAATTTTTTCAGCTGCAATTTATATAGTAGAGAAGAAGGGGATAGATGTAAAACCTGAAATAATGATTCCACTCATTAGCCACGAGAAAGAGCTTTACATCATAAAAAAATTAGTTAATGAAACTGCTGAGGAAGTGATGAGGGAAAAGAATACTCAGTTAGACTATAAAGTTGGTACAATGATTGAGATTCCAAGGGCAGCTTTAACAGCAGATTCTATAGCAAAGGAGGCCGAATTTTTCTCCTTTGGAACAAATGACCTCACTCAAATGACCTTTGGATTTTCTAGGGATGATGCGGGTAAATTTATTAATGAGTATAGGAAAAAGGAAATATTTGAAAAGGACCCATTTGAAAGACTTGACGAGCTAGGTGTAGGTAAACTTATGGAAATAGCAATAAAGCTTGGGAAAGAAACCAGAAGTGATATAAAGCTTGGGATATGTGGAGAGCACGGAGGAGACCCACAATCCATAGATTTTTGTCATAGAATGGGTCTAGAGTACGTATCATGTTCACCCTTTAGAGTTCCTATTGCGAGATTAGCCGCAGCCCAGGCCGTAATAAGAAATAGATAAGGAAGTATATGTTATTCAATAGCCTCAAGCGACTAATGTCGCTTTTTTTTTGCTTAATATAAATTTAAAAAATATTTATGAAGGAATTAGCATAATCTTGTTGTATTATATTATAAAAGTTACCATCTATAGCCTAGGGAAAGCTATAATATATTCAAGCTTTTAAAGATGGGAGGAAAGTTTAGAAATAAAAATTATGGGTATTGAACATTAGAAAGGTTAAAAGAGGGGTATTTTATGAATATGAGGGAAATAACTGAAAATATTGAACAAAATACTTTATCTGATTATGCATGTAAATCATCTAATTCTAGGGGTAGAAAGCTTACAGAAAAAAAATGTGACATTAGAACAGATTTTCAAAGAGATAGGGATAGGATTATTCATTCCAAGGCCTTTAGAAGGCTAAAACATAAGACACAGGTATTCCTATCTCCAGAGGGAGATCACTATCGAACCAGATTAACCCATACCTTAGAAGTTGCTCAAATTTCTAGAACTATTGCCAGGGCACTTAGACTTAATGAAGATTTAACTGAAGCCATAGCCCTTGGACATGACCTTGGACATACACCCTTTGGTCATTGTGGCGAGTATGTCCTCCATAGAATACACAAAGGAGGCTTTAAACATAATGAGCAAAGCCTAAGAGTAGTAGAGATATTAGAAAAAAGGAAGTACAAAGAAGGTGGTTTAAATCTAACCTATGAAGTGAAGGATGGTATTCTCAATCATACAGGGGAAAATACTCCTTTAACCTTAGAGGGAGAAATTGTTAAACTTAGTGATAGGATTGCATATATAAACCACGATATTGATGATGCTATTAGAGCTATGGTATTAAAAAAAGATTGTTTACCCGATGACTGTAATAAAGTTTTAGGCTTTACCCATAGAGATAGGATAAATAAAATGATAAGGGATGTAATTGAAAATAGTCGTGATAAAAATGCTATTATGATGAGTGATGAAATCGATTACTATACAAATAAGCTAAGGGATTTTATGTTTAAGCAGGTTTATTTAAATAAGGAAGCGAAGAAAGAAGAAGATAAGGCTCAAAATATAGTTAAGGAACTGTATAGATTTTTATGTGAGAACCCCCATAAGCTACCCAAGGAAGTTTATGATGAAATAAGGGACACCGATAGGGTAGAAGAACATGTCAAGGATTACATAGCTGGCATGTCTGATAGATATGCTGTGAATAAATATGTAGAAATATTTGTACCTAAATTTTGGGTATGATTTTGGAAGTTACAGATTAAAGAAATAGAAAACTTATGTAATCTTTAAAGTAGTATGCTTATATAGAAGAGTGATAGAGAATATTAACGTACTCAATCAGCCACAGAGAATCCTTTAGGCTCATGCTATAAATCTGTTTATAGATAGGTAATAGAAGGTAAAACAGATTTATAAAAGAGTCTCTGATGAAGAGTTAAAAGGAAGACTCTTTTGGAACACATATACTGAAATTATATATATATTTAAAAGGTCTATAATTTCCTATGTGTTATAAAAATCGCTGGGAAGGAAACCTCAGTGTCTGCTTTCGTTTATTAGGTTTTTAAGTCACTCATCTATAATAGATTAACAATTAACGTACAACATTAATTGTCAGGAAAAATCAGAAAATTCAATAAATTAAGATTTTAATAAACTAAGGAGGATATTAAAAAATAATGTCGAATATTGTGAATCATGGGAAAAAATCTTTAGGAGGTTTTATTTATTTTGTCGATATAAAGTAAGATATTTCATACTTAAAGGCTTATCTGTATTTTTTTATTTTTTACTTATTATAAAAAAATTAAAAATTTTAGAAAGGAAATATTAAAAGAATAGAGAAACATATTGTATAGTGATTTTTGTTGGATGTGATTTAAATGTCAATAAAATATTCGGACCAATTAATTGAAGAGGTATCACAGAGGAATGATATTATAGATATAGTCTCTCAGTATATTAATCTAAAAAAGACGGGGAAGAATTATAAGGGATTGTGTCCATTTCATAATGAAAAAACACCATCCTTTGTAGTTTCTGAAGATAAGCAGTTATTCCATTGTTTTGGATGTGGAGAGGCTGGAAATGTCATAAATTTCGTAATGAAAATTGAAAATCTTGATTTTTTTGATTCATTAGAGCTTTTAGCTGAGAAGAGTGGTATCGATTTATCAGAGTATAGAAATGATGGGTCTAATAAGGAAAAAGTTGATAGGAAAAGTAAATTATATAAAATTAACAGAGAAGCTGCTTTATTTTTTTATCAGAACTTAACTAAAACTAAAAATGTAGGCATAAAATATTTATTAAATAGAGGATTAAGTGTAGATGTAATTAAAAAATTTGGACTAGGTTATGCTATTAATGATTGGGAAAAATTAAATAAATATTTGTTAACCATGGGCTACGACCAAAAGCTCATTTATGAATCTGGCTTAGTTATAAAGCGTAAAGAAAATGAGGGATATTATGATAGATTTAGAAATAGAGTGATGTTTCCAATAATTAGTACTACAAAAAAGATTATTGGATTCGGTGGTCGAGTTTTAGGCGATGGTGTGCCTAAGTATCTTAACTCCCCTGAAAGCCCTATATTTAATAAAGGAAATATATTATATGGGCTTAATTTAGCTCGAAATGAAATAGGAAAGGAAAAGAAGCTTATTGTTGTTGAAGGTTATACAGATGTAATCTCCTTATATCAGTTTGGAATAAAAAATGCTGTTGCAACTTTGGGAACATCGTTAACAAAAAATCATGCTGGATTATTTAAAAGATATTGTGAAGAAGTAATTATCGCTTATGATTCTGACTTAGCTGGGCAAGCAGCAACCATAAGAGGAATGGATATTTTGGATGAAGTTGGATGTAGAGTGAAAGTAATAAAGCTTAATGTCAAAATGGACCCTGACGAATATATAAGAAGTTTTGGAACAGATGCATTTAGGGAAAATGTAGAAAATGCCGTTCCGTTAATTGATTATAAAATAGAGTTAATTAAAAATGAAAATGATTTAAATACAAATGAAGGAAGAATAAGCTTTATTAATAAATCAATAAAAGTAATAAGGTCTTTAAAAAGCCCTGTGGAAATAGACATTTATGTAGAGAGGCTTTCAAAAGAGGCTAATATAGCCCCAAATGTTATAAAGTCGGAAATTTATGGTAATAATAGGGATAAAAAAAATCAATATAAATATAATAAAAACAATAGGAAATTTAATTATAAGAATAATAGATATGAAAAGAATCTTAAGCCAATGAAAAAACTTGAAAAAAATGGTTCAATAGAAATAGAAAAAAGCATCATATCTTTATGCTTATCAAGTAAAACTAATTACGAAAAAGTAACTTCACAAATAAATAGCCATGATTTTTTAAATGAAGATTCAAGAAGTATCTTTAATACTATTGGTGATATTTACAAAACAAGTAATAAAATTGATATTATTTCACTTTTAGATCAATTGGATTTTGAAAAAGTAAAGCTTTTGAAACAAATAAAAGAACGTGTTGTACCCTTTGAGGATATAGACAAAATTATAAAGGACTTATTAATATCATTGAAAATTTTTAAATTAAATGAACAAATAAAGATTATTAAGGATGAGATAAGGAGATTAGAAGTTGAAAAAAATAAAGAAGAAGGAGATGTAGAAAAAATTAAAGAATTACGTGGAGAATTATTATTATTAGTGAAAGAGTTAAGTAACTTAAGAGTAAACTAAATCGACTGGAAGGGAGGGAAGTCAAATGAGTGAAAAAAATAAAAACATAAAAACCGAGTCTGTGACTAAACTAGTCCAAAGGGGAAAAAAGAAGGGAATACTTACTTATACTGAAATAATGGATACACTGGAGGATATTGATTTAGATAAAGAACAAATAGAGGAAATTTATGACTCATTGACTTCTATGGGAATTGAAATAGTAAGCGATAAGGATGAAATAATAGAAATAAATGATGATACAGATGGACCAAATAAAGAAGATGTTAGCTTTGATTTAACTTTGCCAAAGGGCATTAACATAGATGACCCGGTTAGAATGTATTTAAAGGAAATTGGTAAAGTTCCTTTACTTACTGCAGAAGAAGAGATTGAATTAGCTAAAAGGATGGAAGATGGAGAGGAATTAGCTAAAAGAAGGCTATGTGAAGCAAATCTAAGGTTGGTTGTGAGTATAGCTAAAAGATATGTAGGTAGAGGCATGTTATTTCTCGACCTTATTCAAGAAGGTAATTTAGGATTGATAAAGGCTGTAGAAAAATTCGACTGGAGAAAGGGCTATAAATTTAGTACTTATGCCACATGGTGGATAAGGCAGGCAATAACGAGGGCCATAGCTGACCAGGCTAGAACAATAAGAATACCTGTTCATATGGTTGAGACCATCAATAAGCTTATTAGAGTATCGAGGCAGCTATTACAAGAATTAGGTAGAGAGCCTTTGCCTGAGGAAATAGCTAAGGAAATGGATATGACGGTTGAAAAGGTCAGAGATATTCTAAAAATTGCTCAAGAACCAGTTTCTCTTGAGACTCCAATTGGTGAGGAAGAAGATAGCCATTTAGGGGACTTTATACCAGATGATGATGCACCAGCACCGGCTGAGGCAGCGGCATTCTCCATGTTAAAGGAGCAATTAATAGAGGTTTTAGATACCTTAACTCCCAGGGAACAAAAAGTTTTAAAATTAAGATTCGGATTGGAAGATGGTAGAGCGAGAACTCTAGAAGAAGTTGGAAAGAAATTTGATGTTACTAGAGAAAGAATTAGACAAATTGAAGCCAAAGCCCTAAGGAAATTAAAACATCCTAGTAGAAGTAAAAAATTAAAGGATTATCTAGAATAAAGATTCGCTCTCAAGCGAATCTTTCAGATTGTTAACAAGGTCAACAATGTAAAACACTGCTCCCCAAATTTGAAGTTCGAGGAGTGCTAAAACCGAGAGACCGCAGCGTATAAAAAAGAGAAAGTCTACTTGATTTTAGCAAATATCATAAAATTTCCCATGAACTTATTAGTTTGTTCTAAAATTTTATTGACTGCATAAGGATTCTCGGCCTAGGCAACAACGAAGAAATTCGGGTTTTCGGGAAGTATGAAAGATTCGCTTTCAGGCGAATCTTTCATAAGTCTACAATATGTTGAAATTAGGATTTTGTTAGCAGCGTCAAAGACTAGCTCTCAAGAGAATCATTGTAATATATTTACCAATATTGTTTTTGTTTACCGTAGGCAATTTTCTTTTCCTTCTCTTGCCTTGATTCTTTTTGGTCTAACTGATCCTGAGCGTAATTCATTATTTGATCAGCTTCTTCTTCCCATTCATGGGTTGTGCCACCCCAACTAAAATGAACAAGCTTGGATTTAGGCTGCACGTTTTCATTGGATTGTAATTTTTTTTCCTTCATAGAACCACCTCGTAAATTATTTTTTGTCTAATCTAGGATTTTTATTTATAAAAATTTTTAATGGCATAAAAATATAAATAAATATAAAAGTTTCAAAGGAAAGTAGGGGATGGAGATGAAACTTACTAAGAGGCTAAAGACTATAGCAGATTTAGTTCCACAGGGGTATAATGTAGCTGACATTGGGACTGACCATGGATACCTACCTGTATATCTAATAAAGAATCGTATTGCTAAAAAAGTAATTGCAGTAGATATCAACGAAGGTCCCCTTGAGAATGCTAAAAAGACTATAAAAAACTATAAACTGGAAGATTACATTCAAACTAGACTTGGAAGTGGCTTGAGTCCTATAGAGCCTGGAGAAGTTGATATTGTCATAATTGCAGGTATGGGTGGACTATTAATAAGAGATATATTTTTAGACAATAGAAATGTGGTAGGGACGGTCAATAAATTTATTTTACAGCCTATGGTGGCTCAAGATGAACTGAGAAAATGGCTTTCACAGAATGATTTCAAAATCACCGATGAAAAATTAGCCAAAGAGGGAAGTAAACTATATGAAATTTTAGTTGTTAGTAAAGGAGAAATGAAAATCCAAAGAGATATCTATTATGAGGTAGGACCAAAATTAATTGAAAATAAAGACCCTCATATACATGAGTTTATTGATGGAAAGCTGAGAAAATACACTGAAATACTTAGAACTGTTGAAAATCAGGATACTATAAGGGCTAAAGAAAAGTTATTAGAGTGTAAAGAGAAAATAGAGGAGCTTAAGGAGTTGAGAGGATGTCTGTAAAATGTAGTGATATTATGAATATAATGGAGAAGATTGCTCCAATCCCATTGGCAGAAAAATGGGATAACGTTGGGCTTCAGGTGGGAGATGAAAATAAACAGATAAAAAAAATAATGATTGCCCTTGAACTAAACAATGAAATTACTGATGAAGCTGTTAAAGAAGATGTAGATATGATAATAACCCATCATCCATTAATATATAAGCCCCTTAACAAATTAATATTTTCAGACCCAATAGTTAAAATTTTGAATAAGTTAATTAAAAATGATATTAATTTATATACTGCCCATACAAATTTAGATGTTGCAATAGGAGGAACAAGTGATTACTTAGCTCAGCTTTTAAAACTAAAGGATATATGTCCCCTAAGGGAAACCTATAATGAAAGATATTATAAGCTTGCGGTATTTATTCCAGAAAAAAACTTAGAGGATGTAAGGGAGGCTATTAGCCTTGCTGGTGGAGGACATATAGGGAATTACAGCCATTGTACATTTCAAAGTAAGGGTATAGGTACATTTAAGCCTTTAGAGGGATCAAATCCCCATATAGGAAGCCTTGATAAAATAGAAAGGGTAGATGAATATAGACTAGAAGTAATAGTATCCCAGGATAAGCTAAAAAGTGTTATAAAGGCCATGAAAAGTGCCCACCCTTATGAAGAGGTTGCCTATGATTTAATACCATTGGAAAATAAAATAAGGTCCCTAGGCCTTGGGAGAATTGGATACTTAAAAGAAGCTAAGACCTTAAAGACTTTAGCCTTAGAGGTGAAAAACATATTGAAGGCTCAAAAGGTGAGGGTCGTAGGAAATGAGCTTAAATCCATGAATAAGATTGCTATTTGTACCGGCAGCGGCAGTGACTATATAAAAGATGCCTATAGAAATAAATGTGATTGCTATATTACTGGGGATATAAAATATCATGACGCTCAATTAGCAGCCCAGTTAGGTTTAACTATAATAGATGCTGGACATTATGAGACTGAAAATATTATCTGTACTCCTTTAAAAGAAAGGTTATTAAATGAGTTTGAAAGGTACAATTATAAAATTAGGGTTATTGTATCAGAGACAGATATAAACCCTTTTAATATAATATAGTAAAAGTTTAAATATAGAAAAGGATGAAAATGGAGTAGTTGATATAATTAACAAAATCTATTGTAAAGCAAAGAATCTACTATTAGAGAGTTATATATCTATAGAATTAAACATTTAAAGAATTATTAAGATTAGGCCGAAGATGGGTAATTATTAAAAATCCTAGTATTACTATCTTTAGTTTAATCTTTTTTTAAAAAAAATAGCTTTATAATTTATAGGATTTATCCATGTGGCATATATAAAAATAGCTAGAAGAAGGTGAAGTTGCATGGTTACTGATGACTTTTCACAAAACCTAGTAGAATCATTTTTAGGAAACATATCTGTTTTTCTATTAAATACCTTATTTCCATATGTAGTTACTAAATTATATGGTACTGATATATTGGGAAGGTACACATATGCATATTCTATAGTTATGATGACCATTTTTTTTGCATCCTTAGGATTAGATATGGGGTTACTTTATTATATACCAAGGAAAGGGAATAAGTATATAACATCATCATTTGTATTAAATTTTTTATCAAGTTCATTAATTATAGCAGTTTTATTTATTTTTAATAGGGATAATACAGTTAGATTAATGCTGCCATTGATATGGTTTTTATCTGCTGAACAGATATTTTTTGCCATATATAGAGCAAAGCAAAATATAAAAGAGTTTTTCTGGATAAATACCCTATCTAGCCTTGTACTTAAAGTTATTCTTACTTGGGTATTTTGCAATGTATTTGGAGTTAATTCTTTAAATATTATTATTGCTACATATATTTCGACTGGATTGTCCCTTATATTATACTTTATTAATCAAAGAAAGATGTTTGAGAGTTTTATTATTAGTAAGGAAGTAATGGCATATTCTATGCCCTTAATAGTTGGATCTATGATGACAATAATCGTTAATAATATAGATATGATCATGATAGGAAATATATTAAATAAAAACGCAGTTGCAGTATATAGTGTAGCTGCTAAAATTGCAACATTTCCCTCGATTTTATTAATTGTGGTTAATACAGTATTTCCACCTATAGTTGCTAAACTGTATCACGATGGAGAATTAGAGAAACTTAGAAATATGTATAAATTATCAGCTAGAACACTTACTGCTATATCAAGTGTAATAATTTTAATTATAGTTATTTTTAGAAAGAGTATATTAGGCTATTTTGGAACTGAGTTTATAGGGGGAGAGTACGTTATTATATATAGAGGAATAGGACAACTTGTAAATGCATCCGTAGGAAGTGTATGGTACATAGTATCTATGACTGGTAGACCAAAAATAAATATGGTAGGCAAAATTTTAGCTGCATTAATTAATACATTATTAAATTTATTACTTATACCTATACTTGGTATTACAGGAGCGGCACTATCAAGTATGATAGCTATAGTCTTTGCAAATATATTAGGATATTCTATAGTAAAGAGGATATTAAAGGTAAAGGTCTTTAGAATTGTATAGTTAAGAAAAGAAACAAATGGAAATATTTACATTTTGACATTGATATGTATATATGATAACATGTATTTTGTCGTTAAAAATGAATATTACGAGTAAGTCAGATGGTCGCGTCACTAAATCTTAGTGATGAGGAAAGTCCGAGCTCCATAGGGCAGGGTGCTGGGTAATACCCAGTGGAGGTGACTCTAAGGATAGTGCAACAGAAATAAACCGCCTAGCACTTAACTGAGAAAACAAAGATTGCTTTAGAAAGACAAACTATTTGTATGAAGCTTGTTTTTTCAGTTGAGTGCTAGGTAAGGGTGGAAAGGTGAGGTAAGGGCTCACCAGCAACTAGGCGACTAGTTGGCTCTGTAAACCCCATCTGGAGCAAGACCAAGTAGGGACATAAAAAGGGGGCTGCCCGTTCCCGTCCCGTTGGTAGGTCGCATGAGTCTACTGGCAACAGTAGACCTAGATAGATGGCCGTCAAATACAGAACTCGGCTTATAGACTTGCTCGTATATTGAAAATACTAGATTTTATATCTGGTATTTTTTATTTTGCCACTGGCAGCTTCTTTTAATGAAAGCTTTTGTAGATGAAATCCAAGATTTATTAGCAATTAAGGGGATTGTCACATAGTATATATTGAAAATCAGAGTCAATCTGAGATTTAATATATATTGAGGAGGTTAAAAATCATTGACTAAAAATCAAAGTTATGAAGAATATAAAACCTATAAACCTGAAAATAATCTTGCTAAGTGTAAACCAAAGCACTCCAAATCACAAGAGATAATTCTAGAATGTGGTGAAGGGAGTGGAAGTAGAGCCTTTACTTCCTCTAATGATGCCCCATTTCAATTAGCTTTTGTTACTATTGATACAACTTGTTTAAAGAGACCTGAGGTTTTGATAAAGTTTTCTAGTATTGTTAGAGTTGAAAGATTAGATGTTGATGAATCACTAACAGTCAGGCTGCAATACGAATTATCGAGAGCCTGTGAAGATGGAGACACAATATCTTTAGGAACTTGGCTATTTGAGAGAGTGGATGCTACTATTAGTGAATTTGTAAATGCTATTGAAGAGTCCTTTAACTTCATCTTTTGTGAATGTACAAATTGTCCTAGATGCTGTGACTATTTTGTAACTGTTACACCTCTTGAGATAACAAATGCTAGAGCGATAGTTAGTAATGGGAGAATGGCGGCATTATCAGAGTCTTCATGTGATTACCCGAAGAATGAACATAAAACCCATGATACAAAAAAATATGATGATACTAAGTTTAAACAAAAACGTTCTAAAGCTAAAGAAATAATATTGGAATGTGGTCAGGAAACTGGAAGTATTCCTTTCAATAATCTAAACGAACCACCTGTACGAGTCGCAAATGTTACAATTGATACTTCCTGTTTATATAAACCTGAAGTTTTAATTGAGTTTTCTAGTATCGTTAGTTATGATGTATTAACTTCGCCTGGTGACCCTGTTATATTACAATTTGAACTGTTGAGAGCATGTGATAATGGAGATCCAGTATTAAGAGGAACTTGGAGATTTGAAGTAGATTTTGTAAATCAAACGGTTGTATCTTCAAAAGCATTTGGATTTATTTTCTGTGAATGTGATGCTTTCTTAGGATGCTGTGAATATTTTGTAACATTAACGCCTATTGATGTACCAATAGGACTTGGTGAAGGTGCGATGATTAGTGATTCAAGAATAGTTGCCCTCGCACAGTCAGATATAGCTCATGATGAAAGACATCATAAAATCGATTATGGTCTGAAGAGTCTTGAGTTTAAGGAAGTATTGCTAGAATGTGGTCAGGGAACGGGAATGGCTACCTTTACTCCATCAAGTGATTTTGACTTTCAATTATCCCAGGTTACGATAGATATCACGGGTTTATGCAAGCCCCAGGTGAATATTGAGTTTTCAAGCCTTGTGAGTTATGAGGAAGATGAAGATTTTATAGTTGCTCGCCTTCGGTATGAATTGTTTAGAATTTGCGACGATGGACAGCCGGAATCAAGGGGAGTCTGGGTGTGGAGAAGAGAAACAGGTCTTATAGGAGAAGTTACAGAATCATTTGATTTTACTTTCTGTGAATCCATAATATGCAGGTCAAACTGCTGCACATATTTTGTAAAAGTTACACCAATTGTAATAGATGGTGGTGAAGTTACAGTTAGTAATGGTAGAATGGCCGCTGTGGTGAGGGACGGATAGTAAATATAAATATACTGAATGCTTCAGCAATCTAAAACTCAAAATGATTAGTTGAGTTAAAAAGTAAGCATTCAGTTGTACATATGTAGATATAAGCTTGTAAAGATAAACGTACTCAAGTAGCCACTGAGAATCCTTTAGGCTCATACTATAAACCTGTTTTGAATATAATAGAGGTTAAACAGGTTCATAAAAATCGCTGTGAAGGAAACTTCAGAGTCTACTTTCGTTTATTAATTAGTTATATGTGAGGAATATACAGGAAGTTTTGATTTAAATAAGCTTAATAGAAATCAAATATCTAAATATTAGCATAGAAATTCCATATATTTCACGATTTAATTTAGCTTTTACCTTCCAAACTAATAATGGGAGGTAATATTGATGTCTGAGATAAGAGAGATATTTAAAAAAATCCATATATTGAGGGAGGATTTAAATAGGTTAATCAAATCAAATCAGGGAGACCTAGCAGACCCTCAAATATTGGAAGCTAGTAAAAAGCTTGATTTGGTATTAAATGAATATAACAGGATGATTGAGAATAAGATTAAGAATACCTAAATTGTAATTGATAGAGTGTGAAACTCTATCTTTTTTATTTTATTAAAAAGTTTCTCAGATTCCATAATTC
>JAKSBP010000015.1 GCA_022361035.1 Clostridia bacterium
CATTGCTCTTGTTGAAATACAATTGTAAACATAGGTAAAATTCCACAATGTATAACCAATAATGTACATCCAAATCATATCTGGCCAAACCATATCTCTTGATTTATCTTTTGATACTTTAATGCCGACAAACCCTGTTAAGGTCACTATACATAAGATTCCTGCTATACCATTCAAAATATTCCAGGCTCCACCGAGTACAAAGATTCCTGACGGATCCACATCCAATATTTTATAGTTTGCAAACACCTCAAATTCTCTATAAACTGCTTCTGCAATATTTAATGATAATATGGCTACGGGGAATATAGCAGCAAATCTTCTTTCACCTAATTTGGTAAATCGAATCAGCATAAAACCGTAAACGCCTGCTAATGCTGATATAACCTTTATCCAACCAAACCATGTTTTTCCTGTTGGTGAGCCCAGTACCCCTAAGTATACCAATACCGCCAATACTACAGGCAAGACACAGTACACCACTATAGATAATACTTTTGATCTTCTTGTCGCTTCATTTACCCCCAGCATTACAGCTATAAACAAAATCAACGCAACAAAGCTACCTACTGTTACTCCCTCAAATAGTAAACCCATCATAAAGCCCCCTCTAACAATACGTTAAATTTTTTTAATACATAGTAACACTGTTAACATGCTACAACTTCTTTAATACTAAATTCTTGTCCAGAGATTAACTCGTATTCATCCCCCTGACATTCCGGACAGATTTTCCTGTGTTCTATGATATTATAGACTTCATTACAAGTCTTACATTTTGCATTGGCCGGAAGTTCAATAATCTCCAATTTTGTATTCTCATAGGCGGTTTCACTAACTGCTGCTGGGTAACACTCTTTAAGAAATCTAGGAATTGCTTGAGATAATTGTCCAACTTCCAATACAATTTTGTCGACTCTTGTCAGTTGATTCTCTTTTGCAAACCTATCCACTATGTTAATAACTTCGTAAACGATACCTAATTCATGCATAACACACTACCTCAATTTGTACGGAATTATTCTATCTTGTTTTTGTAAAAGGATTAATTTTATTTGCTAATATCTTGACTTTTCTACCTATTGCTTTCTTGACAACAGCTTTCGGCAAATCTTCAATCTTATAACCCTTTACATCATGAACTTTCTCTAGGTTAATGGCTTCAAATTTACACTTTAGTATACATGCTCCGCATCCTACGCATAAGTATTCATCGGTTTTCGTTGCACCACAGCCTAGACATCTGGCTGTTTCCATATTAATCTGCTCTTCTGTCAGAATTCCTCTTAAATCTTTAAAAGTTGTTTTGGATACCTTGCCATCCACATGATTCGTTCTTTGCCTTATAGTAGTACCATCATATCCTTCAGGTTCAGCCAAATTATCTTTATCAAAAACCTTATAAGAATGGGTGTCTCTACCAAAGACCAAAGACTGACCTCTTTGTACAAACCGGTGAATAGAGACCGCCGCCTCTTTACCTGCTGCTATGGCATCAATAGCAAGTCTTGGACCACTAGCAACATCTCCACCAGCAAAGATATCGGCTTTTGAGCTCTGAAGAGTCACAGAATCAACGTCAATCGTATTTCTATTGGTTAACTTTACCCCTTCACCTTTTAACAGGTCTCCATAATGGTATGTTTGCCCTACCGATAATAAGATGTAGTTGCATTCAACAAAAATTATATCTGATTCATCAAACCGTGGATTGAATTCGCCATTTTCGTCAAATACTGAAAGACAACGTTTGAATTCAATCCCTGTAACTTTATTGTTTTCTGTTATTATCCTTGTTGGCCCCCATGAATTATTAATATTCACATCCTCTTCTAATGCCTCTTTTACTTCCTCAGCATATGCAGGCATATTTTCTCTTGTTTCCAAGCAGAAAATATCTGTTTGTGTAACACTGTTCAGTCTTACAGCAGATCTGGCAACATCGATAGCAACGTTACCTCCACCAATAACAACTACTTTTCCTTCTACTTTTGTTGGTTTAGATAAGTTTATTGCTCGAAGGAAATGTACTCCGCTTAATACTTCACCGGTATCTTCTCCTTCCAGCCCAAGTTTTCTACCTGATTGGGCACCGATAGCCACGTAGAATGCATTAAACCCCCTATCTCGAAGTTCTTGAATTGATACATCTTTACCAACTTCAACACCAATTTCAAACTTAATACCCATCTCCTTTAGTACATCAACTTCTGCTTCTATAACATCTTTTCCCAGTCTGTAAGATGGTATTCCAAATGTCAGCATGCCACCTAACTTATTTTCTTTTTCGAATACGGTTACATCGTACCCCTCAACAGATAGATCATAAGCACATGTTAAACCTGAAGGACCACCGCCTATAACAGCAATCCTCTTGTCACTATAATCGTGTCTCTTTGTTGGTATGTATCGAATATCTTTGTTTAAATCCTGCTCTGCAATAAACTTCTTAATATCATCTATAGCTACTGCTTCATCAATATCACCACGTGTGCAGTCTTCCTCACATAATCTTGGACAAACCCGTCCACAAACTGCCGGGAGGGGATTATGCTTTTTGATCAATTCCAATGCTTCCGTATATCGGCCTTGAGAAGCCAATTTAATATAACCTTGTACAGGAATGTGTGCAGGGCAATTGGTGATACAAGGAGCCGTACCGGCATCTAATGAGTTCTTTCTGTTCACTCGGTAATCGCTATTCCATTTATCTTCTGTCCACTCTGTATTTCTCGGTGTTACTTTAATCATCTTTTCATCAATTGGTTCTTTTGAACATAGTTTTTGTCCAAGTCTTAAAGCGTTTGTGGGACATACATCTACACACTCACCACAGGCTACACATTTTGATTCATCCACCACTGATTTATAATTTGATCTTACAATGTCATTATTTACAAATTCATTAGCAAGTCTCATAGCATAGCAACTACATCCACAGCAGTTACAAATAGCATGGGTATGTCCCGGCTCATCCAAGTTTGGAATTGAGTGCATCAAGCCATTATCTTCGGCTCTTTTAATGATCTCAAAGGCCTCTTCTCTGGTAATTTCACGTCCACGTTCTGTCTTAATATAATACTCAGCTGCATGCCCTAATTGAATGCACATATCTTCTTTTAAGTGTCCACAACCTTCTCCCATCACTTCACGAGAGGTTCTGCATGAACAATCAGATACCGAAAAGACCTGGGCTTCGTTTAGATGTTTTGACAATTCTTCATAGGATGCTTTTCTTGAGTTCCCATCAATGGCTCTCTCAATAGGCAGTACACGCATGGGGCCTGCACCAATAGGCATTATACCTGCTGCCACAGGTCCTCTTTTACTGCCAAAATAATAGAAGGCTTCTGCTACTTCCGGATGCTTGGCAACCAGTTCTTTGTTGTTATTAATCATTTCTAAGTGACCTGGCACAAAAAGATCCTGCCAGTACATATCTACTCCATTAATTGTATTCAGAAAAGCTACTCCGGCCCAGGCAATATAGTCCAATGCTTCTTTTACCTTTTCATAGGGCTCTCCCGATGCTTTTGCAACATCTTTTGCACTCAGTTTTTTACGAAACTCCAGGTGCATCGCCATCTTTGCTTGATATTCATCAAGAA
>JAKSBP010000039.1 GCA_022361035.1 Clostridia bacterium
AAATTTAGATATTCCATGGATATTGTAATCTTTATTGTTTATAATGAAATTTTGTCTTGAAATTTTATCCATAGTAAACTTATCTTTATTGGCTGTCCTAGTATACTTTAAGGTTGTACTTGTAATACGGTTTTTATCAGCTACAGCATGGATAAGTTTAGGTGCTCTACAAATATTATAATCTTTACTATCTACAACAAATTTTTGCTTTGAAACTTTATCTCCAATAAACTCATCTTTATCGGCTACCCTAGCATCCTTTAGGTTTGTACTTGTAATTCGCTTTTCATCACCTATAGCTTGAATACGTTTAGGTGCTCTATGGACATTGTAATCTTCATTATCTACAATGAATTTTTGCTTTGAAGCTTTATCTGTAATAGATTTATCTTTATCAGCTAGCCTAGTATCCTTTAAAGCCTTATTTGTAATATATTTTTCATCACCTACAACCTGAATAGGTTTAAGTGCTTTATGGATATTGTAATTTTCATTATTTACAATAAAATTTTGTTTTGAAGCTTTATCCGTAATAAACCTTTCCTTATCAACTATGCTAATATCCTTTAAAACCCTAGGGACAATATGAGCCTCATTATTTACAACTTGAGTAAGCTTTGACCTTTTATTCGTAATGTACTCTTGTCTATCCACAATGAAGGTCTGCTTGAAAGCCTTATCTGTAATAAGCCTCTCCTCATTAAAGATAGAAGTGTTTTTTGGAGCTTTAATTTCAAATATTTTTTCATCACTATCAATACATATCTGTTTTGGTAATTTACTATCTATTTTTCCTTTAGATTTACACATTTTTTCAATGGTAATATCCCCTTTTGCAATGTGGGAAGTTAATGGCTCTATCTTCTCATGATTAGATATATTAGACGCAGTCACACTATGTAAACCTAAAAACTCCATATGACTTTCTTGCCCTATTATTTCAGCACCTTTACTATCAACTTCATCAATACCATCTTCTAAAGTACTGCTGCTTCCCTGTTTTGTATGAAGAAGAATAGGATTTCCTTCAATAAAAGCAGTATTCTTTTCTCCTATTTTACTTAGCTTATTTAAAAACTTCTTACCTTCTTCGGTGTTCACTTCATCTTGAATTGAATAAAGACACCTATGTTGATCCTCTATTTCACTACTGTCAATCTTTCTTTCTAGATTTTTAATAGCCATCCCACAGAGGTACATATCTTCTATTAATCTCTTTAGCGTTACATCATTTTCTATACCTACTGCCATTTCTTTAACAATTCTTCTGAAGCTATTATCTTCAGTTTTTTTATCTATACTTTCCAATTTAGGTTTTAAACTAGTTTTATTATCTCGATTTAACTCTAGCCCTTCAGCTTTTAATTCTAGTGGTATAAACCGACTCTGTACAATGGAATTGGCTACTTTAGAAATAAAAAAGTTCCATAAAAATGCTATATTTCTTCTCCCTATTTCAGAGAAAGTACTAACATCAAAAATATCACCGTATTTAGGTCGATATTTTAAAGAATACTGTATAAATGCTTCAATATTTCTATCAATATTCTCTATGTCATTCAATAACTTCTCCTTAATTAAATCAAAAACAAGTATTTTCTCCAAGATGTAGTAATTGACATTATGATTATTAAGGACCCTTTCTCCTTTTCTTAGCTCGGTTAAATTCTCTATTAATTTTACAGTGTTTTTAGCTTTCTCTATTTTAAAATTGTTGGTATGATGAATATTGATATCATAGTATTTTGTAGATTTAAGCCCAAAACAATTATCAATTTCCATCCCATTTCTTCTTCTTTGCATAATGTACTGCCTTTTATCAATATTCATAGAATACCTATCTCTTTCCAATTGGAGAGGGGCTTCAATTATTAAATCATCACATGGATCGTATAAAAAAATATACCTCCCGTATTTAGGAAAGGCATCATATTTAAAGTAATAATTTAGCTTCCTCTTCTCACCATACAGGAACTTATAGCTTCCATAGAGAGAGGAGGGAAAATATTTGAAAATCTGATTGTAATAATTCCTATTCAAATTAATGTTCTCCTCCTCCTTCAGTTAAGTTTTAAGCCTTCCTTAAAGCTATGCCATAGAAGACATTAGGTGAATTATTTGCAAACCAGTATGGAGCATTTATATTAAACATAATCCATCTCTTTTCCTGGGATTCAAATGGTATACCACAATCGTTTTTAAATTCATTATCTTCACCAATTAATGCTCCCCTATAGTCGAAGTCATCTTTATTGGAAATAAGTTCATCTAGGTGGAAGATAGAGCTTCTGTCACCAATTAACATTCCTTGCAGCTTACCCCTTTCCCTTTCATAGGCATGGGTTACCGTTACTTCTGAGAAGTGGTGGCTTCCTGTAAATTCTGAAACATGGATAAAGTGTTTATCCATAAATTCAGGTGAACTGTGATATGATGGATAATGGGCTTGGTAGGGAATATTTGACCCAGTTCTTTCCATTACAATGTCCGTAACACCTGTGCCCGTTCTAAGACCCCAAGTATCTGCATATTCATTACGAGCCTGGGGATGTTGGTCAGAAGAAACAGTCATTGCAAAGTTGTTTTCCAAGTCCTCTGCCTTGGCATTGTCATAGGACTTAATCATTCCAATATAGGCGTAGGATATAATATAGTTCTTATATGGGTGAATATCTGGTGATGGATCGCCTTGGAGCACTACATTAGCATATTCCTTTGTAAAGTTTATCCAATATCTGATAGGTAACCAGTCTTGGAATACAAGGCCCTCGTCAAAGCCTTCTTCTTTATACCAAGACCACTTTGCCCACTCACTTGACAATTTATCATCGAGGGTAGTGATATCTAAGCTGTCAAGTGTAGCACCAAATCTTGATTGAATACCCGTTCTATATCCATTACTATCATTATCCTTACTATCATAATATTTTAGTTCCCAATAATAACTCTTAGTTTTAGTCCAGTTTTTAGGGGAGGATATATCCACCGTAGTCTTGAGAACTATTCTCTCCGTAGTATCTGTAATCTCTTGAACTGTTGCGGGATGGTATAGTTCCCAGTAATAATCAACGTCAACTATGACATCTACATTGACCAATGAACCTGCTGACGTATTATCAATAATCCTATCATCATAAATTTTATAGTCTGATTGGGGAATTTCTGTTCCACGCTTTCCTGTCTTATATCCATAATCTGCCGTAATTTTATCGCTTTCAAGGTTGGGTACGTTGAATAATAAAAGTCCATTAAAGTAATCCACCACATACTCATCCTCTGAAACTGGAGTACCATTCCTATAAATTTTAACCCCATGGGAAGTACTCAAACTATCAGAAACGGGAGCTTTTCCAAACCTATAGATTTCACTACCCCCTGTCTGATGTAGCTCTTCTTCCTTAATGACTTGAATTGTGTCATAGAATAAATGGACAGTTCCTTTAGGTTGACTTTTAAGCCTTACAACGTTTTTTACCTCTCCACTTGGAAGGGCCTCCTCTAAAAACGTACCTCTTTGAAACTCCTCTGCCTCATAGCAAACCTCTAATAATACATGGTCTCCTATGGTAGTACCACTGTCGTTATCGCCAACACCTCTAATGATATTATTTATTACCTCATAGTCTGTTCCCGGAATTTCTAAGCCCTTAATGTATTCTTTGGTATCAGGAGCGACACTAGTTTTGTACAGCTTAACATTTTGTGGCTTAAATGCAGAGGGAAGCCATATTTCCCTTCTTAGATCAAATGCCCAGGCGGGATTAGTTTCATTCTTCTCATATGGAATCCATGATTGTGTTACCATCTGTGTAGCAAGGGTTCTTAAAAAATCTTTGATTGTAGTCTTTCCTTCCACAAACTTCAATTCACCCTCAAGCCATTTTCTCTCTTCTCTCATTGATAGACCTCCTTGAATGTTAAATTTTATTTTTTTATTTTATGTTATTCTATATAAACCTAAGCTCCTAAGTTTAGGTTTAACAGTAGCATATATCTATGGGGTTACCACATCACCTAGTAAATCTAAGTACTCAACATCTACCCATACATTTCGACTGTTGCCAGAAACATTGTGTAAAACAACCTTAATTGTCTGACCTTCATTAATAGGATGAAGGACCTCCCAATGTTTTTGTTCCCCTAGCTCTTTTGTATAGACAGTTTCAAATAACCTATCCCCATCTACCCACAGCTCCCAATAATCTTCACCCTTCCAAGCAGATTGACTGTAGGTTATACCTGTTATAACTATATTTTTATTCAGGGTCCACTCTAGAATTTTATAGTTACCCCTTAGGGCTGGAACTGACTGAGCACTGCCCCAAACTCTTTGAACACCTTTAACATCCCTAATGCTTCTAACGACCAAATCCCCCAGGGCATCCTCAAGCAATTCCTTTAATTCTTCCCAGTTAATAATGTACGAAGGTAATCCCAAAGCCTCACCCCCTATCTAGCCATATACTCAAATACTATTTCCCTTTTATCTCCCAGTTGAGATTTTTTTATTGTAATCCACTGATAGTATTTATCGCTTACTAAGATATAATTTTCTATTTGTGGAGCGAGGAACACATGGGTACCCAAACTTATTTCGTAGGTTTCCCTTTGTATTTCTACTCCATTATCTATATTGATACACTTGACAGTAAGGGGAAAAAGTAAGGGAGGTGCAAAATAATCTATATGGAACCATACTTCCTTTTCTACTTTGTTCCTATTAGTATATACAAACTTAATCATTCTGTTTTCCTTGACTCTTCGGAAAACTCTAAAATTCTTATACTCATAAATATCCTTCATATTTACCCTCTGGAATACTAGTTCATCATCTATATACATGTGAACATAGTCTAGATAATGGGGCTGCTCCTCACTTATGCCGACTCCCATGCTAATCCCTGTTATAACAATGTTAGTAGGCGGTCTCCAAAAGACTTCATAGCTCCTCTTTCTACCGGTTTTAAGCTTAAGGCCCTTACTTCTTTGATACCCTATCTCATATTTAGTTTGATTCTCCCTATGGGGGATAAGGTAGGGAATTGAATCTTCCATATTGATTACATACCTAGGGAATCCCATCCTTCTTCACCTCCTTAAAAGTCATCTAGATTAAATAATGATTTTTCTATAGACCTTATTACATCGGTAGTCAGGTCAATATCACAGACATAATATGTTTTACTTACGTTTTTGAAGATTGAGGAAGGAAATGTATATATCCTTTGCAAAATATCTATTCCCTTTTCATCAACCTTATATATTTCAACAGCCAGGTCTTGGCTTAATTCTTTTTCCCCAGAAAACGCATGGACTTTGATATTGGCTGTATCATAGGGCTTTCCTAAAATAGTGGTGATTTCTGGTCTTTTATCATAATCATCGCTGTTTCTATGCTCTAAATGATCAATGTCGTGCCACGCCTTATTTTTACTATCCACTTCTAATTTGGGATTTCCATAATAAAGGTGTTTTAAAGGGCTGTGGTCAAAATAAACATGTAAGTCCATATCAGTACCTACGTTTCCTTCCCATCTTAAGACTATCTTATAATCATAGGCATGGGGGATAACAATAGGAGGCGTTGACACTTCCTCATAGAAGAAAATAACTTCTTGTAATATAGGACTATCGATATCTAGCTTAATAGTATAGCTATCTTCTCCAACAAGGTTATACCCTGCAAGTGTAGGTGCATTAATAGTATCCCTGGCAGGAGGTGTATAGACCCTAATGGCTCTTGATATTTCGACCCCTGTATCTTGATTAATGTAAATAATATTGACAGTTTTTTGTTCCAATTCATAATAGAAGAATAACTCAATAGGCGAAATATCTTCTAGGCTTATCTCTATGGTCTGTGTCCTGTCTCCTACACCTCTGTAACCATTAATTACAGGTGCTCTGAATGTTCTCATTGTAGGGGGCAAGATAATAAGTACTTCCCTCGATAATTCACGCCCTGTATCTTGGTCGAGGCAAATGATAACAACCTCTTTACTTTGAGGCTCATAATAAAATATCACTTCCTGGGGCGAGGGTGTATTCATATCAATTGTTATCAGTTCCTCTGTGGTTCCCACAGAAACATATCCATTAATGGAAGGGGCATTAATTCTTGCAGATATAGGGGGTCTGTAGAAAGTATTAAACCTTTGTAGCTCTGTATTATTTAGTCTGTCTATGGATATAACAACTACTTCAATAGCTGGAATATCTGTTTCAATATAATCTATGTCAAACCAAAGGTCCTTGGATATATTGGTCAAATTATGAAAAATGAATCCTATTGTCTGACCCTTTAGCACAGGATAAAAATTACTAAAGCCCTTATATTCATTGATTTCCTTAACATAAACCGAGGACATTATCTGAAGGTCGTCTACATACATATCCCAATTATCATCGTAGCCAATATTCCTAATATTATCTACACCAAAGCTAACACCAGTAATGAGCATATCATGGTCAGCAGCCCAAGTCACTTTCCAATCACCTAAAATGGAATTTTCTATAAATAGCCCCTTAGATTTCTGTATACCATTATTCATTAATTTCATACTGCTGTAGCCTTGGACAAGAGCTTTAAGGAATTCATTTAAATTAGCAATGTAATTTGGGGAACCCATTTATATCACCTACTCGTATTTTTCTAGCTTACCATGGGAATCTCTCACCAATGTCCTAAGCAATATGAAACCGTCGGGATAAATATGAAGAACCTGTTCAACCCTTCCATCATCATTCCGTATAAGCTCTTGTATCCATGTTTTTTTAGGTTTATCATATCCGTAGATAAATTTGTATGGTCTTCCAAAGTTGTCCTGAATAATCTCAACTGGCTCCTTCGGTAAATTATCGTAATCTACATGTATCTCACTGCCTCCACTGACAAGTCCAAGTACAAACCTATCATGGGGACTGTTATTAATATACTCAACTAATACCCTATCTCCAATATGGAAGGTTATATTTGGACTGCAATTTACTATTTCACTAGTATTAGAATGCTGTAGGTGTACCATTAGAGTACTTTTATTAAGTACTTCTTCCACCACACCAAAGGTCTTATTACCTGTCAGCAGATTATTTTTTTTCAAAATCTGCATGACCATTTTTTCCACCATAGCCATTATATTGGCATCGGATTTAAATCCTGGTGTTCTCCCCACTTAATATCCCTCCCCTCTTAAAATGGATATTTAAAGCTTAGACCGCAAGCATCATATCCATACCAACAAGCGTTAGCCTTTAAAGGAGATATATCAAAGTATGGCACATCAATGATTAAGTTTTTTATTTTATTTGCACTTATGCTCATGTAATCTCCATTTAAGGGAATATTGATTGACTTGATTTGAAAGTTTTCATTCAAACCTAACATGCTATCCTCAACCCTGATAATATCGTGGCCCCTTAGGATATAATAGGGGGCTGAAAGAATATTCAACTGCTCTGCATAGGCTAATCGATTCCTCAATTCCCATAGGGCTCTGTTCTTGCCTTCATAGGCATATACAATTAGTGGGTCTGGATTAGCATTATTATGATGATAAATAAAATCCCCTATCTTTTCTACTGCAAAATTTGAAATAGGGGGTTCCTCGAGGTGTGGAAAACCATTTGGATACTCTTTAAGAACTGCTTCTAAGTTTTTATGGCCCTTATAGACCTCTTCAACCCTTGTATCTCCATTTAAAATTGTCGGTGAAGATGATAAAAATTGGTCAATGGCCCGTATCTTACCCCGGCTATTTATTATCTTGCCCTTCTCCTTTATATATAGCCCATCGGTATGCAAAACCATATCAATTAATGTCATGACGTTACTATTCGTTGACCCTCCAACGACTTGTATATGGTTGCTGAGTTCATGTTCTTCAAATAAGTCATCTGTTCCTCCATAGAGATTATTCATTTCATCTGTATCCCTATAGGTGATAAGGGGCTGTAATACTTCATAGGCATCGTACTCAAAATCATTACTAAACCGTTCCTTTGGAAACTTCCTCTTTTCCAGTACAAATTGACCATACTCATCGTAAAAGGAGTGGCAATCAAGGAGATTGGCTAATTCCTTAACTGCTTGCCATTTACTTTGCCCCGCTCCGTAGGTTAAGTCGTAGGGAAGCATGTTTCTAATTTCGGCACAGTATATTTGGTCCAACCATAGGGTAAAGGGAGTTTTGATTTCCTCCGTATTAACTTTGATTTGAATTTTTCTAATCTTAGTTAATAGATGAAATCTATCTACCCCTAGAACCACATTTCGCCAATTTTCTATAGGTAATATTGTCCCACCCTCAATAACGTGGCCAACTAACTCCCTTAAGGGAAGGTCCCTTCTTTCTCCACTATCATCGATTAGTACTAGGGATATGCCTCCCTCTGGAACATCTCTACTGCATCTACTCCACAGGGCTATAGCATTGATTCTACTCATATCAATGGGAAACTGATATTCTTTCTCGGCTATAACTCCCCTAATCCCCCCTGGTGAATTGACATCTATCTTAATGGATGAATCACCATGGGCCTTTTCAACCCTATCTAGTGAAATAGAAACCCCTGGATGTGTTGCTGTCCAATGGGATAAGACCTCACCATAATCCAATTTAATTGATGTGGGATTGATTTGAGGGTCAATAAAAATATTGCCTTCCTTTTCTCCACCATTGATTAGTATAGTTTTTATTGTATCCACCATCACTGCATTTTTCCTTATTGTACTTGGAAATAAGAATTTCCCCCTTCTACTAGCATATAGAACCTCCTTTGAAGCTCCCTGTATATTCGTTACAGGGTAGGTGGTCAGGTTGTGGTTTGTCTTAAAATGGGTGATGATAAAATGTCCCATTTGGATGAACTCCACATCCTGGGGCCCATCTAAGGCCAATCCTAAATAAAAATTAAGTCTTTTATCTAACCACCATTTAAAGGTATCAGGGTCATTTGGGTCAAAGTCAGCCCCCCAATTATTTATACCTCCTGCATTAGTAATCTCTATATCCAATGTTGTTCTTACATCTTGCTCTACATTGATTGAAATACCCCCACTGACATTAGATAGTCCATTGGGAAGCTGCCTTTCCATGACTATTCCTTCATCTACGAGCTTAAAATCCTCGGTTGTTTCATCGTATGCCAGCAGTTCAAATTTTAAAAAAAGCTTCTTCGGATTGTGAGAAACCATAGTCTGTAAAAAATCCACACTGGGCATGTTCCCACCTCCTTAAAAGGGATTTGAAATGTTACTAGTTAAAAAGTAGATTGTTAATTATAAGGGGTAATGAACTATATATAATACTTTAAGTCCAGTGGACCCTAGCTATCGATCTGGGTACATTTTATAGTGAGCTCAATATATTCAAAGTCCTTTAAAGTATATAATTGGGGACTCTTTTCACCGACTATTTGTACATCACATTTAATTTGCTGTCCCTGACCATTTTCGACCACTAAAGGTATCCTTTTTTTGATTAAGGCTTTAAATTCATCTATCTGTTTCCTAGCTGTCTTTCCACTATATTCATCGGGTATGAATACAGTGGAAAGCTCAAATACCACATAATCAGTTTTTCCTGGATAGTATACGTATGGAAAACGACCAAAGGTTTTTAATTCCAACCTATTTTCCATATTACTTATGTTTACATCCCTAGACCCACTGCTTCCCACTGTTTTATCAAAGAAATATTTATCAGAAGGATTAGAAGGATTGTAAACTACATATCCTGTATCAATAACCATAGCCTTCACCATCCCTATTTAATATCTATTATATATATGCATGACGGCTATAGAAATCAAGTCCCTCATGGCTTTGCTCATTAATAAAAGAGTACGTTTCGTTAAAAGTCCTTGCACCACCGCTATCTATAATGAATCCAGCAAATCTATCATTGGCGAGCTTCATTTCTATTATAAAACTATTTACAGACTTTAACATTCTAGCTGCATAGACTCCATCAGTATTTTCACCCATACCTAAAACCCACAGTAAGGACTCATAATACCCAGAGTTTTGAGAGTCAATCTTAACCTTAATCATTTGCCAATTGAAGGTGCTTTTAAATTTAAGGTATTGTGTACCCTCTTCTATCCCCATAGGCACAGGGAATCTTGTTGTGTCTACACCAATTGAGATTTCCCTACTCTCCTCATCAATGATGGCTATTTTTTCCGGATCTTTACTGACCAAAGTTCTAAACTCCAATTCCCTATTATTTTTTCTACGGAATACTTCGGCACCGCTGCCTAGGTTTACGCCATCTACAATAGTTTCATTCTCAAGGATAGTTATTCTGTCTTCAGCACTATCCATCCTACCCTCCAGATCAGTAACCCTCTGCTCTAAAAGGTTTATTTGGTCCTGTAAATCAAAGCAGTACTCTTCAATTGCAATGGCTGCATTTCGTAAATGATTTATATCCCTTGCAAGAATTATTTTATCGGCTAGTAATTCCCTTAATTGTTTTAGCTGTGTTTCTTCTGTTACAGTCCTTGGAATTTTAGCCTTAAAGTATTGGTAATCATCGATATCTGGAATATCTACAGTTTGAATATCCTGTTTTGGCATACCGAACTGGTCTAATTCTTCAGGGAAGGAACTTGCTGGATTATGTTCCATTTCCCCGACCTGTACGGAGCATAATACCTTGTAGACATATCCACTTACAGTACCTTCAAAAATAAATTCACCTTCAGTAGAAGTGTCAACTGTACTTGGGTTCCAAGTAACGGATACTGTAATAAAAGAACCATCATCCTGCCTAGCTATTAATGTTGAGGGAAGAGTAATATCCTCTCCAACCCTAGCTAAAATAGTTAAGTTGTCTATATATCTTAAGCCCATATACTTTAACTACTCCTTTCAGTTTAATTAACTTATTGACGACATACCCTTTCTAAATAGATTGTTAAGCTCATCTGCAAATCTGTTAACATCTGTAATACCATGGAATGTGGGATTATTCAATATGACTGATTTATAATTTTCAATGCTGCCTATGTTAGGATTATTGATTACTGTTTCCGATTTTATTACATCCCTTGGAAAATCCTTTGATAGCTTAAAATATTCAGAAACCTTTTCCATATCATTTTTACCTAGTATCAAACTATCTTCAAAATCATTATTTACCCCCATATTCTTAACTCCAGGTATTTTAATCCTTTGGTCAGGAAAGATTAAATCAGGATTTTGAATATCAGGGTTTAATCTTAACAGCTCAGAAACAGTAGTACCGAACTTTTCTGCAATTTTACTAAGGGTGTCATGGAGTTTAACTACATATTCTAAGGCTTTAGCCCCTTCATTTTCAGGGTTTTCAGCTGGATTTTCATTTGTTTCTTTATCATCTATCGCCTTTTCTTCTTCATTAGGAATATATAATTCTGACCTATTTTCCCTCTCTTCCCAACTATCTAGGAACCTTTCTATTAAGGGCTCCATATTTTCCTTTATAGCATCTATAAAAGCATTTATTACATCATCATAGATATTTTCTAAGCCCTCTATATTTTCATCAATATTGTGGCTAAGTACATCAAGAATACCCTCTATACCCTCCTGGGCAAGCTTTAAAACTTCAAGCTCTTGACTGTGGATTTCCTTAGTTTTACTGAGATCCTCCTTCATTTGAGCGATTTCATCCTTCATTGCCTCTTCTATTTCTTCTCGCTCATCTCTTCTAGTCATCTCAGCTATATTTCTTTGTATTTCAGCAACCTTACTTTGGTCATAGGTAAATATCTCTTCCCCCTGACCAGTTATATAACTGTGCCTTACATCATCCATTGCCCTCATTAATCCAAGCTGCTTTTCAAGCATTGCCCTAACTTTGTCTTCCTGCTTAAATTGTTCTTGCAATTGTTTGAGTTCTTCTTCTTTAGCATTAATTTTATTCTTTAAGGCATCTTCAATTTTTTGATGTTCCAGTGCAGTTTTTGCCACCTGAGCTCGGAGGTCTTCTTGTAAATCTTTAAGCTCCCTCTCTTTTCCTGTTTGTTTCTCAATAAGCTCTATAAGCCTTTCCCTTTTCTCGATTGCTTCCTCTTCCGTATGGGTTTCAATAGCCAAAATGTTCTTTCCTTGAACTTGAAGCTGGTCTACCCCATGAAGGGTATCCATGATTTGTTCTTTCCATTTACCTAAATCTTCTCTGGCTTTACTTGTAGAAAGTTGGAACTCAGCACCGTCTAGGAAGATTTTATCTATTTCATTAAGCTGTAGGAGGATTTCTTCTATGGAATTGTTAAATTCATTATGGGAGAATTTATTCATATCTTTCCTTATATCTTCCAGAGATGCTATAGTCTTATCCCTACCCTGCTCAATTTTACTGATATATTTGTCAATAATAACCTTTTGATGATCCACTAAGGCAGTAATGGCCTCTTTACGTCTTTCAAAGAGTTTATCTTCCTCAGCCCTAAGTAGAATCAGTCTGCGGGAAATGGCTTGGTATTCTGCTCCCCTATGGTCTCCTAGGGCCTTAAGCTGCTTCTCATAGTTATCTATCAAGTCTCTATTATCTAACAACTTATTTGCCACGTCATTTAATGAATTTTCATATAGCTTGGAAATTTCCTTAAGTAAGCTGTACTCCTCTTCAAGCTCTTCTGTATTATCTTCCCTTATTTTAATCATTAGTGATATTCTGTCATTGATATTATCAATTGCCCTAGCGTATTTTTCTAAGTCCGTATCAATTATTTCTAAGGACTTGTTAAATTTCTCAAACTCTAAACTCCACCACTGAGTCTCTAAATCAGTTATTAAGCTTGATTCGAGTTCAAGATATCTCTCAAAATCTTTTTTGATTTCATCGTATTCTTTCTTTATTTCATCCTTATTCTTAGTTAAGGAATCCCTTACCTTATCATTGGTAGCACTATTGATTTGGGAGATTATAGCGTTGATAGAATCCTCCGTTGCTTTTGTATAGGCATTGAAGCTGTCTATCCCCAGACTCCCATCCCCAAGGTCAATTTTACCCGTTAGTTCCTTCTCTAACTCATCCCTTTCTCTCCTATACTCATTGGCAGTTAAATGAAGTATTTGTTGTTTTTCCTTGAGCATCTTAATTTCTTTTGCCAACAGATTAATTCTATCTTTACTAGTAGCATATTCTAGGAGTTGACTATTTTTAGCAAGGGAATCTTCAGCCATTTCTAAGGCCTTGTTGAATTTGAGATATCTATCAGTTAATAATTCTATGGCCTCAATTTGCTTAAAGGTATTTTTAGTATATCTACTAAATCCACTATCAAGGTCTACATCAAAGTCATAATTTTTTGCAAATCCATCAACTTTTTCAAGGCTTTCTTCAAGTTTGAGGGATATCTCATCCTGTTCTTTTCTTTTAAGTAATATATCTCTATCTTGGGTCTTAACCATTGAAAATGTATCTTCAAAAACGTCAGCTGAAACATTGTTCTCAAGGGCAAAGATAGCATTGTTGATTAATTTTAAAGATTCCATTGCTCTTTCTGCATTAGTTTCAAATTTATTTAAATAGTCAAGGCCTTTTTGTGTAAAAACCTGGATAGAATTCTCCATTATCATCAATTTAAGCTGCTGAATGGTAGTAAATTTACTTAAATCCTTACCATAGACCTTGGCTATGTCAGCAATTAACTGATTATTAGCATCAAAAAATTTATTAGAGAAGGCTACATTAGCAAGTAATATATCCTTGTAGCTGTCCTTTCGCTTCTGTGTATACTCTTCTATTAGGTCCATTAGAAACTTTATCTTATCAGATTTTTTCTCTAGATATTTTAACTCTCCTAGCTCTGGATGCTTTGTAAGAATTTCACGATTTGTTTTTTCAGAAAGCTTACCATACTCGTTTATTTCTTCTAGGATTTTTTTATAGGTCCCAACCTTATCATTCATATTCTCAAAGTCACGGACATGTGCATCATATTCAGCCTTTGCAAAAGACTCAGAGTATACTTTCTTTAGGCTTTTGATTATATTAACAGTGTTCTTATGCTCTTTGTCCAGAAGATGGACTTGATTTCTAGATTCCTCAACATTTTTCTGTTGAGCTTTATACATCTCGTTCTCAAGTCCATAAATCTCTGCAATTGATTTAAGCTCTTCCTCTCTTCTAGCTAAGGTTTCCTCGGCTGATTTACGTCTTAGCTCAATAGATTGAACACTTACTTCCATTTCCCTTTCCATATTGGCGATTCTTTCATGAATCATTCCTCTGAAGAGTTCACCATTTTCAAAGCTAAAATCTCCTGTTTCCCCAACGTAGTCCCTTAATTCCCTATATTTTTCAAGAAGGGGAATAAGTTCCCTTTCTGAGAGAGCTTCACCGGAAGCAAGCTTCTGAAAGGCACCGATTAATTCATCTATTTCATCCTTTAAAGGTTGAAATTTAGCAAATGTAACACTATGGTCCTCATTGATAAGAGGTGAAGTATCCTTCATTTCTTGACCAAAATCAAAGATAAAGGACTGTGCTTCACTTTCTGTATAGCCAAGGATTTCTACTAATATTTTCTTAACTTTTTCAAATTCAGTTGCAACACTTGTGATATTAATATTATCAATTTCATTGGAGAGCAGCTCAAATACCCTTTTATATTCTTCTATACTGGATATGGCCCCTTGATAGCCTCTATCATCAAAAACTTTCATTACCTTATTTCGAACATCATCTCTGATGGGACTAGGAAGGGCTTCTAGCTCTTTAACAATGCTAAAATATTTATCAACAAGCTCCCTCTGCTTATCCTTACTCTCATCTATTTCCTGCTCTAAAACTGCATATTCACTTTCAAGTTCTACAAGTCTAGTTCTGGATTTTTCTAGTTTTATAAGGGTACTATCTTTTTCCTCATCAGTAAGATGTCTATTGTTTTCCAGGTCAATTTTATAGTCTTTTATATCTTCCTTTGTTTCTTTTATTTCTTTTACAATATCATCCTGTCTTTCTTCATCTTTTTTTATTTCCTTATCTAATAACTTAACAGCTTCTGTTCCCTTTGAAATTTGCCTTTTATTTTCTAACTCAATTAGTTTCTCTTGCTTTTCAATTAAGTCATCTACCTTTAATCCATAATCTACAATGGCTCTACCCTTTTCATCATAGTGCTGAACAATTCCTGGTGAGATGTTGGCTAGCTGACTTATTAATTGATTATATCTATCCTGTTCCTGGGCGGTTAAGTTAGTAAAATCTCTATTCTCACCAAGCTTTTCATTAAGTCTGTCAAACTCTTCACTGACATTCTTAAGGCTTTTGATATTATTCTCATAGGAGTTAATATTATTTTTAACGCTTTCTGCTAATTGTTCATTTTCTTGCTTAGCCTTCTCCGATACGCCTATCCAGGCAGAAATAGCTCCAACGATGCCGGTAATAGCAGCAGAAATACCCATGGTTAATGCAGCTTGAACTCCAATTACTGCTGCCTTTGCGCCAATTGCAGATAATGTAATACCTTTAAATCCAGCCTTGACTATGCCTGCAGAAGCCTTAAAAAGTCCCATTGAAGCATTGGCACTACCTATACTCTTACCTACTGCTACCATTTGGGTCACCATTCTACTGCTTATACCCTTTATAGAATTATTAAACTGTTCATTGTTTAGCAGCAAGTGGACGTACATCTTACCAAATGACTCTATTACATTACCCGTAGAACCTTGAATACTATTTAGTTGCTCTGCATATCTTTGACTTAATGTCCCCGCAGAATTCAATAAGTCATTATGGATACTCTGTACCCGATTGAAATTCTCCATTACGGCTATAAAGCTGCTTTGCTGCTCCATGCCTGTCCATAGATTTGCAATATATGCCTTGGTATTCCAGTCTAGCTCCTGCCACTTATAGGAAAGCTCCTCTAATATGTAATAGGTGGGCATCATCTGACCATTGGCATTGATAAAGGTAATAGCAAGGTTTTCCAGGCTTGTTTTCAGGCTGCTAAAATCTTGATCTATTACTCCTGATGTTTTATCTAATCTATCAAAATTTAATAATATAGCATCTAAGGAATTAACTAGGGAAGGGGGACTTCCTTGGGCAATTTCAGCTAAGGTGGAAAGTACTGCACCAAACTGCTCTAAAGTTATGCCAGTCTTTTTTCCACTTGAGGCCATTTTATCTAAGACCTTTCCAATTTCCTTAATTGATAGGCCCGATATCTTGCCTAGGCTGAGAATCATATCTCCTGCTCTCTCAGCTTCCTCTCCAAATATATTTATTGAAGATGTAAGGATTGAAATTCCTTCATTTGTCTCTATCCCCTCTGCAACACATAATTTCAGGGCATTCTGGAGACGGTCAAAGCTTTCCTCTGGCGATAAGTCCTGAACTGTTATCAATTCCCTATTAGCCTTGGAAATCTCCCCAGCAGCCCTCCCAATCTCCTCACTAAGCTTAACGTATTGGAGAGCAAGATTCCCAATTTCCTCCCCAGACATACCTGTGGTAATGGCAACTTGAGTCAGGTCTTCATCTAGAATCTTTACGGTTTCGATAACTTCTTTTATACTTCTTAGAATATCTTCCATTAAATCTGTCAGTATAAGGGAGGTGATTCCATTACTTATTTCCTGTGACAAACTTAACATAGCATTTGTACTTTGATTTATTCCTCCACTTAACCTATATAGGCCCTCACTACTTTCATCAGCAATGGATTTTAAAGCCTCTAGTTTATTAGCTGACCCCTCAGTTACAACTTCAATCATTTTTAAGCTATTATTTAGATTATTAGTGTCTCCAAGGTCTTTAAAATTTTTGACTTCTTCCTGAATTTCTGCAAACTGATATTTAACTTTTTCTACCATGCTCTCATCTAGCTTTACTGTTAAGTTGACCTCTGTACTCCTTAAACCTTCTTCAAGGATAGAGATTTGCCCTTGAAGCCCTTGGATAGCTTCGGCACTTTGGTTGAGTTTAACCTGTGCAACAATATCTAAATTGTCCTTCATTCAATCTCACCATCTAACCTTAATGAAATTTTTTATAAATATCATTGAAAATAATTATTTTTTTATTTTTCTTCCCCTTCTAAATGGGACATCTCTCTATTTAAGGCTTCTTTTTTTCCTTCATCTATGAAAGACAACAGGGTTTGTAGTTTTGTTG
>JAKSBP010000370.1 GCA_022361035.1 Clostridia bacterium
GCCGCAAGGCCCCGCGGGTTCGAGTCCCGCTCTCTCCGCCAGTAAAAATAATTGCTTTATATAAAGCAATTATTTTTACTGGCGGAGAGAGCGGGACTCGAACCCGCGGGGCCTTGCGGCCTTACACGCTTTCCAGGCGTGCCCCTTAGCCAACTCGGACACCTCTCCAAATTCATAAATCTATATTACTTATAGTGTCTTACCGACTTTACTTTTTTCTCAATTTCTTAAAAAATTCTTTCATTATATTTGAACATTCACTGCTCAAAACATTATATATAACCTTAACCCTATGATTAAGCCTATTATCATCAACTATGTTATATAAAGAGCCTGCTGAACCTGCCTTCGGGTCCATAGAACCAATAAAAAGTCTATTAATTCTAGCCATCACTATAGCCCCAGCACACATAGGACAGGGTTCTATGGTAACATATAAGTCACAACCTGTCAACCTCCACCCACCTAAAGCTTCCGATGCCCTTCTAATAGCAAGTATCTCGGCATGGGCAGTAGGGTCCTTTGTACTCTCCCTTAGGTTATAGGCTCTAGCAATAATTTCATTATCCCTTACAATTATTGCTCCAATTGGAATTTCTCCAAGCTCAAAGGCCTTTCTTGCCTCTTTCAGAGCTTCTTTCATATAGAAATCTTTCATATTGCACCTTTATTTCTCAAATATCCAATGGCAGCAGATTATTTCCCTTTTATTTGTCTTTTGAAGACGGCTTGACAACATAGTAAAAGAAATAGCTAAAAACAACTTACAACAAAACATAATATCATAAAAGAAGATTTATTGCAATCATAAAATCTCATTTTTTAGGTGACATTACAACATTATACATATATTCTTCACAAATATCAATGGTAATATATGCTTTGGTAACACTTACACTAACTCTACATATTCACCTTTAATCTCATATCTATCACTTCTATAGTTTAGCTTAGCAATTACAATATTATTCAATATCTATAGTGATTTACCCTATCTCTTACCTTATCAGCCTGTATGCCTGCTAAGCATCGCTGCACCTATGATTCCAGCTTCGTTTCCTAGCTTTGCTAAAGCAATTTTAGCCATTGGTAAGCTCTTATAATACTTATTTTTAAGGACTTCTTCTATTACTAAATCCAATAAAAATTGTCCTGCATTTGCCATACCCCCACCTAATGCAATTATTTGAGGGTCAATTAAGTTAACTATATTAAATATTCCTATACCAATGTATTTTACTAGTCTTTTAACAGCTATATTCCCAATCTCATCGCCTGCTCTAGCAGCATCAAATATTATTTTAGCATTAAGCTTATCTATATCTCCCTTTATAAGGTTATTAATTACTGTATCTGTACTTTTTTGTGCAAGTAATTTTCTTGTATAATTTATTATTGCTGTGGAAGAAGCGAATGTTTCAAAGCATCCATTTCTTCCACAATTGCAATCATAATAGTTCTCACCTATTACCATATGACCTATTTCTGAACCTATACCATTATATCCACTATATGCTTTACCATTTAAAATTATTCCTCCTCCGATACCAGTGCCAAGAGTGAGCATAACTGCGCTTTCAGCACCCTTCATTCTTCCATATTCATACTCCGCTATGGCCGCTACAGTGGCATCATTATCCATATATACAGGTATATCTAATTCTTCCTCTAAAATTTCTCTTAAAGGTTCATTTTTCCAACCTAGATTTACACAAAATATAACTTTTCCATCTTTATCGGCTAATCCAGGAATACCTATACCAATAGCTTTCACCTGTCCCTTGTCAATGCCATATCCTTCAATTATTTCTAACACCAAATCCTTTATATTTAAAATTATTTCTTTTGGCGGCCTATGGCTTTTTGTCTGACACGACCCTTCATATTTTATCCTTCCATTCTCATCAACTAATCCGCCAGCAATATTAGTACCTCCCAAATCAATGCCAATATACATATGTCCCTTCCCCCCTAAATTATTTTTATTAGTTTTAACATATATAAAATTGAAATTTTTTCTAACAACTATTTGCATATTTTATAGGTCTTTATTTCAAAGGGCTTTATCTCAAACTCAAAACTTGTTGAGTGGGATTTCACTTCCCTTAATTCCTCCTCCATCATATTACATTCAATAACTTTGCTAAATTCTTGATGGTATGTTAATGCAACCTTTGTCCTCCTATTATGTCCTTCATATAATCGAATAATTATGTCTTCAGTGTCCTCTGACTTCTTTATGACCTCTATAAATACATTATCCTTGTCTAATGAAGCTAAGCTAAATTCACTTGGCATATTGCCTCTATTATTATGGGTAAGTTTCCCATAAACTGGATTATTAAAACAGTAGGCCATATTGATAGTTCCTCCATGCCTCCAATTTTCTCCATGAGGGTATAGAGAATATCTGAATCGATGCTCCTCCTTATCAGCATCAGGATTAGGATATGTTCCCGATGTAATTAGAGTTATGCTCATGTCTCCATCCTTGATATCATGACCGTATTTACTATCATTGAGCATACTAACTCCATAGCCATCTTCTGATATATCTACCCACTTATGACCTACCACTTCAAATCTTGCCACATCCCAAGATGTGTTCCAATGGGTAGGACGTTCTACATGGCCATACTGAATTTCGTAAGTTGCTTTATCTGTATTTATTTCTATTGGAAACGTTGCCTTCAATAGAATATCACTTTGCTTCCAATCAATATAGGTATCAAAATCAATTCTTGGAATATCATTATAGATAATAATCCTTTGAATCCATTTGGAATCAAGAAATTTCTTATGTATTTCAAGAACTCCTCTGACAGGCCCATTTTCTACTATGACTATTTTTTCTACTAAATCCAATTCCCATGCCTTTTCCTTATAGTAAATGTCAATGTCCCAATTATCATTATCCATGGGCTTATCTTCATAGGCCAAAATCCTATTGCCTCGGCCATTTTCCTTAAGAATCTCTCTATCATTTCTTTTATCATAAATTGAGATGAATGTACCCTTATCATCTAGTTTAAGAATGAAAAATTTATTTTCAAGCCTTTGCTTATCAATATACATGGTTGATTTAAAGGCCTCCATTGTATTACTTAATTGATAGGCTGTATATCCCTTTGCCGGTATATCCTTTGCATAAAATAATCCTTTTGTTGTATTATCTTCTCTAATAATCTGACATGCCGAAGGTTTCCCATTTTTATCAAGTAGAGTAATATGGCCTGTTTCTTCATTTACATAGCTATTATCAAGCTCAAAGGCTACAATATCATTCCTTTTAAAGGATAATGTATTGAATGCCACAACACTTTGCTTATCAACACTGATATTTTCCAACATAACATCAAAGACATTTTTTAATAATCTATTACCCAAATTTAACGCATACCTATACTCTTTATCTGAATCATCATATACTTCCTTAATAGATGAGCCTGGTAATATATCATGAAACTGATTTCTAAGGATAACTTCCCAACCTTGGTTTAACTCCTCCTGTGGATATTTGATGATTCCAAAGCTTTCAGCCATAACCGACATAATTTCTACGTCTAAATAAAGCATCTCACACCTTCTATTATATTTCTTATTTCTTGCCATAGATGTATAAGTACCACGATGATATTCCAAATACAACTCCCCTACCCATTTAGGTAGCTTTGATGACTTACCATCTAATCGCTCAAAATAGTTTGTTGCTGTATCAATCTGTGTTTTAGGACAACCTGGTATACCCTTTGTCATCCTTCTATGATTCTCAAGCATTTCCTTAGTGGGGCCACCGCCTCCATCGCCATAGCCATAAGCTATCAATATATCCTTGTTTATATCCTTTTGTTGATACCTTTCCCATCCCCCCATTACGGCTTCTGGATAAAGGAATCCATTATAGGTTGTAAAGTGAGGATTTAATGTCTGAGTAAGGTCCTTCGTTGTTATAAAATGTGTTAGAACTTCGGTTCCATCAATTCCCCTCCACATAAAAGTATCATAGGGAACTTTATTAAACTGGTTCCAACTGATTTTTGTTGTCATAAAGTATTTAATACCGGAACTCTTTAAAATCTGAGGTAGGTTGGCACTGTATCCAAATACATCAGGCAACCACAATATTCGATTTCTAACTCCAAACTCATCATTAAAGAATCTAGTTCCAAAAAGTAATTGTCTAATTAATGATTCCCCGGAGGTAACATTGCAATCTGGCTCTACCCACATACCACCTTCTGCTTCCCACCTGCCATCGGCAACTTTTTCCTTAACCTTTTCATAGAGCTCTGGATAATCTTCTTTTAGATATTTATACAGTTGAGGCTGACTGGACATAAACTTATACTCGGGATATTCATCCATAAGCTGTAATACAGTGGAAAAGCTTCTTACTACCTTTTCTCTTGTCTGTGCCAAGGTCCATAGCCAAGCTACATCTATATGGGTATGACCTATAATGTTTGCAGTTACAGCTTCTTTCCCACACTCCTTACCATAGAAATTACTCTTAATGTAATCATTAGCCCTATGAACGGATTCTATATATTCCTTAGAATGGGGCTTTCTCATATCTATTATATTAATAGTTTTGCTTAAAGCATCTAAAATAGTCAACCTTCTATTATCTTCTCCTCCAAGGTTGCTAGCAACTTCCATTGGAACGGTTAAGTTATAATAAAGCTCCCTTGTGTCCTCGTCAATTGTAACTAGCTGTACAAAAAGATCAACCTTCCTATCATGCATACCACTATGGGCTTTTAGGTCTATATAAAAGACTTCTTCCCCCTTACATTCTCTTTGAAGAATCACTTCTCTATGATTAATGTCTAGTCCCTGTACAATTTTTCCGTTGACATATATCAGAAACTGAGGATTAGTTAATGTGTATTCATCTTCTAATCCAGTGGATATATATAATGCTGTAGTCTTCCCCTTAAATTCTTTTGGTATTTTTACATCAAACTGAAACCATCTATCAACATCTCTACCTCCCCAATAATCGCCTACACGATAATCTAGCCAAGGCAGCTCAGAATCCTGAACATCCTTACAGCTTTTAAAAAGTCCTTCTTTATACCTTACAGCCCCTATTGGCATTTTTTTATCATAAATTAGTTTTTTTAAATCACGCGTATATTTCTGGACTCTCTCTAGTCTAAAATACATTTATTCTCTTCCTTTCAAATAAACATTTATATTTCCTTACTTAATTCCCGTTAAACTGATACCTTCAACGAATTTCTTTTGAAATATCAGAAACACAATAACAACAGGGATAAATGTCATAATCATTCCAGCTGAATTTAAAATATCGTAATACGGTGTTTTGAAATCCGTATCAAAGCTATGTAATGCAAGCTGTACAGGATATAATCTCGATTTTGTTAATACAATTTTAGGCC
>JAKSBP010000168.1 GCA_022361035.1 Clostridia bacterium
CTGATGAAGATTTATAAGGAAGACTCTTTTGAAACACATGTACGGAAATTATATATATCTATATATTTAAAAGGTCTATAATTTCCTATGTGTTATAAAAATCGCTCTAAAGGAAACCTCAGTGGCTGCTTTCGTTTATTAGATTTGTTAGTCACCCTTCTATATTAGTGTAGTCTCCAAAGAATCTAACTTAGGTTTAAACCTTTAACATCTGAGAAGACAAGCACTATTCTAAGTCTATGGGCAGTAGAATTTAGCAAATAAAGTCTAGGAGTAAAAAATATTAAATAGCATGTATTGTCCACCAATATTTTGGTAATAATACAAGATGGAGGTGGACTTTATGAGCTTTAGAAAACTATTTAAGAGGAATAATAATATTGATAAAGGAATTGAAAAAAAAGGTATTAAAAAATTGCTAGATAAAGAAGGATTTTATGTAATTATGTTCATATGTGTTTGTATAGTTGGAGTTACAGCAGCCTGGGTGGCTAAGTCAAATATAGACAGACTAGCAGAGGAACAGGTCCCCCAAAATGAAGAAATGGAAATAGTCGAATCAGAAATAGTGGATGTAAATGAAGGAGAAGTAGATAAAGAAAGTGCAGGCATAATTATTGTAGATGAAGATTACGAATCCCAGCAATCTAGTATAGTAGAGAATTATGAACCTGAAGGCTTTAGCATATCGAATGAGGCACCAGGAGAAATAGATTCCATGGAAGAAAACCTGGATCCAAATGGAAGTCTGCAACATGATGATGGGAAAGTCCTGGTTAGGGATGAGGAATCAGAGTCTAAAAATGATATTACTCAATTAGCAAGAAATGAAGCAGGAAATGATGAGGAAGTAATTGAAACATCTGGGGAAGAGGTTATGACTATAATATGGCCTGTTCGAGGTGAATTAGGTATGGGCTATGCTGTAGAAACCTTGATTCTTTCAGAAACTCTACAACATTATACAACCCATCATGGGATAGATATAATAGCAGAAAAGAATACCCCTGTAAAGGCAGCTTTAGCGGGAGAGGTTGTTGAGATACTTACTGACTCAAGGCTTGGATTAACCATAGCAATTAATCATGGCGATGGTTTAATAACTAGGTATAGTAATTTATGCACTGATGCAATGGTAAATGTAGGGGATAAGGTAACACAGGGAGAGACCATAAGTGGAGTGGGAACATCATCAATATTTGCATCGGCAGAGCCTCCGCATTTACATTTTGAAATATTGGTTAATGGAGAAAATGTAGACCCTATGAAATATTTATCAGATAATTAGATTTGAGGCTGTAGGTTGAAGTCTAAGAGGAAAAGTTTTAAGGGTGAATTATAGAAAAAAAGAAATATGATGAAAAATGTAAACTTCCACAGCAGATAAATTTTTAGGATTAGGGTACTATAGTGAAATAGTTTTAAAGACAGATAAATTTGAAAGAAAAAATATAGGAGTTTTTATTATTTTCTTTTGAATTTATCTCAAGTTTTAGTGTTATTTATCTATAGATGTGTGATTGAAAATATTAATTTGCAGAGTGAGTCACTAAAAGTCCTTTAGGCCCATGATATTTTTAAGTAGATAATGGAAGGAAAAGTAGATTTAGATTCTCTATATTCATGGAAAATTTCTTAAGAGTAAAGGCCATAGCTTGATTTCCTTTATCGAGTTTCTAAGTCCTAAATCTATAAAAGAATTGGCTAATAAGTTTATTGTTTTCGTTCTATATAGTCATTTCACTGCATATTATGTAACAAACCAATTTATTAAAGGGGGTACATCAGTGAAGGACTATATTGAGGAAAGGGCTGTTGAAATAGCTGAACATATTATCAGCAAACAAACTACAGTTAGACAAACAGCTAAAGTCTTTGGAGTAAGCAAAAGTACAGTACACAAGGATGTCACCGAACGACTCCCTAAGATAAACCCTCTTTTAGCTAGTAAAGTAAAAAGAATACTTGAAAAAAACAAAGCTGAAAGACATATTAGAGGTGGCAAAGCAACTAAAATGAAATACAGTAGTGTAGCAAAATAGAATAAATTAACAATAAGATAAGAACAGGAACTATTCCTGTTTTATTATTGATAGGTGATTTTTTAAAGAAAAATGAAGGTAAAACTCAAGGATTTGACTCCTTGAGTTTTACATTTTAGATTGAGAACTCAAGCTTATTTCATAGAAAATTATAGATAAGGTTTAAGAAAATAGTTTTTATAAAGATTTTAGACCTATGAATTAGGATTTAATCTAGGGATTAAGAGTTTATTTTAATTTTTTAAATAACTAATGTTAAATGTTAAGTATAACCCCTTGCATATACCTATAATATTTTATACTCTATTAGTATAGGAATATATTCGAGTCTTTTAATTTGGAAGAAACAGGTAATCCATAATTAGCAATAAATCGTAATAAGAATTGGTAAAAAAGTAGACAAGCTTCTATAATTCATATGGTATATCATAGTAGAAAATAGCAGAAATAGGAATAAAGAAGTAAGTAGTAGGAAATTATCACCTATTATATCAAATCAACTTTTGAACCTATAGAACTATATTTATCCTACTATAGTATTTAATCAAATAATATTAAAAAAACATAGAGGAATTTACAAAAAAGTATAGAATGTTACTTTTATAGATATAATTTTACATTTTTTTTAAGTGCTCTAAGAATAATCAACTTTTGGGAAAATTTAAAAGCCCCTATTGCTTTGTTAAAAATTTTTCGGATTTCATGTTGATTATAGGAATATTTGTTTCTAGTTTAAGTCTTATAAAGAAAAAATGTAGAAGAATTTATTATGTTTTTTAAAAATTTATTGTAAGCTTTAGTGTTGGTTATCTATAGTGAAATAATTTCAAGCTTAAATTTACATATATTGAAATATCAGTGTTTTTGTAATTTTTTGATATGTATAAATTAACCTTTTAGTGTATTTCATTATATAATAGATATCCAATATTAAAACTAAAATATTCAGTGGAAAATAATTAAAGCTTCAATATTTTTTCAACGAATATTTTTACCATTAATTTGGATATCTTTAGATGTGTAATTTAGAAACTTGATAAAGGAAATCGGACTATGGGACCTCTTTTTAAGGGATGTTTATATCTTAAAACAAGATAGATTTTGCACCTTAATTGTAGGATTGCCCTATTAAGTTAAAAATTCTCAATTGCACTTCTATATAAAATAAATCAATTAATAATAAGTAATTCTAGGACTCTAAGTATTAACTAATAGAATATTTAAAAAAATTATAAAATAATTAACTTTAAAATACTAATAGTGAACAGTACATGGTGAGAAACGATTTGAGGATGAAAGGTGTGGAAGGATGTTTGGAAATGATATAGGTATTGATTTAGGAACGGCGAGTGTATTGGTTTACATTAAAGGTAAAGGGATAGTTCTTCAAGAACCATCGGTTGTAGCTATAGATGAAAACACAGACAATATTCTTGCGGTAGGATCAGATGCTAGGAAGATGCTAGGAAGAACGCCAGGCAATATAGTAGCTATTAGGCCTTTGAAGGACGGGGTTATTTCAGATTATGATATTACTGAAAGAATGCTTAGATATTTTATTCAAAAAACCTATGGAAGAAGATTTTTTTTTAAACCTAAGATTATTGTTTGTGTTCCAAGTGGAGTCACAGATGTTGAAAAGAGGGCATTTATAGATGCAACTACTGAGGCAGGAGGCGGAAGAACCTATCTTATTGAAGAACCCATTGCAGCTGCTATAGGGGCAGGATTAGATATAACACAGCCCGACGGTAATATGGTTTTAGATATAGGAGGAGGAACCTCTGATGTAGCTGTGATATCCTTGGGGGGTATAGTAGTTAGTGAGTCCATAAAAGTAGCTGGAGACAAATTTGACGAGGCTATAATTAAATATATGAGAAAGACTAAAAATATTCTCATTGGAGAAAGAACTGCTGAGGATTTAAAGATAAATATTGGAGGTGCATATCGAAAGAGCGGAGCAACGAAAATGGATTGTAGGGGTAGAGATTTAATTACAGGACTTCCTAGAACCATAACGGTTACCGATGAAGATATGCTTGAAGCCCTTAAGGAGTCGGTAAATGCCATAGCCGATGCAGTTCATTCCGTTCTTGAAAGAACACCTCCAGAGCTAGCAGCGGATATTAGTACACGAGGTATAGTAATGACTGGTGGAGGAGCTCTGTTAAATGGACTTAATAAGCTTATTGAATATAGAACGGGTATACCAACATATATAGCAGAAAATCCAGTATCCTGTGTAGCTATTGGTACTGGCATGTCATTAAATCATATTGATGTCCTTGAAAAAAGTATGATGACAAATAAAAAGGCTAGGAAGCCAAGAAGATAGATATAAGAAGCTGCTAATTTTATAGTTAGCAGCCTTAAAATTTTCCCATGGATTTTTAAAATAAATATAGAGGATGAAAATGTAAAATATAACCATTTAAATTGAAGTTTAGGGATTAGAATTAAAATCCATGACTTTAGATTCAATTATTAGAAAGTAAAAGCATGATGCTGAAAATATTTAATAAAGGTTAAAGAAATAAATCTAATCAACCGATAAGTTATCTAGGAGTATTCTATAGTGAAACAATGTCAAATTTTACATATTAAAAATATAAGTGTTTCTGTGATTTTTTTGATATGTATAAATTAATCTTTTAGTTTGTTTTACTATATATAAATCAAAATATGAAGGCTTTATTGGGATTATTACCATAGATAATAGACCTTAAAATTTTCGTTAAGGACTGGGCATTTCCCATGCCAACATCCATTAATATATTCTAAAGATTGAACTCCAAAGTATAGGTATGGGAATAGGAGTAAATATGATGAACAAAAGGAGGCGTAAACGTGTTTCGTGGACTATATATGTCATCATCATCCCTTGTAACAAATAACAAAAAAATAGATGTGGTAAGTAATAATATAGCAAATGTAGATACAGCAGGCTTTAAGAAGGATTTAGTTATTATAGAATCCTTTGAGGATGCATTAATTAATAAAATGAATGGTTCTATTACAGCCCATAATCTCAGAAAAATCCATGAAGTAGATGTAAAGCAAGAGGCAGGATATCTTGAAGTAAGTTCAAATACTGGTTATATAAGGGTGAAAACGCCTTCAGGAATAAGTTTTAATAATAAGGCGAGATTTACTGTAGGTGAAGATGGTCTTCTGAGAACCTTCTATAAAGATAGAGAAGGAAGTCTAGATAGCGATTATGGATATGAGATTTTAGGGAATAATGGCAGTATTTACGTTGGAGATGGAGAATTGAATATAGACGAAGGCGGAAGAGTTTTCGTAGATGGACAATTAGTTGATAGTTTAATAACATTTACATATCCATCGATAATTGGAACAATGAACTCAGGTGTTAAGCTTGAGAGGATAGAAACGAACTTTAGTCAAGGACAAATAGAAACAACTGGAAATCCCCTAGACTTTGCTATAAAGGGAGATGGCTTTTTTGAAGTAAACACTGAAGAAGGCACTAGATATACTAGGGTAGGCTCCTTTAAAATAAATGAGAACAGTGAATTGGTTACCTCAGAGGGTCATAAGGTTCAGGGGCTATATGGTGATATTATGTTAGATATAGAAAAGATTACTACAGAATACCGTGGGCATGATAAGCTCTATGGAGATACTGTAATAGATATCGATAGTATAGCATTGACACCCCAAGGAGAGATTTTAGTTAATGGAGAAATGGTGGACGAGCTAAAATTAGTTAATATAACCAATCTTAGAGACCTGAGGAAAACTGAAAATGGACTATATGAGATAGAAGAAGGAATAGAAATAGAGTATGAAGAGTTTGAAGGTCAAGTTCTTCAAGGTAGGCTGGAACAGTCAAATGTAGATACAATAAAGGAAATGGTAGAAATGATGACCCTCTACAGGGGATATGAGTCCAGTCAAAAAGTAATAAAAGCCTATGATGAAACTATGGCAAGGGCAGTAAATGAGATAGGGAAGATTTAGTATTATTTATCTATAGTATATTGCTAAAATAAGGAGGAATTTATAATGCGTGCACTTTGGACGGCTGCATCGGGAATGAAAGCTCAACAGCTTAATATCGATACTATTTCAAATAACCTTTCAAATGTAAGTACCACTGGATTTAAAAAGCAAAGAGTTGAATTTAAAGATCTTATGTATGAAAAATTGAGAACAACAGATTTTAATGAAGGAGAAGGTAAGCCTGTTAACCTTGAAGTAGGCCATGGAGTAATGCCTTCTGCTACAGTACGATCCTTTACTGGTGGAAACCTTGAACAAACTAATAATGACCTAGACCTTGCAATAAACGGAGATGGATTTTTTGTAGTAAGGGACAGCAATGATAATATGTTCTATACAAAGGATGGAAGCTTTAAGTTAAGTATAGATGATGGGGAAGCTAGAGTAACAACTGCCGATGGTTATTATCTCCAATCGGATTCAGGGGATATAGAACTAGGGGAAGATATAGAGGAAATTTCCATAGGGTCAGATGGTTCAATATCTGTAAAGACAAGGGACAGTGATGAGATAGAGGATATAGGAGAACAAATAATGATAGTGAAATTTCCTAATCCAGCGGGACTTGAAAGTATAGGTAAAAATCTATTTCAGGAGACAATGGCCTCTGGAGAGTATACAGAATCCTTTGAAGGTGACGGGGGAGAAGTTCTTCAAGGGTTCCTTGAAAGCTCAAATGTACAGGTTGTAGAAGAAATGATAAAATTAATCACAGCCCAAAGAGCCTACGAAATCAATTCAAAAACTATCCAAACGTCCGATGAAATGCTACAAATGGCAAATAATTTAAAACGATAGACTGCCTAACAGCTTAAGGATATAGGAGGGTGTATTATGAAAATAAATAATAATTTTTCCCAATATAATATAGATAATAGCAGGCAAATAACTAAAAATGAACAAACTAAAGATTTTAAAAAAATCCTTGAATCTGCTCAAAACTCCTCAGATGATGAGAAGTTAAGGAGCACCTGCAAGCAGTTTGAATCGATATTTGTTAATATGCTTATGGAAAACATGAGAAGGACAGTAGGGGATGGGGGCTTAGTGGAAAAAAGCCAAGCGAGAGAAATATTTGAGGGCATGTTAGATGAAGAAATAGCTAAGGAAGTATCAAGGGGAGAAGGAATTGGACTAGCAAAAATGATGTATGCACAGCTTTCAAAACATATTGATTCTAATGGGAACAATGAAGAATAGAATTGTTATAAAAATATAAATGGACTATTGCCATGATGAGTAGTTGAGTAAAGAAATGGAAAAAACTTAAAAGAATTAGAGGAAAAAGAAAAAGAGTATAGAATAACTTAAAGGTTAGTGCAGAAAAGCAACTAACCTGTTTTTGTGAGGAAATCCAGCAAATTATTACATAAATTTAAGATTTATTGAAGAAATATCTGAAATAGTATAAAATAAAAATGTATTGGGATAAAAATATATGAAGGGAAAAAGACCTTAATGCTATTATTTAAACAGGTTAGATATTAGCGAATAAGGGTCTTGAAAGGAGATGAATTATGTTAAGCAATATCGAAATTCAAAAAGTAATTCCTCACAGGTATCCATTTTTACTAGTGGATAAGATAATAGAAATGGAACCGGGGAAAAAAGCAGTAGGAATCAAAAATGTAACTATAAACGAACCCTTCTTCCAGGGGCATTTTCCAGGGAATCCAATAATGCCTGGAGTACTTCAAGTAGAGGCATTAGCTCAAGTAGGTGCATCGGCAGTTTTGGCAATGGAAGAGTACAAGGGTAAATTAGCAGTCTTTGCAGGAATCGACAAATTAAGATTTAAAGGTCAAGTAGTACCTGGAGACATCCTTAGGTTAGAGGTTGAAATAACATCCATGAGGAGAAACATAGGGAAAGGTCAAGCTGCAGCCTATGTAGGTGACCAGGTAGTGTGTAAGGGTGAAATAATGTTTGCTTTGGTGGACCAAGAATAGGATGAAAGTTAGTAGTAAAGATAAAAAATATTACATAAATTATTAATTTGCTTTTAAATGAGGAAATTGCATATGGGAATATCATCCTTAATTTAAATATTTAGAATAAAGTATATTTCGGTGGCATGGCTCTTATGATTTCAAAGCTATATGTAGTAGTAAGTTTTTAAAAATGGTAATTATACAATTTGCTCAAATATCTATATATACGAATCCATATAAAGGAATATAAATTATTATAATTATAGAGTTGAGATATGGAAGAAATCTATGGACTAATATTAGACATATTTGTATTGGAAGAATTACGGGTATGGACCTAGACTAGTATATAGTATTGGAGAAGCCGAAGATGCTTTCTTCCAGCTCTTTCTATATAGTGAAACAAACTAAAATATAATTTATACATGTCAAAAAATCATAGAGGTACTGATATTTTAACATGTATCAATTAAAGTTTGATATTGTTTCACTAATAGATAAACAACATAAACGTTCAAAGTAAATTTTAAAGAAAATAATGGATGCTTCTATATTTTTCATTTTAAATTTACTAAGCTTTAGAAGTTGTTTATCTTTATTATGATGATAAAAGGGCTAGGATTTGCCCGCGAAAATGCTTTAAGCTTGAAAGGAGCACCACCTAATGAATCAACCAAACATAGAACAATACTATACAATTAGCCTTAGAGAACTCATTGAAATACTTTTTAGACAAAAGAAAATTATAATAGGAATTACTGTTATATCAATTTTAATATCCTCTGTAGTAAGCTTTTTTTTAATACAGCCAGTATACGAAGCTAAAACAGTCCTTATGGCATCTCAAATAACTGACAAAGTAAGGTCTACACAAAGGTCTGGTGGAGTAGATGGAATATTAAGTAGTATAACTAAGTATCCCCAATTAACTATAGAGACCTATAGACAACAAATTAAAAATCCAATAATTTTAAAAGAGGTTATAGAAGAGTTACAGTTAGAAGAGAAGAATATTACGAGAATTAACCTTGAAAGTATGATAGCCTTTGAACCAATAGAGGATACTAATTTAATTGAAATAAAGGTAAGGAATACAGATAAAGAACTGGCAACTAAAATAGCTAATACTTTAGCTAATAAGTTTGCGGATTTTCTTTTCAATATGATAAAAGAACAGGTTAAAAAATCATTAGATGTTGTTTTTAGCCAGTTTCAAATTGAAAAGGAAAAGTTAGACGAAGTATTGTTAGAATATAAGAACTTTCTATCTCAGCCTAATAGCGTAAAGGAGCTTGAGAAAGAGGTTGACTCTAAACTGTCTTTATTAACGGAATATAAAACAAATCTTACTACTGAGAAGGTATTTGAACAACAGCTAAGAACAAAAATAAATCAGGCAGAAAAGGAGTTAAAGTCTACACCTGAGAAAATAAAGTTAAAAAAATCCCTTTCAGAGGAAGCCTTTATAGCTCAAGTAGTTAGTGAAAATACTAATGAAACAAGTGATAACTTATTTGATGTATCAATATTTGTTGAAGAAAAAAATGATAATTATTACTTTTTAAAATCTACAATTTCAGATTTTAAAATCTCTTTAGCTGAAAGCCTTACGAAGCAGCGAAATTTTACTAAGGAAATAGAAAAAGTGCAAAAAGAATTAGAAAGCCTACAGGGAGCTTGGATTGAAAAGGTACATGAAGAAAGAATAATAATAAGAAAAATAGAATGTGCACAATCGACCTATGACTCATTTAATAAAAAGTTAGAGGAATCACGAATAGTCCAATCATCGGTCATGGAGAATGCGGGTATTATAGTAGTAAGCCCGGCTGTTACACCTGTAAATCCTATATCGCCTAACAAGAAACTAAATGTTGCTATAGCAGGAATATTAGGTATTATGCTTGGTGTCTTTATAGCATTTTTCAAAGAGTATTGGAAAAAGAGTGGAGAAAAAAAGAGGAGTAATTAGTAGCCTTTAATATAGAGTCAAAAATAAAAGTGAACTTAAAGACTTAAATGTCTGAAAGTAATTTCATGAACTTATCAAGCTATATGAAGGAGATAAATCTAGTAAATTAATAGACTAGGTTAAGCAGTTAGGTAAAATAATAAGGAACCTAAAAAGTATTTAGTTTTTATTGAAAATTTAGAGTGAACAGATAGTTAAATCTTTACTAAAAATCAAGAACTAAAATAGGAGGGTTGTACCATGTCGGAAACAATAACTATTAAAAAAAATTTAAAATTTGAAAAAATACTATTTATATGTCTGTGTATTTTATTATCATACCCTCCATTTTTTAGAGGATTATACTTTGAAAGTGAGCTTTTACCAACCCATATATTTAGCTTTATATTAGGAACTATGTGTATTATAGTTAATTTTAAAGATAAAGAATATAAGATAATAAAAACACCTATAGATATATTTGCTTTAGGTGTTGTCTTTATGTATTTTATTTCTATTATTTATGGAGTTAACATAAGATTAGCTATGTTAGAGGCTTTAAAATACATGAACTATTTTGTTATATACATATTAGCTAGGGATATTTTAGATGAAAAAAGAAAGAAAATTGTATTTAATGCACTAATTGCCTCGGCCTTTATTGTTTCAGTTATAGGTATAGGTTCGGCAATAGGGACATGGAATTATAATGGGGCCTTTGTAGCAAAAAGGATAAATTCAACATTTCAGTATCCAAATGCATTGGCATCTTATCTATCGGCTATATTTATAATAACTAGTTCAATGATTTTAAATGAAAAGAGTAAGATATTAAAAGGCATTTATGGATTTTTTTCTAGTATTTTTATGTTTACATTTATTCTTACATATTCTAGAGGGATGTGGATAATATTCCCCTTTATACTATTTACATATATATTATTGATACCAAACAATAGAAAATTAGAAGCTTTCATATATGCCTTTATAAGTATAATGGTATCGATACCATTAGCATTTATATTTACAAGATTTTTAGATGGGACAACAAATATTTGCTGGATAATTTCCCTTGGAAGTGGACTTTTATCTGCAATATTAACATATATAATAGCTAATCTAGAAGAAAAAATAAGGTCTGTATCTATTAAGAAGATATTTATTTCTTTAATAATAGTGTTTATAGGTTTAGTTTTTTTTACATTGATGGCCATTAACACTATTACCTCCCTAACCCTTGAAAATAATACAGGTGAGGATAAATGGACTAGCTATATGAGGGAAATTGGACAAATAAATCCAAATACAGATTATAAGATAAGTATCAATTACAATGGAAAAATTAAAGAAGAAAATCAGTATGCAGGTCGAATAGTTATTTTAAGTATGGATGAAAAGGAAGAAGGAACTACAATAAAGGATATTCGACTAAAAAATCTTGATATAAATGAGATAACCCAAGAATTTACCACATTAGAAAATACGGAGTCATTAAAAATATTATTACAAAATTACTATAAGGATACAAGTGTATCCTTTAATGAAGTGAAAATATTAGATAGGAATAATAATCTCATAAAAGACATACCTTTGAAATATAAATATATACCTGAAAATATTGTTACAAGGGTAAACAGTATAAGTCTTAAAGAAAGCAGTGCCCAAGGAAGGTTAGCATTTTATAATGATTCTATAAAGGTTATAAAGGATTATTTGTTATTTGGAGCAGGGGGCGGGGGATGGAATACCCTATATAAAATATATCAGTCCTATGGCTACTATACAACTCAAGCCCATAATTATTATTTACAATTGTGGATTGAAATAGGACTAGTGGGCCTACTATTGTTTATAGCTTTTATTCTATTAATAACCTACTTCACAATTAAAAAATATAGGCAAAGTGAAGAGAATCATAAAATAATGATTGTAGGAGTGTACTTAGCAGTATTGTCAATATTAGTTCATGCATTTATGGATTTTAATCTGTCCTTATCTGCATTAACCTTTATATTATGGTCTTTATTGGGCACATTGTCAAATGAAAATAAGATTCAGTATAGTTTTAAGTATTTTAATAATAAATATTTCAAATCAATATTTATAGGTTTATTAGCTGTTCTTACAGTTTTTTCTGCCTCATTTATGCTAGGAAATAGTTATGCCAATAAGGGCGTAAAATCTTTACAAGATAATAAGGATTTAGAGGGTGCAATTGCTTACTTTGAAAGGGCATCGAAACTATACCCATACAAATCGGAATTTAAAATAGACCTAGCCAGCATGTATATCAATAAATATAGAAATAGCAAGAAGAAAGAGGATATTTTACGAGGCAGAGAGATTACTGATGAGGCTTTAAAATTAAGTCAATACGAATCGAAGTATGTATCTAAATTAGCTGGTTCCTATTTTAATATGGGAGAGTTTGAGAAGGGTTTAGACCTATTGGATAAATCAATTAAGCTCCAGCCAATGGAGGTA
>JAKSBP010000140.1 GCA_022361035.1 Clostridia bacterium
CTGATGAAGATTTATAAGGAAGACTCTTTTGAAACACATGTACGGAAATTATATATATCTATATATTTAAAAGGTCTATAATTTCCTATGTGTTATAAAAATCGCTCTAAAGGAAACCTCAGTGGCTGCTTTCGTTTATTAAGTTTCTTAGTCACACATCTCGTCTGTAAAAAATTTAATAGATAGATTCATAAAACTATAGGGTGCCTATATAAAATCCTTTCTTGTCCCAATTTTTCCAATATTCCTAAAATACTATCTATTCAAAAATATTCATATTTAGTTTGGAAAAATAATACTATGGGTATTAATCCTAATAAGTAACTTAAGGATATATGGAAAATATTTAATGAAGGGAGTAATAAAGATGAATCAAGTTATTAAAACTTTTATGAATCATAGATCTATCAGAGATTATAAGGAAGATATGATTAAAGATGAGGATTTAGATGTAATTGTAAGGGCAGCCCAAGCAGCACCTTCCTCTATTAATGGTCAGCAAGTTAGCATAATTGCTGTAAAGGATAGGGAAAAGAAGTCAAAAATTGCTGAACTAACCGGTGACCAGCTATGGATTGACCAGGCACCTGTATTCCTGCTTTTCGCCCTAGATTTTTATCGTGCAAAATTAGCTGCTGAAAAAAATGGAGTTGACTTAGCAATAACTGAAAGTCTAGAGTCAATCATGGTAGGTTCTGTCGATGTGGGATTGGCTATGGGAAATGCAATTGGAGCAGCAGAATCCTTGGGATTGGGAATTGTCCCAATTGGTGCTGTACGTAGGGAACCTATGGAGATAGTTAAAATGTTAGATTTACCTGAATATGTCTTTCCAGTGTGTGGATTGGTTATAGGATATCCAAGGGACACATCATCCCTTAAGCCAAGATTTCCTAAGGAAGCTATATATCATGAGGAAGGCTACAATAAGAATTTAACGAGTATTATTGATGACTATGATACTCAAATCTCTGAATATATGAGGAAAAGAACAAAGGGTGAAAGTGATAGAAGTTGGTCGCAAACTGTTTCGGAAATTTATAAAACCGTTTATTTCCCTAAGGTGAGTCCAAGTATAAAAGGGCAAGGGTATGAAAATAGGTAAGATATTCACTTGGTTAGCATTAGAAATTTAAATAAAAAGATAATCTCTAAATTTTTTCTTCTAAAATATTAAATTATAAAAGGAAATATTAATATAGAAAACTAACAATATAACAAAAGTAATTATTGTAAAAAATCTGTCAAGCTAAAATTCATTTATGAATCAAACCTTGGCAGATTTTTAGCTTTAAAGGATATGATAATTAAAAGATTTATGGAGTTTTATGATGGCTGTTAAAACAGAAATTTCAATATACTCCCAAATTAATTCAAATTTATTTACTATCCTGTATATATTTACAATCTATTCATATTCTGGACATACTTTTTTGTTAAAATTTATATTAATAGGATAAATGGTATAGCCCATATACACCTTTTATATATAGGACTTCTGCTGACAGCGGAAGTCCGTTGCGATTTATAGGAATAGTAAAACAGAATATTTGAGTTTAAAATATATATTATTAGTTAATTGCTCTATGAAATTTTATAATGGACCATTAAACTACAAATTTTAACATACTTTAAGTTATTTATTATATTCTTTCTCTAAGGCTAAATTCCTTCATTTTCAATAGGAAGCTGCCATAATCTGTTACTTTAATGATTAGTTATGCTTATATTTACAATTAGTTCATAATTTAGCCATATTTTTTTGTTATCATGTAAATACAAGGTGTAAGGGGCTTTTCCTTTTTATATAGGGCTTCTGACCCATGCAGAGGCCCATTAGGACTTACTCCAAATTCTTTGGTTAACATACATTAATTTACCAAAATCCTCCAATATAATAGGATAAATTTAACTCTATGATTCAACCATTTTATTTTACAAAGCAAAGGCGTCTCAAGAATTACTTTTAAGTTCTTTCTTGAGACGCCTTTGCATATTGTTCTTTTTTAAGCTTTTCTTCTTTAACTTTCCTTGGTTAAATTAATGTACCCCTACCATTCTCTATTAAGCTCCAAATCATCTAATAGAGTTTTCCTTAGGTTATAGTAGAAAACTTCACCACGGCTCCTTCCCTTACCCAATAGGTCTATGTTAGTAGGTCTGCTTCTACCATATATGCTTCCATCACCACTAGACCATAAAACCTCCCTTTGACTATAATCATATCTAGCTCCTGTGGCTTTGTGTCCCACTATGTCAAATACTACTAGAAGCTTAAACTTTTTAGTATTATCCTTTATCAGGTCTAGCTCTTCGCCTTCCTTTACTACCTTGGTTGTATAGGGCAAAAAGATATCAAACTCCCAAGTATTGTATGTAGATTTATCTGGAAAGCTTTCATGGCTATCCCTAAAGCTCCTATCTAGGGTTATGTTCTTGGCCATATCTTTATATAGGCTCTCTTCAAGCTTTTTATACTCTCCACTATTATCATCCTCTAGGTATATATCCGCCCTATAGAGCTTGTTATCTTCATCCAGTGCATAGTACTTTACTTCTATCTCTATTTCATCCTCAACCTCAAACAGACCCACTGAGTCTATTTTAAAATATACTTTATATCCTAGCTTTATCCCTTCCTCATAGTCATTATGGTATACTGGCATATCCTCTACCTTTATTCCCTCTATTGCTAGGTCTCTAAGGCTTCCATCTCCTCTTCTAAAGTAGCTCTTCCAGCTATAATCTGCTATTCTTGTTATTCTAAGGCTTTCCAGCTTAACCCCTATGGTCTTAAAGTCTACTATTTCTATCTCCATATTTGGATTAGCTTTGGAATGATTAATTGCATAGGCCCTAAATACAGCCTGCTGATTTTCTGTTTCTATATCTACAGAGTCTGGGGGAAGATATAGGGTCTTACTAAAACTCCTCTCTCCAAGGCCCCCCTCTAACTCAATTTTATCACCGGCCCTATAGGTCTTTGCCTTGGATGAATCCATACAGTCAAAGGGAAGCTCCACTGTAACCTCTTCTGTATACTGGCTCACATCTGCCCTTACTTTAAAGGTGTCATCGGATACTACTACTATATCCTCTCCTTGACTCCTACCATTTATATATCCCTCTAGGTCTATTGGGGTATGTACCTTTACATCCCACTGGATGTCCTCCCGTACTGAACC
>JAKSBP010000379.1 GCA_022361035.1 Clostridia bacterium
CTATATATTATTTTCTAAATATATAATAGGGGGCATCACCATGGGCTCAGTAAAAGAGTAAAGCTTTGTGAAAGGGAGGAGATAGCTATGACGGTGATTAAAAATCCAATTCTAAAGGGATTCAATCCAGACCCTTCTATAATCAGGGTAGGAGATGACTATTATATTGCAACCTCTACCTTTGAGTGGTTTCCAGGGGTACAGATACATCATTCTAAGGATTTAATCAATTGGGAGCTTATTTCAAGACCTCTGTCGAGGGTTACCCAACTGAATATGGTGGGGAATCCGAGTTCAGGGGGGATTTGGGCACCATGCTTAAGCTATGATAATGGGCAATTTTATTTAATCTTTACCGATGTCAAGCTTTGGAAGGGGTTAAATGGGGAGCAGACAGCCTTTAAGGACAGTCATAATTATCTGGTCACAGCCCATGACATTCGTGGTGAATGGTCGGACCCTATTTATCTAAACAGCAGTGGATTTGACCCATCCCTATTCCACGATGACGATGGGAAAAAATGGCTTGTGAATCTAGTATGGGATTACAGGCTTAGGAAAAAAGATAATTTTGGAGGTATTTTTCTTCAAGAATATGACCCAGCTCAGAAAAAATTAATTGGGGATGTTAAGAAAATATTTAGTGGTACGGAACTTGGAGTCACAGAGGCACCCCATATATATAAAAGAAATGGATACTATTATTTGATGACCGCCGAGGGAGGAACCTCCTATGAGCATGCAGTAACCTTGGCAAGGTCAAGAAATATAGAGGGTCCCTATGAGGTACATCCTAAAAATCCAATTCTTACCTCCCTTGGGGACCCTAATCTAGCTATTCAAAAATCCGGCCATGCAAGTATATGTGAAGGAGTAGATGGTAATTGGTATATGGTCCATCTATGTGGTCGCCCATTAGAGCCCCTAGGAAGGTGTACCCTAGGTAGGGAAACAGCTATACAGAAAGTAGTTTGGAAGGAAGATGATTGGCTATATTTAGAAAATGGAACCAATCGTCCCGATGAAGAAATTGAAATTGAAGGAAGAATAAGAAAGGAAGAGAAAAAGAGGTTTATATATGATTTTAAGGAAGGAGAATTAGATAGAGATTTCCAAACCCTAAGAATACCATTTAATGAAGACATGGGCTCCTTAACCGAGAGACCAGACTACTTAAGATTATATGGCAAGGAGTCACCTCTTTCCCACTTTAGACAAAGTTTAGTTGCAAGAAGACAGCAATCCTTCAGTGTAAGGGCAACAACTGCACTAGAGTTTAATCCTAGTAACTTTTTACATATGGGAGGATTGGTGGTTAGATATGATGAATACAATCAGTTTTATCTAAGGTTGACCTTTGATGAAGATATAAACAAAAAGACATTGGGTATAGTTATTTTCGATAGGGGGAAGTTAAAGATGCCAGTTGAAGAAGAAATCGTTATTGAAGAGGATAAATTGTATTTAAGAGTAGAAATAGCTAAGGGAAAATTACAGTTTTATTATTCAAAGGACAATAAGATATGGATGGCTATTGGAGAAGAATATAATAGTAGTATACTTTCCGATGAATATCCATTTCCTATGGGATTTACGGGAACATTTATAGGTATGGCATGTCATGATATGAAGGGGGATAGCCTGTATTGTGATTTTGATTATTTTATCTATGAGGAGATAGATTAATTAAAGACTTAAAATCAGGAGGTAAAAAAGATGAAAGAATATTTTGTAGGGATAGATAAGGTTAGATATGGAGGTAAGGATTCAAGAAATCCACTGGCCTTTAAATATTATAGACCACATCAAATGGTGGCAGGTAAGCCAATGAAGGATTATCTAAGATTTGCCATGAGCTATTGGCACACACTAACTGGAGATGGCTCCGATCCCTTTGGACATAAATCCATGGAAAGGCCCTGGGATGGAAAAGAAGAAATGGAGTTATCAAGGGCTAGGGCAGAGGCCGGGTTTGAATTTATGGAAAAGCTGGGTATAGAGTACTTCTGCTTCCATGACCTAGATATTGCACCGGAGGGCAGCTCATTAAGAGAAAAAATGCAAAACCTCGATGAGATGGTAGAGGTTATAGAAAATCTAATGAAGAAGACAGGTATTAAATGCCTATGGGGAACATCCGATGCCTTTTCAAATCCTAGATTTGTCCATGGTGCAGCCACATCATGTAATGCAGAGGTATTTGCCTTCGCTGGAGCACAGGTAAAGAAGGCAATAGATATTACTAACCGCCTAGGAGGAGAAAACTATGTCTTTTGGGGTGGACGAGAGGGCTATGAAACCCTTTTAAATACAGATACAAAGCTAGAGCTGGATAATTATGCTAGATTCTTGAGGATGGCTGTGGATTATGCTAAAAAGATTGATTTTAAGGGCCAATTTTTAATAGAGCCTAAGCCCAAGGAACCCACTAAGCATCAATATGATTTTGACACTATGACTGTCTTAGGTTTCTTAAGAAAATACGGACTAGAAGAGGACTTTAAGATGAATATAGAAGCAAACCATGCAACCTTGGCAGGCCATACCTTTCAACATGAGTTGAATTTTGCACGTATTAATAATGTTCTAGGAAGTATTGATGCAAATCAAGGAGACCAGCTTTTAGGCTGGGATACAGACCAATTTCCTACAAACGTCTATGAGACCACAATGGCTATGTACGAAGTCATCAAAAACAGCGGTATTGCACCCGGTGGCTTGAATTTTGATGCAAAGGTTCGCAGGGCCTCCTTTGAAGCCGAGGATTTATTCATTTCATATATTGCTGGGATGGATGCCTTTGCAAAGGGATTGATTGTAGCAGATAAATTAATGGAGGACAGGGTCTTAGAGAATTTTATTGAAGATAGATATTCAAGCTATAGGGTTGGAATAGGAAGGGATATAGTTGAAGATAAGGTTGACTTTGAACAATTAACTGCCTATGCCTTAGAGCATGACAAGATTAAAAATAAATCGGGAAGACAGGAAATGCTTGAGGACATTGTTAATCGATATATATATTCAATCTAACTTATAGAATAGTATAGATGGATGGCTTAGAAACTTAATAAGGGAAAGTTTAGGATAGATTGTCCCTTATTTAAACTACTAAGTCTTCCATTTATAGCTAAGCACCTTTAAGGATTAATAAATTTTAATATTATGTATCTACAATTAATTGCTTCGCTTTAGAAAATCTATTGTAATGGAGAGGAGAGCTATGATTTTATTAGGAATAGATTTAGGAACATCTTCTGTAAAGATATTGGCAATAGATGAAAGGGGTAACATTATAGGTGATGTTTCAAAGGATTATCCAGTTAACTACCCAAGGGATAATTGGGCTGAACAGAACCCAGAAGACTGGTGGATAAACACTAGGGAGGGTATAAAGGAATTAACTCAAAAATTCAGTATTGCATCAAATTCCATAAGGGCAGTGAGCTTTAGTGGACAAATGCATGGCCTAGTTGCCTTAGATGGGAATAATGAGGTCTTGACTCCCGCCATACTATGGTGTGACCAGAGAACCTATGAAGAATGTGAGGACATTACAAACTTTTTTGGGAAAGAAAAATTAACTCAGTATGTGGGGAACAAAGCATTGACAGGATTTACAGCACCTAAAATACTGTGGTTGAAAAAGAATAAGAGGGATGTATTTGATAAAATCAAGCACATATTATTGCCAAAGGACTATATAAGGTTTAAACTGACCGGTGACTTCGCCACCGATGTTTCCGATGCTTCAGGGATGCTTTTACTCGATGTAAAAAATAGAAGCTGGTCTAAGGAGATGTTGGAGTTTATAGGGATTAAGGAGTCAGTACTCCCAGTCCTTTATGAATCCTACGAGGTTACAGGTAAAGTCACAGAGGAAGCAAAGAGAGAATTGGGACTTAAAGGGGAGATACTGGTTATTGCAGGGGCAGGAGATCAAGCTGCTGGAGCAATTGGTACCGGTGCAGTAGAGGATGGAATAGTGTCCGTAAATCTTGGAACCTCTGGAGTGGTCTTTGCAGCCCATGACGAATTTGCAGTAGATAGGGAAAATAGATTGCATGCCTTTTGCCATGCAAATGGGAAATATCATTCCATGGGTGTAATGCTGTCGGCTGCCAGCTGTTTGAAGTGGTGGGTAGAAGAAGTAAATAGGGGAATGACCTTTGACCAATTATTAGAAGAAGCTAAGGGCTCCCAAAGTAGTGGTGTGGTGTTCCTTCCCTACCTATTTGGAGAAAGGACTCCATATTCCGACCCCGATGCAAGGGGATGCTTTATAGGATTAAGTATTAATACAACCCGAGGGGAAATGACCCGAGCTGTTTTAGAAGGAGTGGCATTTGGTCTTAAGGATTCCTTAGAAATATTAAAGGATATTAACATTCCCATTAAAGAGATTAGGGTAATTGGTGGAGGTGCTAAAAGCCCTCTATGGAAGCAAATATTAGCCGATGTATTTGGAGCTATAATAGCAGAGATTAATACTACTCAAGGGGGAGCTCTTGGAGCGGCAATTCTAGCTGGAGTTGGTGCTGGTGTCTTTCAATCTATAAATGTTGCCTGCTCAAATATTATAAAGGTTACAAACCATATTGAATCTAATAGAAAAAATGTAGAGTGTTATAAGAGGATTTATAAATTATACTCAAAGTTATACCACAGCCTTTATGATTGGTTTAAAGCCAGTGCAAAAGTCAAGGATGAAGTTGTGTAATGCTTTACTGACTTAACAAAAATAATTTACCCTTTAAATAATAAAAGCACTATCTAATACTTATTGAAATTCAATAATATTGATAGTGCTATTTAAAACTATTACAAGTGGGCTATTTAAAATTTTCTTTAAGATTTCCTTTATCTATACAAATCCCCAGCTAACCTCTCAAGGTCTTTTCTATTAACGATTATAATTGAACTTCTCTCCTTTTTTATCATTCCCCTTTGGCATAAATTATTTAAGGTTCTATTTAAATGTCTATAGCTAGTTCCTAGGAGATCGGCCATGTCAGTTAACTTATAGGTTTCGATTTCGTTAAGGGGTATTGCATAGTCCTCACCACTGCTTGCAAGGGCTAGAATATAGCTGGCTAGCCTATTTTCTAAGGGATAGAGAAGGTTTACTGCACTCCAATATGAAGAATTAGCTAATTTTTTACCTAAATTTTTACAAACAAACTGAAGAAATTTTACATCATGGCTTGCTATACTTCTTAAGTCCTTCATAGGAATTCCTATACATACCACATCTGTTAAAGCCTCGACATCACAATTGGTATGGTCGGAACTTAGAAACTCTACATCTCCCATTATCTGTAGAGGCTTATAGAATCTCAGAAGAAGAGACTTGCCGTTTTTAAGGGGAGTATATACCTTAGCCTTGCCATCGACTAAGAAATAGAAGTAATTAATCTTCTCATGGGCCCTGCAAATTTGTTCTCCCCTATTGAAAAGATAGAGTCTCATATTCTCTAGCAAATTTACTTCAAAACAATCATTAATATTAAACCTATGGATATATGAAAGTAATTTTGATTGATTATCTAAGGGTTTCATATTTTTCCTATCCTTCTTTAGAAAATAATTACATTTTAATATTACTACAGGAATTTATACCACCATAGGACATTTGTCCTTTTATATCTATTAATTTTAATGATAGTCTATAAATGTGGCTAATGCAAATTTTTATGGAGGATATACTATGTATAAATCATGGGCAGTTTTTGTAGGAATATTAATAGCTGTGATGGTAACTTGCAATGGCTTTCTAGCAAACTATGTAGGAGATTATATTTCGCTAATTATCATCCATATAGTAGGACTTGCTACATTGATACCTATTTTACTTTTCAAAAGAGCAAAGCTTCCAAGATTAAGGGGTATTCCCATATACCTATTTGGTGCAGGGGCCCTTGGAGTTTTTATGGTATTTTCAAGTAATATCTGTTTTAACTTCCTTGGAGTATCCTTGACCTTATCCTTAATTCTATTAGGTCAATCAATAACATCCTGTATCATAGACCATTATGGTTTATTTGGAATGGAGATTAAAAGGTTCCAAAAAGAAAAGCTATTTGGATTTTTATTAGTATTTACTGGAATAATTGCAATGCTGATTTATTAGGAGGGAAGATTTTGCTATACATAATATTTGCTTTTTTTAGTGGCTTTATGACTATTGTATCTATGATAATAAATTCAAAATTGGCAATGAGAATAGGAATATTTCAAGGAATTTTGATTAACTACGCCGTTGGTCTTCTATTTAGTATAGTAGTTTTATTGTTTAACTATAAATCTATAGATTTTTCAGTAGACATTCTTTACTATATCCCCCTTTGGGCCTGCCTAGGAGGTGCTATTGGAGTTATTTGCATATCCATTAACAATATTGTTATTCCTAAGATTGGTGCCATATACTCTACCCTTCTTATATTTATTGGCCAGCTTTCTATGGGTCTAGCTATAGATTCAATGGTTGGTAACCCTATTTCAAAGGGAAAGGTCATAGGAGGACTGTTAATTTTAGGAGGTATGGTATATAATTCCTATATAGATAAAAGAGATTTAATAGATTGTACCGTAAATCATGGAGCAAATTAATATGAAATTTTTCGATTATCTAATTTTCCTAAAGCTAATTAGGGTAACTCCTTAATTAATAAATATAACTTTAGATATGGGCTATATAATGTATTTTCCCCTTATTTAATACAATATATAGCCCCATATCTTTTTGTTCTAAAATGGAGAAATTTTATTATAAATAGTATTATAGTAATGTTACTTTAAGGAGTAATAAATTCTAATGCAGCATAGCTATAGTATGAAATTATTTGAAGTTATATATAAGGAACAAAAAATGAGTATAGAACGTCATATATATAGAATTTATTAAAAGTCTTTATTTTAAATTTCTATAAGTACCCTTCAAGTTTAACTTATATTTATTTTTAAAATCTATGGTTCACTCCACACTTTTTGAGTACACAGCTAAAGAATGAACAATAAAGATATATTATTAGAGAGGATGGAAGAGGGATGAAATCATTATTAAAAAAGATGCTCTACCTTTCATGGGTTTTAGTATTGATTATGGCAGCAGGGTGTAATGAAAGTGATAAGGAAGGTACTAAGGTAGATGAGGAAAATATAAGGATTGGAGAAGAATACAGTAAGGAATTAGCAAGCTATTTTCCAGAGGAGGAAGGAAAGGTATTAATATATAACGGATTTGCTGAGTACGGACAAACACTGACCCTGGATAGGATTATAAGAAATGATGATAAGCTTAGACTAATCTTTAAAGGGGAAATTGAAGATGTAAGTGGAGGAGAAGGGCCTCCAAGACATGAATTAATCTTTGAAACAGAGTATATTATTACTAAGGATTCTGTAAAGGAAGTTCAAAAAAATGAGAAGAGGAGATTTTCCCAATCTATTATTAGAGAACAGACTGTCTTAAAGCTCCCTATAGAAGAAGGTCAGAAATGGAAACAGGTAGTTAATATAGATGGTACAGAATATGAAGCAGCGACTGAGATTATTGAAGTATCTAAGGATGCAAGGGATAGAAATTTAGTAAAAACTGAAACCATTATAGAAGGGATAGATTCTTATCCTGGAGATACCTATAGAGAAGTAAAGGTATATAGGAAAGGCCAGGGGCTAGTAGAGTTTAATAATATAATTCTTCTAGGAAATGGCGAAGATGGTAGGGAGCCTACATCTATTAAATTTGGATATAGGTTATTTGAAGAATAAAAACATGATAAGGGCATCTAGCCCTTTTATTTTTTTGCTTAAAAAATAAAGATAAAATACTTTTTAAGTATAAATAAAACAGTAATGTTAAAAACTTTATAAATATATGGTGTCCTAGGGGATTACAACAATTATTTTAGGGTAAATCAATAATATACAAAAATAGGAAAGCTTCATAATTTACCCTTGGTAAAATCTTGCGATGAGTAAGGTATGCCCCTAGGGGCTTTGAAACTATATATAATTAGTAAGCTATTTAGAGGGGAATTGTGGAATTTGCTTAAATAATTAAGAAGGAGAGTTTTATATGGAAACTACCATTAATGAAAGAGTTAGTAAAATTTTAGATGAACATAAAGACTATTTTAGTAGTGGAAAAACTAAGGATATAGATTTTAGGCTAAAACAACTTAAGGTTTTAAAAGGAGCAATTAAAGATAATGAAAAGCTAATCCTTGAGGCCCTTGATAAGGATTTATATAAGTCGGAATATGAGGCCTATGCATCGGAGGTTGGTTTTACCCTAGATAGTATTGGATACGTAATGAAAAATTTAAAGTCCTGGGCGAAGGTTAAAAAAGTCAAAACCCCCTTTTTTCATGTGGGAGCAAAGAGTTATATATATTCGGAGCCTTATGGAACCGTACTGATTATAGCACCCTTCAACTATCCATTTCAACTATTGATAGAGCCATTGGTAGGGGCAATGGCAGCGGGAAATTCAGCGGTTTTGAAACCCTCAGAATATACGCCAAATGTGTCTAAGGTCATATCTAAGATTATTACGGAAAACTTCCCCAAGGAGTATATAAGGGTTATGGAAGGCGGCAGGGAAGTTACATCCTCATTGATCAATAAACCCTTCGACTATATCTTTTTTACAGGCAGTGTAAGGGTTGGAAAGATAGTGATGGAAGCTGCTAGTAAAAACCTAGTACCTGTTACTTTGGAATTAGGGGGAAAGAGCCCTACAATAGTAGATAAGGAGGCAAATATAGCTGTTGCAGCTCAGAGAATAGTATGGGGTAAGTTTTTAAATGCTGGGCAGACCTGTGTGGCACCTGACTATATATTAGCCCATAGGGATATAAAGGAAAAATTAATTGAGGAAATGAAAAATAGTTTAAATAAATTTTATGGTGACGATGTCTTAAGGAGTAGAGATTATGGGAGAATTGTAAATGAAAATCACCTAAATAGGCTCCTAGAGCTTATAGATAGGGAAAAGATTGTAGCGGGAGGTAATTTTGATATAGACCAGCTATATATTGAACCGACCATTCTAGATAAGGTGAGTTGGGATGATAAGGTCATGGAGGATGAAATTTTTGGTCCAATCTTACCCGTAATTGAATATGAAAGCTTAGATAATATGATAAAGATGATTAATAGCCGACCAAAACCTTTATCCCTTTACGTATTTTCGGAAAATAAGGATATTTGGGAAAGGATTATTCATAGTGTATCCTTCGGTGGAGGATGTATAAACGATACCATATCCCATATAGTCTCCCCATATCTACCCTTTGGTGGAGTAGGTTCATCTGGGATAGGAACTTACCATGGGAAAAGTAGCTTTGAAACCTTCTCCCATAGGAAGAGCATCATGAAGAAAACCACAAAGGTTAACTTGGATTTAATATATCCCCCCTATAAAGAAAAAAAGGTTAAGCTTATAAAGAAGATATTGAAGTAATTGATAGCTTTTTATAGATGTGTGATTGAGAATATTAACTTACTTTAGCAGGCACTGAGAATCCTTTAGGCTCATGCTATAAATCTGTTTATAGATAGATAATAGAAGGTAAAACAGATTTATGAAAATCGCTCTAAAGGAAACCTCAGTGCCTGCTTTCGTTTATTAAGTTTCTTAGTCACACATCTATATAATCCTAAGTGACAGAATTAAAAAATATTGAAATTTGTGATTTTTCTTTTAAATTCTAAGGAAAAGATATAAAATAGTATTGAAAAATGAAAGGAAGGAGCCTTATAATCTCGAGCCTTACTTTTTCAATACTATTTAAAGGGGGATGAATATGAAGGTATATATTAGTGCCGATATAGAAGGGATGGCAGGTGTCACAACCTGGAGCGAGACAGAGAAGACAAATAGTGACTATCCTGTGTTTTTAAAACAAATGGAAAGGGAAGTGAGTGCTGCATGTAAGGGGGCCTTAAATGGAGGAGCCAGGGAAATATGGGTTAAGGATGCCCACGATAGTGCAAGAAATATTGACCCCGCTGTTCTTCCCAAGGCGGCAAAGATAATTAGAGGGTGGAGTGGTCACCCCTTTGCGATGGTACAGGAGCTTGATGAGTCCTTCGATGCCCTTATATTTATTGGCTATCACTCACGGTCAGGTTCAAACCATAACCCACTATCCCATTCAATGAATTCATCGGAGATTAATTATATAAAAATAAACGATAGATATGCCAGTGAATTTCTAATTCACGCCTATGCTGCTGCTACGGTTGATGTTCCAGTAGTATTTTTAAGCGGAGATAAAGGGCTTTGCGATGAGGTAAAAGAAATTAATGAAAATATAAGTACCCTTGCAGTTAAAGAAGGAGTAGGGAACTCTACCATAAGCATACAAAGCGAATTGGCAGCGGAGCTTACCGAGAAAAAAGTAGGTGAAGCATTGAGGAGTAAAATGGATTTATGTCGTATAGAGCTTCCAGATAGCTTCGAGGTAGAGATTTCATACTCTAAGCATATTAAAGCATATAGGGCTTCTTTCTATCCTGGTATGGAGCTAATAGAGCCTACAAAGGTATTATTTAAGACGAAGGACTATTTTGAAGTGTTACGGATGATACTATTTGTGGTCTAGTCCATAAAGACCTTTAAGTAATCTATAAATAAAACATTTTCACGTTGAAGACTTTCCTTTTTACCACTACTATGAATAATAGGTGAAAATATGATTTCAAAGAGGGATACTTATATAGTTCTTATTTCTTCCCTATGCTTTATAATAGGATGTATACTGTTTAGATTTTCATTGGTCTATGGATTTTTAGCCAGTATTATTTTGTCATTTTCTATATTTATAAATAGGGGATTTGACCGAAGGCAACTATTAAACATGGTCTTATATGGATTAATAGAATGTAGGATGATTTTTGTATTGCTAATCTTGATTGCTGCAACCATATCTATATGGCTGTCATCTGGAATCGTCCCCACTATGATATACTATGGATTCCAATATATGAAGGGGATAAATTTTTTATTTACAGCCTTCATAATTACCTCTATTATTTCGATTTTTATAGGGACGGCACTAGGGACCATTAGTACCATAGGTGTAGCCTTATTGGGCCTTGGAAGGGGCTTTGGAATACCGGTTCCCATTTTGATGGGGGCTATTATCTCTGGAGCATTTATTGCAGATAAAATATCACCCCTTTCTGCCCTATTCAATCTTACTCTAACCACAACGAAGACCACATATAGGGAAACGGTAAAGTCTATGCTTATTACCCTAATCCCTGCATATATACTAACGGCAGTTTTTTACCTTTCTATTGGAAAGGAGTATGAAATATCGGCTCAAATAAGTAATTTAGATATCTATAAAACAGCCATAAAAGAAGGTTTTTTTATATCTCCCTTACTCCTGTTATTACCAGTCCTTATTTTAATAATATCTGTTTTGGGAGTGAAGATAATTCCAACTATTACAATGGGATTATTAAGTGGTATAATCATTAGTTTAACACTACAGAATATAGGGTTTATTGATATCCTTAAGGTTCTATTTCTAGGATATAGAGGAGCTACCACAAGCCCTGAGTTAAATGAGATACTGGTCAGTGGGGGAATTGCTTCAATGATAGAGGTACTGCTTATTGTAATGGGGGTAATAGCTTTAAACAGCCTTTTAGAGGGAACGGGAATTATTCAGACCATAATTAATAATGTCATATCTAAGGTAAAATCAAGGGAGGAGCTTATACTTAGAACCGGTATAATTAGCAGCCTATTAACTATTGTCACCTGTGACCAAACCACAGGTATTATTTTACCTGGAAGATTATTAAGGGATAAATATAATGAATTGGGAATAAAACATACTATACTAGCTCGAACAATATCGGATACGGGAACGATTATAGCTCCACTGATGGCTTGGAATGTTAATTCCCTATTTATCTCTATAATATCGGGAGTCTCAGCTACAGCCTATGGTCCCTATGCCTTTTTCTGTTATATTTCACCCATTATAACCCTTGGAATTGCCTATTTATATAAATTCAAGTTAAGGGTTAAATAAATAGAATAGCGAAGCATATAAGAGAAGCTATAGCCTAAATTTAATTTAGAACTATAGCTTCTTAGTATATAATCCTATTTTTTAACTTTAAACGCCTCCTTTAAATTTAATAAATTTTATAGTATAGGCTTTATTCTCCTATCAACTCCTCAAATATACTAAGGGAAGATTCAAAGCCAAGCTTCCAGCCCCTAATAAAGGCTATATCTTCCTTTTCTGTGCCTAGTATATCTTCCCAGGCTTTGACCGTTCTAGCTACAAGTTCCTTAAAGTCCTTCTCCTTTATATTCTTTGGAATTTTCTTCACCCCTTTATTCAGTTGTCCGTGAGCAACCGGAAGTTTTTTGGAAAAACACTACTCCCCTTGTAATTTATTAATTTTATTTCTTAGATTTTCTAGGGCTACTTCATAGCCTTGACGCCAAGCAGTAGAAAAGTTACAGGAATTACAACATTCTTCAATGACCTCAATAGA
>JAKSBP010000373.1 GCA_022361035.1 Clostridia bacterium
ATTTAATTTATTATTTAATCTATCAGTGTCTTTCATCAATGCCTCCCAAAGCTTATTGAAAACCTACTTAAGTTTGAAATTAAGGTAATCAATAGCATTTTCCTCTAGCTGCTGTATAGTATATAGATACCACTCTGCAATCCTAGAATTACTCCAGCCTAATTGTTCCTTTACCAGGGATGCGGTAGCCCCTTTTTTTAGAGTTATTGCAGCCAGACTATGTCTTAGGTCTCTTGGAGTATAATTTCTTTCAAGACCGGCTTTTTCACAAACTTCTTTGAATATTCCACGAACCCTTCTAGAGCTAATCTTATTTCCTCTATTATTTAAGAAAACATAGCTATCATCAGACACTAGGCCTAAAACATTTCTATATTTTAAGAGAAGCTCCCAGGTATCTGGATGGACTTTTACATATCTATTGCCATTCTTCTCTTTAAAAATGATGCCTAAATTTTCACTTTCATCCTTTATAAACTGGCTCCATTTTAAGTTAACTAATTCATTTGAAGTTAATCCGGAAGTAAATATAAGTAGAAATATAGCATAATCTCTTATATTTCCCTTTTTAAGAACAAATAAAATCTTATCTACTTCATTCCAGGATATAATTTTTTCTGGACTTACATTCCTGGATACATGAGGTTTTTCTATTTGCTTAAAATGATTACATATACAGGCTAAATGTTCTTCTAAAAAATTAAATACACTAAACAGAGTGCTATAAATTCTTTCAACAGTAGCTAAGGAGAGATGCTTCTTTTTGGCTTTATTTTTCAAGTGATTAATGAATAAATTACAGTCTTCAAATGTTGCATCAAAATAATCCTTACCAATAAAATTTGAGAATTTGTTTAATTCTCTTCTATAAGCCTTCCTAGCCTTATCTGTTTTTAATCTATTTCTAAGGAATTCATTAAATAGCTCATTGATATAATCTATATCATTCACGAAAAACACCTCTCAAAATTACTCAATATTTATTTTTAAAATACTATATTTTCTTAATAAGCTCAATATATGAACTTTAAACTTTGATAAATTTGAAATATCTTCAACTATACGATTTATATAAGTAGATGTATTTAAGCTACTGTAAACATCCAAATAGCATGTATTGTCTTTTATGTAGATACGAGAATAAATTTTATTATTGCCTTCTTTTCCTTCAAGGACTAATACTAGTTTGTTTTTAGATAGATTGTCTATGCAATCGAACATTTCTTGAATGGTTAGAGCCATGATTTGCCTCCTATTGAAAAATGATTATATGCTGCTATCGTATAGAGTTACTTTATTTCTTCCGCTTTTCTTTGAATAATAGAGAGCTTTATCTGCTTTTTTAATAAGCCCTTCTATATTATCTCCATGGAGGGGATATTCAGCAATGCCAAAACTAGCAGTAACCGATGTTATTATTCCAGAATTTTTAAGCTGTAGCTGTGATAACATTTCTCTAATTTCATCAACTCTATAATATATATCCCTACTATATGCTTTGGGAAAGCAAATCACAAATTCCTCACCACCATAACGATAAACAGTATCCTCCGGGCGTATATTTGAATTAATGAACTGTGCAACATTTTTTAAAACTATATCACCAAATGCGTGGCCGTAAATGTCATTAAATTTCTTAAAATGATCTATGTCCAAAATAGCTATGGAGAAAGTCGAATTACTTAATTTATGAAGATTTAAAATGTTTTTTAGTTCCTTATCCATACAATTTCTATTATTAACGCCAGTTAAGCCATCGACCATAGCCGCTTTGATTAATTTGTCATTAAAAATAAAGTTTTGTAATAGAATAGTTATATTTTCTACAACTATATTAAAGAAGTCAATTTCATAACCCTCTAGTATAGATTCATTGTTACTTTCTATCATGAGAGTTCCTATTAGCTTAGCCCTGGAAATAAGAGGTAGAATTTGAAAGTATTTAATACATCTACTACTGGCTGAGGGGTAGTCTAAGAAATGGTCAGAATATATAATTTTACCTAACTTGGTATCATCTATTGTCTTAATAACATCATTTGCATATATTTCTATATCATTAATGTATCTATTAGATACATTAGTAGCTATTATATTAAGCTCTCCTCTACTATCTGAAGTGAAAATTGTACAGTAGTCAAAATTGTAGTAATCGATTAGAACAGTACACATTTTTCTAGCCTGTAGAGTCAAACTCTCACTTTCAAAAGATAAACTTAGTAGCTTGCTGAGGAGATTATTTTTTTCTGATGAAATAGCAATTTCATTATAAGATGAGAGTTTCTTATTCAAGTGCATCACTTTTTTGTTTAAATTAAAAACAATAATTAAAAGTATTAAAATAGCTATTAAGAGAGTAACAGATATTAGCATATTAGACTCCTCTCTTCCCTTTTTCAACTTATCTCTGTCTAATTTTGCAGTTTGCCTCTGAGTATTTAACCATGTCTTTTATAGTATAGCTACGCATTATAGTGTTTAATTTTTTCATGTATTCTGTCATATCAAAATTATTCTCTAGCATTTGAGCTTTGGCAGCCTTGTTTAACTTTCTAGAGAAGTCTGTGTATAAGCCTACGTATCTCAAGGCTTTTATTTCTCCTGTGGCAGAATCGGCGAATGTTATGTGGCAACCATAACCTTTCCCCTCTCCTATTTCTTGCAAATTAGAAAGATTTTTTGTAAGAGCAACATGAAATGGTGCGTCCATCCAAGAAATATTTTCGAATTTGCAAAGTATAAAAATAATCCCACTTTTACTAAACATTCCAAATTGGATACTTCCGGTTTTTATTGATTCTATTTCTTTTAAAGTAGGTCTTTTGAAGCAAATTACGAGGTCACATCCAGAATCACTCATGTCAAATTTCATTCCTTCTTCTCTATTTTTCAAATGAGAAATTCTTTCCCCAACTTCATATTTAATAAACATTATTAATCCTCCCATGTTATATATATAAATTAAAAATTAATGCATACCATACAAGGTATTTCTAAGTTATTGTATACTTTTCACCAAGATAATAACATTTATCTTTTTCGACGGCCACAAAATTAGAAATAATATGTTCCATAGTATATTTATTAAGATTTGTAATATCCTCAACTTTATTACATTTTAAATACACTATTATTTTAAATTTTCTACCTAAAACAGAAGCTCTAGAAATTATGCTTGGCAAGTCAGTTACATCTTCCCCAAACTCTTGTCGAACTTTAATATCTGCTACTTTTCTGAAATGTTTTGGTAATTCATTGCGTTTTTGTTCGTATCTAATGACATCGTTGAGATTAAATTTTAGTATTTCATGATTTTTTATAGCTTGCTTATTAAAGTTTTTGAATCTTTTTAATACTTTTTTTTCGTCTTCTTCGGTAGTAATTATATGCATAAAGAAGTCATATTTTAAGCCCAGCATTCTTAATATTCTATTTTTAAGATAATAAAGTGTAGAAAGCATCATAATATAAAATCCTTTCAATTATTTATTCATATTTTCTTTTTGCTATTTCACGGAAAATTTCATTTTCAATTTGAGTTATACTGTAATCTATCCCTGTTTCTTTTTTTATTTTAGAAGTCAATGATCTAAGGAATCCTGACTTTAAAAAACCGTCTTTATGTAATTTCTTAGAGTCAAGATAACATTCCAATAACTGCTCCTCGGTTAAATCTTCTACAAAGTTAATAATGTTTTTCATATTCAAACCTCCTTGTTATTAGTTCTATAGCAGTATTGGAACAAGCCTCTCACAGAATTGCCCGCCAATATCTAATAGTGCCTTGATTTCTCTATTTGTATTCTTTTCTAGTATCTTTTTTCCTTTAAAATAAAACTGTATGCTTGAACCACCTTCATTTTCTATAGAGAAATTATTTAATCCTGATTCATCTTTTATAAATTTTTCTACTTGGCCATTTAGATTAATATGTAATTTATATATAATACGTGAAGTATTTCTAATAGTCCGTATGTATTCATCACAGTCAAAGTCATTTCTAATTTCTTCAAGACTTCTATCCTTAAAGGAATTTGATAAATCCTTATCTATTTTTTGATTTAAATTTAAAAGCAAACAAGGGAAGCAAGCTTTTACATCTTTCTCATCTGTAATTATTTGCACTTTATACCCATTGGTACTATAAAATACTATAGAGCCAACTCTATTGAGGCCGTCAAAAACAATATAGTCAAATATTTCATCCTGATCTTCCATGATATCTACATCTATACCAACATACTTTTTAATTTCTTCTTTAATTGTTATTAAAATTTTCCTTTCCATTAATAAATTTCACCTCTTTATCTTAATCTTTTTGAGTACTTCCAAGCTTTATTATACCATATATTTCCGAGTAGTGCATGATATGAGGAAATAATTTTCAGTTTTTTCATAAGACTTTTCACTTATTGACTAAGAACCAATATCTGTGTTTTTAGTGGAAAGCTTAGATAAGGCTCTCTCTTTAATGATATCAGCCAGAGGAGCTTCATTTTAATGTAATAATACAAGTATTTCTATATATAAAAACCCCTATTGCTTACTTAATAGGGGTTTTTATAACGATTATTGGTTGTACAGATTTTGGACCTGTATCTTCTGTAGCATTGGATAGAACTGTCGTTGTGGCAGTCAAAAGTGAAATCAATAGTACTATCCCTAAAATTCTTTTCATGCTCTCACCTCCCCCATAGTTCTTTCTCTTCTGATAATATGGAGTCTAATCTCACCTATGAAAGC
>JAKSBP010000389.1 GCA_022361035.1 Clostridia bacterium
AAAGGATTCTCAGTGGCTGCTGTAGTAAGTTAACTTTCTCAATCACTCATCTATAAGTGATACCCCTCATTGCTAAACATTTAAATATATAATCTTATGATTCTTCAGTTCCGCTAGTACCTATAGTTATTCTAATAGGCTCTGAAAGAATTTCTCCTGATTTAGTAGTAATTCCCTTCTTAAAGTAAACGTCATATGTATTCCCTTTTGTGTTGTCCCTAGGACCTGTTGTTGGTCTTATTGTTAAAGCCCTATTTGTACTATCATAATCATAGATATACCCTCTATGCCAGTTAAGAGAGTTAACCTTAATATACTCATCATTTATATATCTAGTATCTATATCTTTATTAAATACGATTACTATATCAGAATCCGTATTGTTTACCTTTTCAATAATACCACCATGTTTATATTTAACCAACTCAGTAGTACTAGATACATGGGAAACCCAATCATTAACAGACCCTTTGTATAGTGGTGAAGTAAATCTTCTATTATAGGTTCTTTTTCTTAGATTATCTGGGTAAATTATTGCAACTGCATGGCCACTCTTATTTCTATAATCCTTAGCGCTCATCTCTCTAAAATTTATTATTTTGCTATCATTAATATTCCATGTGGTAACTTCCTTTATATAACCTTCCTGCTCTAAAGTCTTATCATTAATTCCTTGGTTATCTGGGTACCATGTAATATCACAGGTTAATCGCATCGTATCCTTTAAGATATCTCCATCTTCAAAGCCTATTCCCTTCATTAAATGTACATCAAATCTACTTCCTAGATAGCTATCGACTATGTTACCCTCTTCATCGTAAAAAATTCTAGAAAACTGCCCTCCATAATGCAAATGCTTATACCTATCAAAGGTTAAAGTTAATGTATTTGTTTCCTTATCAAAAGCATGTTCAAATTGATTACTTACATTACTATCCATCGTATATATAGTAATATATTTATAATCCAAGTACTCCTCAGAAATAGGTTTAGTAAAAGTAATTTTTACCTGATTCATAGTACTATATATCTTTTCTACAGCACTATTATATAAGGTATTTTCAATTACCATTTTAGGATGTGTTGTTTCTATTAACCCATTATTTGTATCTTCAATTACCGGTTTAGATATCTCCTTTAACTTAATGTGAAATTCTTTATCTTTATTTTCACGGAAGGTAGATGAATATGTATATATATTTCTTCTTTCCTGGTCCCAGTAGAACTTTCCAAGTGCTTCTATAGAGATTAATTTCTTACCATTTAAATTAATGATTTGATGCTTCATACCGAGCTCCCCTATTACATATGCAATATCCTCATCACTCTTATATTCTCCAAGGAATTTATTTAAGGATTTTGTCCTTTGAGTATTCAAATCAAATTTTACTATATACTTAAAAGTCTTCTTATTTATCTCACCATGTACATCTTCAATACCCCTTAAGAAATATATGGTGAATTCCTCTTTACCATCATAATAATCACTCTTAGATGGGTCTAACTTTCCAAAGTGATAATTACTAAAACTATCTGGCTTCAATGAAATATATAGCTGTCTTTTATCTTTATTATAATCATAGCTAAAATACTCTGATACATCCTTATCCAAGTAATAAATCGGTATGTAATCTGGAGTTAGATATTCAGCTTTTATATCCTTAACGAATTGTATAGTAACCTTATCCTTTACACAGCCAATAATATAGAAAGGTCCACCCATTGTGGCGGCAACATTAAATTCTGGGTCTGTGTATTCTATAAAGGCTTTATGCTCATCATTATAGCTGTATAGTGGATATGCTAATGCTTCATTCTCTATTACGGACTTTTCAGGATAATAATTAGAGTATATAATAGTCGTATTGTTATCCTCATTTTGTACAACGTCATAGCCATATTTAGATAACTGGCTAATTTCCACATATGTTTTTCCATTTATATTATAAGAATCAATATACTTTCCATTAATATAAGCTTTAATATTTGTCTCATAACATTTACCAGAAATTTCATTAAAATCATCATCAAGAGCATTCCCTATATTCAGTGACAATCCAAAGACTACTAAAAGGCACATGGAAATAATAGCAAAGATTTTTATATTACTCATTTTATAACTACACCCCCAACATATATTTATCAAATATATTATAATATATATAAATATTATGAGGCAAATTCGCTATCACTATCATTTATAGAAGAGTGACTAACAAACTTAATAAACGAAAGCAGACTCTGAGGTTTCCTTTAGAGCGATTTTTATAAGATTTATAGCATGTGCCTAAAGGATTCTCTGTGACTGCTTAAGTAAGTTAACATTCTCAATCACACATCTATATGTTTATGCTACTTTTTTATAACCCTACTTTATCACTCAAAATTACTAAAAACAGATTCATAAAATAAATGTAGCATATAAAATTTTGTGTAAATTCCTCATTATCCTCTCTCTTATTTTATTAGGATTTAAAGTAACTGAAATACTTGATTAAAAGATATTTAGAATATGGCTAACTCTTTTCCAGCTATTCTTTTATTATTTTCTTTTGTATTCTTTTTTAAATTGTCAATAACTCCGACCCCTTAGCAGCTAATAAATATATTGGTTTTACATTTTAGTAAATTAATAAAGTATGACCCCTATACCTTCCATTACCCCTCTTTATAACACAGAAGCCTCTTACACACTAAAGGAATATATAATAAAAAAATTTGTGAAATTGATAGCATTAATAAGTATGAGGCTAAATCAAATAATTTGTTAATTGTTCCATAGCCATAAACTATAATAGTAAAAAAGTTTATTATCATCACACTAATCACTACTAATGAAGTTCCACTCCATATAATACCTGACTTATTTTTCCTATTGAAAAATAGGATCAGTACTAAAATTATAACTACTATAATTGTGGCAATATTAGATATTACAGCATATAAATCATATTTTTCAAAAATCCATGATACAAATTTAGAATCTAAATTTTCACGTTTATTTAAGCTCATAACCAATAAGGGTCTAGTACTTAACATTCCTATTATCCCGCCTATAGAAAGAATTAATGTAAAGATAATATAACACTTCTTTAATAGATCGCTTTTTCCATAACTTAATAGGATACTAATTAGTAAAATAACAACGATAAAAATTAAAATCACTATCAAAAACCTCCTTCCTTAAAAACCATTAACACAGCCCTAGGCTGTTATACTACCACCATACAGATTTAGACCTTTAAGAAAAAAAGTAGGATATAATCTATGACTCATACTCCACTTTATATCTGCTCAAGTATCCTAATACATCCCTGGGAATAAACAGGTACTACATTATAAATGTTTTGCTGTAGACAATAATCTAGGTCTTCCTTGAACCCATTTTGCTGTAACACTTTGAAATGAGAGCAAGCTTTTGAAAGAAAAGAATACAAGCAGCTACTGTATTTTTCATAAACTTCTTTCATTCCCCAAGATAAATCTGTCATGGATATCTTGGCTTTCTGCTCAAGTAAAGATATTATCATACCAGCACAGAGAGCATCGTCCATAGAGTACTGGTTATTCGTTCCAGAACAAACAATTACAGTATCGGTCTTGTCATAAAGTAGTTGATTAACAATAGCCTCAACATTTAAAAAAGATGCAATATATATTCGAAGACCTTTATCACAGGCTTTAATTGTTCTCGTTCCATTAGAAGTTGTTTGAATGATTACCTTACCACTTATGTTTTCTTTTGTATAGGAAAGGGGTGAATTACCAAAATGAAAACCTTCAATTATTTTAGTATCTCTCTCACCACATAGAACCAAATGTTTCGACTCATTATCTCTGAAATATGCCTGAGCTTTTTCAATGGATTCCATAGGAATAATATACTCAGCTTTATTTGCTAATGCTGTAACTATCACAGAGGTTGCACGTAAAACATCTATGATTACTACATTCTTTTCCTCAATAATTTCACAATTAACATCCCTTGCAGATGCTATAACACTTATATGCATACTTATCCCCCTTAAACTGTTGCTATTTATAAAGCAGTTTTACATAAATATTATAGCAAATTAACATTTATAGTACCAAATTCTATACTCGAAAATATTAACCCTCTAATGGCTAACATAAAACTTAATTCTAAGACCACATATATTTAATACCTCTATTAGCTTCATTGGTTTAATTATCTTTATTTCCAATCTTGGGCAAGCATTCCGTAAACAACATGGTCTACATAATGGTCATACAACCACTCTGACTGCCTTATACATCCTTCATTTACAAACCCTAATCTTTCTGGAATCCTCCTGCTTTTCTTATTGTCAACAGCAACCCTAATTTCAACTTTGTTCAGCTTCAAATAATTTAAAGCATATTCAGTCAGTGCTTTAACCACTTTAGTCATGATTCCATTTCCTTGGTATTCTTCACCAAGCCAATAACCAATCTGTACAGTTTTATTTGAATGATTTATTATGTTATAACTAGCCACACCAACAATTTGTCCTTTAAATATTATGACTGTATTCATCATTTTATTTTCAGCAAAACCTTTTAAAGACATTTTAATATATTCTTTTGTATCGTCTAATTTAGTAGTAGAATCTAACCAGGGAAGCCATTCACGTAAGCATTCTCTTGATTGATTCGTTAATTCGAAAACTCTTTCTGCATCTTTTAGTTCCGATAGCTTTAATGATAATTCTCCATCAATTCTATATAAGAACATACTAAACCTCCTATTAATGCAATTAGTTTATTTTACATATTATCATATAGTAAGTATCAAATAAATCCCTTTTTGTTATTTCACAATTCTAAATCGTTAAATCAAGCTTAGAACTGCCTCGGGGACGGGGTTGTTGACATGCAAATTTTAAAGTGTCAACAACTCCGTTCCCTTGTTATTGCTCAAGGCATTTGGACGATAGAAAATCCACCAGCTAAGCTAGTGGATTTTTTTTATTTATTAAATTCTGCTTCTTCTAGAGCTTTTTTTACTGCTTCTATTATACCTATTGATGTAAAAGTAGCCCCACTTACACTATCAACATCGGTAGATTGTTTTTCTATTATTGCATCTATTATAGGATCCTTTGCCATCACATACCAATCCCAATCTTCATCATGATCTACTATGGATATTTTAGTAATAACTCCTTCTTCTATACCTACTTTAACTTTAATTAAATTGTTATACCCTTCTGCCTCTCCATTATAATAAGTAGCATTATCAATCTCAGCCTCTTTAGCTGTTTCTTCTACAACCTCATTAACTGCAGCTTCTTTTACATTTACATCTACTGTCGAGGTTTTTAAAAAATAGTCTGAGTGAAATGCACCAACATATATAACTCCTATCAACACTGCAAAAGCAACTTTTTTCTTTAAAATACTTTGTTGTACTAGACCAAACGTTAAAGTATCCTTGATAGGACATTTTTTTATACACTCAAAACAGTTAATACAGTTCATAGAATTAACTGCATCACAAGTAGATACAGTTATACCCATCTCACAGGCTCTATCACAGAGCTTACAGTTAATACACGAGTTCTTATCTCTTTTTATACTAAAAATTCTAAAAAAACTAAGTAATCCATATTCAGCACCCTTTATGCAAAAATATTTACAAAAAAGTTTTTTATAAAAAAGTGAAAGTGTGCAAAATATTATTATACTAATAATCATTGCATAGTTAATCTGTTTACCAAGTAAAACTAAATATAAATTACTTCTAGCATCATATCTTAGTAACATAAAAATAATATTTATACTTAGCACAGTAACTAATATATAAAGTATATATCTAATTAACTTTAAAGCCGAATTTAGTTTAGGTGGTACAGTTTTTTTCTTAATCTTAAGTTTATTTCCTATAATAGATACTATATCTTGTAAAAATCCAAATGGACAAAGATAACCACAATAAAAGGCTCCTCCTATTGCTGTAATTATAAGAATAAAAACAAAAAAATAAGCTAGGTTATTAAATGCTATTACAATTATTGGCAAAAACGCAATAGTTTGAATTATTTTTCTAATAAACTCAATTTTTTTCATATTCACCTCATTAAAAAAGAGAGGGCTTTAAACGCAATATTTACTCCACCCTCTTAAGCTCTTTAAATTAATAATAGGATTTTCTAAATTTCATACAGCTTTTTTATTATTTTTTAGCTTTTATCAAAGCTTGTGCCACACCTAGTTTAATAGATTCACTAGAAATCGTCGCTGATGAAATAGCATCTACCTCTAAGGATTGTGCCTTAACAATTCTTGGTGGCAAAGTTTCAAGGGCAGTTCCTGATTTATCATCTGTAGGTTCTTCTTGGGTTGCCTTTATATCTACAACCTTGCCATTTTCTACTGTTACGCTTACCTCAATAGGCGTTAATATGTATCCTGTATTACTACTAGTATATACACCATCCTTTAAATCTGTAAAAGTTGCAACCTCACCATTTTTCGCCTTTGTTGCTAATTCTTTAAAACCTTCAGCCAACTGATAGCATGATTTCCAATGACGGTTAAAGTATTTTGATTTAGTATCATGATCAAGAAAATATGCTGGATTAGTTGAGTCAATTCCTTCTGAAATTAATCTCTCTGTAAAATCCAAAACTTTATCATAATCTTCTTTTACATATGCATATGAGGAAGCTGTAAGTACATTTGAACTAGCTTGCCAAGGTTCTAAACCATTAAAGTTCTCTGGGGTAATACCATACTCAAAAAGCTTAAAAGCTTCCTCTTCTTCCCCTATAAGTCCCATTGCCCAAGCTGCAGCATTTAATTGCTCTGAGAATACATTACCCTTTGTTTGATAATCGTATTCTTGATATCTCGACATGACTTCGTCACCATACCCAGCTCTTGCAATAGCCTTTAACATTCTACCGTGAGCAATTTTTTGTTCCAAAGCTTCGCCTATAGACACAACAACTCTCTTTCCATCTACCTTATCTGTTCCATAGTTTGCATCAGGAGAGAGGTTTACTATTTCATTTAAATAATAGTAAGCAAGATGATTTTCACCGAGTTTTAATAAGCCACTACCTAAATTATTTTTCCACATATTGTGATACGGGTATTCATCTGTATCTTCACTATTTTCTACTAAATAACGCATTTTAGCTATATTTTCCCTAGCCGTTTTAATATCAAAGGTGTTTCTTACAGAAGTAGGACCTCTCCTAGTTTCTTCGTTTATTTCAACTTCGATAGGCTCTGCCCATTCTGGCCATACAAGCTCTTGGTTTGACCATTCTGCAAAAGTTAACTCTGCTGGCTCATTTGATGCATTTTCATTTGCTGAACAACCTGTAAGCACTGTAACTACAATTAAGCCTATTAATATTCCTAAAATAAATTTTTTATTAAGCATTATATTAATTTCTCCTTTTTATTTTATATTGAATTATTAAGTTAATCATTTCAACGATAATAATTCTCAACTGACATTTTACACTACCAGTAAAATTTTGTCAATACCCATTTTTTGCAAAACTTTATATAAAAAAACATAAACTATTTCTTATAGTCAAGTTAGCTAAGGATACTATGTCAAAAATGATACAAACAATTATACTATTGACTGTTATTGGGCGGGATTGATGCCATATTCGAAGTGTCAATAATCCTATACTTTCGTCACTGCATTTCCTTCAAAATAATTTAAATATGTAAATAATTACATTGTATAAAGCATATAAGTAAAAGATAAAATAATTCTAAATGTCATGGTAAGGGCAAATTTTTTATGCTCTTTAGCACACAAAATCGTTTATATAGTCAATCTAACTCCTTCTTCTATTCGCCATAATTTGTACGGCCTGGTCAAAAACTCTATTATTCAGAGTATTGATATCGAGTTTAGGCAACGGCTTAAAGGCAATCATTAATAAACAAATTAATATGTCTGTTAATATTAAGGTTTTTTATCCCTTTAATCTTGATTCTATTACATCATTACAGGATATTATTTCAAAGTTTATTTATTGCCAATTTTCCCTCCTAGACACCTAATGAGAACTTGAAAAGACCTGCTAACAATGCTAAAATAAAGAAAATAAAAGCTAGAATCCCTAATGCTAAGTTAAATACTAAGGTATATGGTTAAAAACAAAGAGAACATGCTTAAAATTAGGATGTGAAATAAGTCATGGATAGCCATAAATTTATGCAGTCAAGTTTTAGACCTTTATCAGTAAGAGAAACTATTAAATTACCCAATATTCCTGAGCTTCTTTTAGTAGCTGGGTCACATGGCCTAGATAAGCAGGTTGGTAATGTTACAGTTTATGAAATTGCAGATGCTTATAAATGGGTAAAATCAAAGGATTTTCTTCTTACAACATTCTTGTCAGTTCCTGAAAACAGATACGATGAAATCTTCCTAGAATTATCAAAAAAAAATATATCGGGAATTGTGCTTTGCTATACGGATATTATTTACGGTAAAATTCCTCAGCGAATTATAGATTTAGCAAACATACATGACATTCCACTTTTTACTACGAGTAATGATATTACCTACGTTGACATTATGCTTCCTATAATGCATGCACTTATT
>JAKSBP010000183.1 GCA_022361035.1 Clostridia bacterium
GAAAATATATTCTTCTGTCGGCACATAGAGAAGAAAATATTGACCATGAAGAGAACTTTATGGCGTTGATGAATGCTGTAAACGCAATGGCAGAGAAATATAATCTTCCAGTGATTTATAGTACACATCCAAGAAGCAAGAAGTTTATTGAGCAAAGAGAATTCAAGTTTCATCCTAACGTTAGAAGCTTAAAGCCTTTTGGATTTCCAGACTATAATCATTTACAGCAAAATGCTTTTTGCGTAGTATCTGACAGTGGAACAATTGCTGAAGAAGCATCATTTTTTAAGTTTCCAGCTGTATCAGTAAGAACAAGCACTGAAAGACCAGAAGCACTTGATAAAGGTAATATGGTGATCGGTAGTATCACAACTGAACAAGTCCTGCAGGCGGTTGATATGGCAGTTATAATGAATGCAAATAATGACTTGGGCGTAGATGTTCCCAGCTATATAGATGAAAATGTTAGTGTTAAAGTAATCAAGATTATTCAAAGCTATACTGGCATTATAAATAGGATGGTTTGGAGAAAATAATCTATACTTTTATTATAGGATACAATGTTTACAATAAATGAAAGGAGGATAAAAAATTGAATAAAATGTTAATAGTTATGGGAAATCACTCTCCTTATCCTTCTTCTGTTGCTAATTGTGTAAAACCATTAATTAATAAGTTAAGGGATAAAGGATTTGAGATTGATATTATTACAAATAGAAAGAAACTACAGGATTTGCAAAAGGAGTGCATCGGTGGTTTAAATATATATAGGGTAGATGATACTAGAGCTATTAGTAATAACGCTCTAAGATATTTAATCCAATTGGAAAAAAATAAAAAATTTAACCTATTAATTAAAGTAATGGCAGTTATCTTGAAATCATTATATTTTTTAAAGTTTGTTTTTTTTGAAAAAGAACAACAATATGGGGGATGGAAAATTGATTCTACAGTAAAAAAATGTTTAGAATTACATAATGAAAAGAATTATGATGTGGTATTATCAATATCACAACCTTTTAAAAGTCATTTTATTGTAGAGGAATTCTTAAAACAAATAGATGGGCCAATCAGATGGTTTGTTTTTGAGTTTGATCCTTTTAGTTATAATGCAGAAGTAACTAAAAGTGAGAGTAAAAGAAAAAGTCTTTTTAAAGATGAATATAGAATTTTTAACAGCTGTGATGGAATTTTTTTAACTCCTGAGTTGCATAAATTTTATAATAAAACACCATTTAAAAAATTTGTAGATAAAATGATTCCAGTTCCTTTTGCTAATTTAGAGCCAATTTCTTTTGAAAAGTCAAATGTAAAAAAGTTTCCTTTAATGAAAGATAAAATAAACTGTTTTTTTGCAGGTAGATTATACAGAGACATTCGAAATCCAAAAAACTTATTAAATACTTTTTCAAAACTAGACTCTAATATTCATTTAACGCTAATGACTAATTTTGATGAAAGTATGATTTCACGATACAATACAAATGAAGATACAATTTCGTTAATACCTCTTCAAAATAGAGATACGGCAATAAATATGATGAATGAAGTGAATATTCTGGTCAATATAGGTAATACGGTCGAATTCCAGGTTCCAGGTAAAATTTTTGAGTATATGAGCACTGGAAAGCCAATAATACATTTTTCTAAACTTGTAGAGGACCCTGCTTTAGTGTACTTGAAGAAATATCCGTTACTATTTGTTGTAAATGAATGGGAGATAGATGAGAGGGACTATACAGAAGCTCTTCAAAATTTTTGTATGGAAAACAAAGACAAGAAGTTGACCTTTCAAGATGTAACTAAGGCGTTAGTGGAATTCTCTGGAGACAGAGTTTCAGATGAATTTTCAGATACTCTAATCAGTCTATTGGAGGCTAGTAGAACTTATGAACAAAGGTAAGAAAAGCTTATTAACTGCTGGAACAGCAGTTCTACTAATGTTTTTAAACGGATTATTTGGTTTAATAGTTACAAAAATGGTCATAACAACCTATGGTTCAGATTTTAATGGACTCAATTCTACAGCCACACAATTTATTAACATGTTGTTGATTGTAGAAGGTGGATTTACTTTGGCAACAAATGTTGCTTTATTTAAACCACTTGTAAGTGAAAGCTATAAAGAAGTAAATAGAATTCTATCAGCAACGGGTAAGATATTCAATAAAATTGGAATTGTATTTTTAACTATAGGTGTTATTGTTTCATTTGGATATTCTATATTACTTAAAAGCGACTTGTCGATAGAAGTTGTAGTAATGACTTTTTTAATGACAGTAATCTCCACAGCATTTAACCTTTTATATGCTATGAAATATAGAATTTTATTACAATCTGAGCAAAAAGAATACATTTTAAATTCTATTCAAATTGGAACGCTAGTTCTATCTCAAGCATTAATTATAGCTGTTGTATTTTTAAAGGGACATATGTTGTTAGTCAGGTTTGTTACTATGGTAGGCGTAGTTATCAATAGCTTGATTGTTAGTGCTGTTTGCAGAAGGAACTATAAGTTTATTGACTTTAGCGAAGAACCTAACTACGTAGCAATAAGTGGAACGAAAGATGTATTTGTACAAAAATTAACGAGTATGATTTACAAAACGTTACCTATAGTATTCATTTCAGCTACTGTGGGAACAATATTTGCTAGTGTTTACATTGTGTACAATAATATTTTTAATTTGCTTAAAAGTGTGATTTATGCATTTATTAATGCTCCACGAATGGGTTTTGGGAAGCTTATTGCAGAAAGAGATAGAGACTATGTCTTAAAGGTATTTTTACAATATGAGTTCATAGTAAATATAGTTATGCTAACTTTATTGTCAACTGCGGCTGTTTTAATTATGCCCTTTATTCGTATTTACACTACAGGCATTACTGATGCAAATTATTATAATTGGTATATTGCCCTGTTACTTATAGGAATAACGTTTTTTGAAATTATTCATATACCTAGTGGAAATATTATAAACATGGCGGGTAAATTTAAAGTTGGGAGAAAAATACAATCAATTGCAAGCATTGTTTTAATACTAGTGATGATCGTTGGAAATCATTTTATAGGATTTTATGGTATCCTTTTAGCTGTTTTTGTTACAGCGGTTTTATTAGCAATACTTGAGATAGTATATATTCACTACTTCTATTTTAATAAATCTTGTCTTAAGTTTTTAAGATTATTAGTGCCTAATTTCATTATAATGTTAGTAATTACAGTCCTTGAGGTAAAATATTTACCAACAATAACAGGATACGTAAGTTTTTTTATTGCGGGCATTGTGATAGTAATAGTTAATGGGGGGATTTTAGGAATAGTAAACTTTATTTTTAATAAAGAAATGATGTCTGATATTTTTGAAAGAGTTAATACAATAATTAAACTAAAGGTGAAAAAGAGACCTGTTGTAAA
>JAKSBP010000127.1 GCA_022361035.1 Clostridia bacterium
AAAATCATAAACATCATCTACAACTATCTCTTATCACTAAATGGGAAGGAATTACTATCTTCTTCGAAATTTCTCGGTCTTCCTGGATTCTTTCTAGGAGTATATCTACTGCTGTGGTTCCCATAAATTCCGTATGAACCTTTACAGTAGTAAGTGGTGGTACTAGATATTTCGACGTTGCAATATCATTGAACCCTACAATGCTGATTTCAGTTGGAACATTGATATTAGCTTCATGAAGAGCTTTAAGCCCACCTATAGCCATGGAGTCACTGGCAATAAAAAATGCAGTAGGTATGTCGCCCTTTTCTAATACTTCCTTCATTAATTTATATCCATCCTCGGCTGTAAACTTGCCAATCTTCACATGATTAGGATTATATAAATTGTTTTCTTTCATAAATTCATAATATGTTTTTTCACGCTCATCTTCTATAGGCTGGCTATTACTCCCTATATACTCTCGCCCTCCAATGTAGCCTATTTTCTCATGATTTAAATCCCTTAGATATTTCAAAACCTCTAAAACCGCTTGTTTAAAGTCAATAATAATCGAGTCATACTTCTTCTCATCGGGAGATGAATCAACAAACACCAGATTCTCAGAATATATAGAAAACCTATCGATTTCCTCTTTACTAAATTTTCCTATAGCAATAACTCCGTCTAAGCTATTTAATCTATCGGTGACATAATGACCATCTTGTCTAAATATTTTTACTATATCAATATTTTTATGAAAGCTTTCCTTTTCAATCCCCATTCGGATGGATAAATAATAAGGGTCCCCTAATTCTTCCCTTTCAGAATACCAGTGAATAAGCCCTATTTTTATCCTTTTTTGTTTTTTCCTATCTCTTTTTCTCTCCCTCAAGGTTCTATACTCCAGTTCCTCAGCTACCTCAAAAATTCTCTTCCTTGTTTCGTCGGTTACCGTTAAGGTATCATCATAATTCAAAACCCGTGATACAGTAGCAGGAGACACTCCTGCCCTTTCTGAAATATCCTTTATAGTTGCCATTTCGATTTTCCTTCCCTATTAAAATTCCATCATTCATCCTTTTTAATGATTTTACTTCCATATGGCCCAATAGCAATATTCTTAAACCTCTTATCCTCACTAGTGTGATTCGTTAATATAAGATACTCTTGATTATCGTGATGACGCATATATACCTCTAGCCCCTCTTCACTTTCAATATAAGGTATATTATTATCTAAGGCTATTTCTCTAGCAATATCTTCAATTATTGCTATGTCCACTCCTCCACCTATATAATAAACCTTTCCCCTTCCATATTGGTTTACAGTAATACAAGCCCTATCCCCAAAAAACTTATCATTATATCTATATAGTTCTGTAGCGCTGACAGGAGTGATTATATCCCTCCAAACCCCACATTTTCCTTCTTTTTTCTCATATTCCCCTACACCTATAATTTCCACTTCTTGACCTGGCTGTAAAGATTCTACATCGTAAATTTCAATTCCTGATATCTCCCTTATATTACAAGGTATAGTTTCCTTAAAGTTAATATTGTTGTTTTTATCCTTTATACCAGCTCTAAAAGAAAATACAACTATACCACCATTTTCTACAAATAATTTTATACGTATTCCTAAGTCTTTGTCAATCAATTGTAATGTAGGTATAAGTAAAATTTTATATTTGCTAAAATCCCTATCTATGGGAATAACATCCATATTGGTGTTAAGATTATAGAATGGTGTATATAATCTCATTAACTCATTTGTAAAATCATAGCCTACACTTTGAGGCTGAAAATTCCATGACCATATGTTGTCATAGTCATATAAAACAGCAATATCGGATTTTATTTCAGAATTTAATACATCAGCATAGGGAGTAATCTCCTTGATAACCTCTTGAACCTCCCTATACTTTCTTCCATATCTATTATCATGGTCAATTATTCCAAAGCAAAACTGTTCTGCACCCCTTGTCATACCCCTCCACCTAAAGTAAAGCATATTGGTACATCCGTGGGCAAAGGCTTGATAAGACCACATTTTTGCCTGATTTGGCCTTGGTAGATATCCAATTACACTATGACCCTGGGCTCCCATCAACTCTTCTACGATCCAGTAGTTCCTGTTTAGCAGTCCCCTAACAAAATCATGGGTCATTGCTATTTCAGCCCTGGGAATAGGCTCCCTTAAGCCTCCCCATACCGGATAATTATCATATGAAACAAAATCAAGACCCTTTACATTCTCCTCATGGTCAAAGAAGTTATTTAAAAATCCTCCACATACATTCGTCGTTACTCTTTGATGCTGTCCCTTTAATTTTTTAACTAACTCAACCTGCTCCTTGGCATAATCGTTTAAGGAATAGGACCTAAATCTTGCCCAGTCTAATTGCAGAGAAGGATTATGGGTGGTTATTGTTTTAAGGGGGGCCGGTATTTCCTCAAAGTCATTATAGGTTTGACCCCAGAAAATAGTTCCGTATACCTCATTTAGCTTATCAATATCCTCATACCTATCCCTTAAGTAGCTTTGAAATTTTGACTGGCACTCTTCACAGTAGCACATATCACTACCTTCATGACCAAATTCATTATCAACTTGCCATGAAATAATTGCCTCTTGATCCTTATAATGCTCTACTAACTGTGTAACTATTCTTTTACTATATTCTCTATAAATATGGGAATTATAGCAATATTGCCTTCGTCCACCAAATACCCGAGTTTGCATATTTTCATCCTTAGATAGAATAGAAGGATGCTTCTTAGCCAACCATGCTGGGAAGGTTGCCGTAGGCGTTCCAAACATTACACTAATGCCAGAGGATTTGAGCTTATTAATAACCATGTCAAAAAATGAAAAATTAAATTGTCCCTCTTCTTTTTCCATTAAATGCCATGCAAATTCTCCTATCCGAACAATATTGACTCCCATTTCCTTCATTCCCTTAATATCTTCATCAATCATATCCATAGCCCAATGCTCTGGATAATATGCAACACCAAAATACATAGCCTCCACCTACTCTCTAAAGATTTATTTGATATAAATATATGAAAAAAAGTTTTTGTTTATAGGTCTCCCATTTTCAAAGGAAAGCAACTGTAAACTTTAGATTTTATTAGACCCAGGAATTAATCCCATCATATGATTGCTTACTTGTACTATGGACCTATAAAATATACCTTTACTTGTTAAAATTTTAGTAAATATTTAGTGAAATGTCAACCTTTCTATAAAGGACTTATCATCTTTAAAGTTTTTAATTTTATTAGTTTTATAGGCTTAAAATTAATCTATAAAATTTCTTAATTTTTATTAAAAAATTCAAATAAAATCAAAAAATAGGTTTAAACCTATTTTTTGTTCATCTTGTTGACAAAGTCAATAAAATGAAATAGATTTAAGCCTATTTCCTAGATTCTTAATTTTTAAACTCCTATCCCCACGTTCCCATACCTCTAAGTTTTTCATACCTATTCTGAATTAATGTATCAATATCTAAATCCATTAAGCCTGGTAATTCCTTTATTAGATATTGTTTTATCTTACTTGAAGTAGAGTCAACATCTTTATGGGCTCCACCTAGGGGCTCTTTAATTACTTTATCTATTACATTAAACTCAAATAAATCCTGGGCCGTTAATCTCATAATACCTGCTGCCTCTTCTGCTAAGGATGCGTCCTTCCAAAGAATACTTGAAAGGCCTTCTGGAGAAATAACGGAATATATTGAGTTTTCAAGCATACAAACCCTATCCCCAATCCCTAGAGCTAAGGCACCACCACTTCCTCCTTCTCCTATTACAATAACAATTATTGGAGTTTTAAGCCTGCTCATTTCAAAAAGGTTAAGGGCTATTGCTTCTCCCTGTCCCCTTTCTTCTGCTTCTAATCCACAATAGGCTCCAGGAGTATCTACAAACATAATTACAGGTCTTTTAAACTTTTCAGCTTGTTTCATCAGTCTTAGGGCTTTTCTATACCCCTCTGGATGGGGCATACCAAAGTTTCTCTTAATATTGTCATTTGTATTTTTTCCCTTTTGATGACCTATGACAGTAACAGGAGTCCCCTTCAGAGTTCCTATACCTCCAACTATTGCATGGTCATCGGCATATAGCCTATCTCCATGAAACTCTATAAATCCATATATGATTTTTTCAATATATTCCAAGCTAGTTGGTCTTTCCTGCAACCTTGCAATTTTTACTCTTTGCCAAGGTGTTAAATTAGAATATGCATCATTTTTAATATTATCTAGTTTTTTCCTTAGAATGTTTATCTCATTTTCTAAATTTACTCCACTTACACTAGCAAAATTCTCTAAATCACCAATTTTACTTTCTAATTCTATTACTGGTTTTTCAAAATTCAGGGAACTATTCATTTTTCTCACCCCCTAAACTATGAATGTATAGTATCTTATACAGCATATTTTTTAAGTTTTTTCTATGAACAATTCTATCGACAAATCCCCTTTCCTTTAAAAACTCCGATCTTTGGAATCCTTCAGGAAGCTTCTGTCTTATGGTTTGTTCTATGACCCTTGGTCCAGCAAATCCAATCAATGCCTTTGGTTCCGCTAGAATGATGTCTCCAAGAGTGGCAAAGCTTGCCGTAACTCCACCAGTGGTAGGGTCCGTTAAAACAGAAATATACAATAGGCCTTCATTGGACAGCCTACTTAGAGCCGCCGCTGTCTTACCCATCTGCATTAAAGATAATATTCCCTCTTGCATCCTTGCTCCACCGGAAGCGGAGAAAATGATCACAGGCCGCTTCTTCTCGATTGCTTTTTCAATTGCCCGGGTAATTTTTTCTCCAACAACGGAGCCCATGCTACCCATCATAAAGTCGGCATTCATAACACATATAACTACTGCTAATCCATTAATCCTTCCTTCTCCAGTAATAACAGCTTCAGATTCTCCCGTTTTTTCCTTGGCTTTATTTATTTTATTGTTATAGCCAGGAAAATCTAGTGGGTCTATAGTTTTCATCTCCACATCATATTCCATAAAACTGTCCACATCTAGTATTAAATTAATCCTATCTCTAGCTCCCATTCTAAAGTGATAATCGCATCTATTGCAAACATAAGAGGTCTTTATTATATCTTCTTTTAAAAGAGTTTCGTCACAGCCTTTACATCTTATCCATAGGTCGTTTTCTACCTCTCTATCCTTTTCCTCCTTTTCCTTTTTAGTGTACTTCGGATATGGTATAATTCGACCATTTTCCGTTTTATTTACATTTATCGTCCCATACTTTTTTTTACGTAATATTTCCTTTATCACATTTTTTCTCCCTTCCTAAAAGTCTTATCCCATCATTTCCTTTTCAATAAATGAAGTATTAATCTGATTTTCTAAAAACTTTTCACTACTTAAAATTTGACTATGAAAATCTATATTAGTATGAATTCCAGTAATAATAAACTCATCTAATGCCCTTTGCAACCTTACTATCGCTTCTCTTCTGTCTTTCCCCCATACAATAAGCTTTCCTATCATAGAATCATAGGTAGGGGGTATCTTATACCCACTATATATATGGCTGTCAAGACGAATCCCATTTCCTCCAGGAACAAAATAATCCTCTATAGTTCCCGGTGAAGGTGCAAAATTATTGTTTATATCCTCCGCATTTATTCTACATTCTATTGCATGTCCATTAATTTTTATATCCTCTTGAGTAAATCCTAGCTTCTCTCCCCAGGCAACCTTTATCTGTTCCTTTATTAAATCTATCCCCGTAATCAGCTCCGTAACAGGATGCTCAACCTGAATTCTCGTATTCATCTCAATAAAATAATAATTATTATATTTATCTAATAAAAATTCAATTGTTCCCGCATTAATATAATTTACCGCCTTAACTGCCCTAATGGCCATTTCACCCATTTCTGCCCTAAGGGAATCACTCATCAAATTGAATGGAGCTTCCTCTACAACTTTTTGATTACGCCTTTGTAATGAACAATCCCTTTCACCTAGATGGACAACATTTCCATGTTCATCGGCTAAAACTTGAAACTCTATGTGCCTTGGCTCCTCAATATACTTTTCTACATACATTGAATCATCATCAAAGGCAGCTTTTGCTTCAGATTTAGCCATATTGAACAAGTTGCTAAAATCTTCCTCATTATAAACCAATCTCATTCCTCTTCCGCCTCCACCACTGGCAGCCTTTATCATGACAGGAAATCCGATCTCCTTGGCTATTTTTAAAGCCTCATCACTGTCATTGGTAGAATTTTGTGACCCTGGAACAACTGGTACACCTGCTTCAATCATGGTCTTTCTAGCCTCAGATTTATTACCCATTTTTCCTATATGTTCTTCCTTAGGGCCGATTAGTTTGATTCCATGAAGCTCACATATCCTTGCAAACCTTGTACTTTCAGATAAAAACCCATATCCAGGATGAATAGCCTGTGTCTTAGTAATCTGTGCAGCACTTATAATATTTTTTATATTCAAATAACTTTTAGATGAAACCGCTGGACCAATACATATAGCCTCATCTGCTAAATGAACATGTAATGAATCCCTATCGGCTTCTGAATATACTGCAACCGTACTCACTCCCAATTCCTTACACGCCCTAATGATTCTTACGGCAATTTCTCCCCTATTTGCAACAAGTATTTTATTAAACATTATGTAAATTACCTCCTGATTTTCATTAAAGGCTGACCATATTCTACAAGGTCTTCATTCTCTACCAAAATCTCTATAACTTCCCCGGACCCTTCACTTTGAATCTCGTTCATTATTTTCATAGCTTCTATAATACAAAGAGAGTCGCCCTTTTTCACATGGTCCCCCACCTTTACAAAGGCTCCTACATCAGGAGTAGAACCAGAATAGTAAACTCCTACTATTGGTGATTTAACAACATATAAGTCCTCCAAATCAACTTCTATGGCTTTGGGAGCCTCTTTAATTTCTATAGCTTTTTCAGTTTCTACATTTCCCCCCGAATCTACAGATTTCTCAGCATTATTCCTAGCTTTTCCTGAAATTTCTCGCTTTTCCCCCGTGTCGTAAATTTTATCCTCCCCAACATTTTTAGAAATTTTAATCTTTAAATCCTTTTCTTTTATTGATACTCTTTGTATACTTGTCTTATCAATTGTTAAAATTAATTCCCTTATACCCTTAATATCCATAGCTATCCTCCAATTTTTTATAGGTTAATATTATTAGCTAGTACTAATATCTTATACTATTATACCATATAATCAGATTTCAAATCAATTGATTTCAAAATATTTTTACATTTATTTACATAAAGACTTTAAATAAGTGCCAAATTTATAGTAAAACTAAGATTTTTAGACAAATACTTCAATTTTTAGTAAAATATAAGATATAAGGAGGAAATTTTATGAAAGTTGCTATATTAGACGCACAAGGTGCAGGATTAGGAAAAACCTTAATTAAGAAAATTAGAAAAGATATCCCTTCAAATATTTATTTAATAGCCCTTGGTACTAATCCCATAGCAACCTCTAATATGTTAAATGCAGGGGCAAATGAAGGAATAACTGGTGAGGAAGCAATATGTCGGTTTTGCCAGTCGAATTATATAGATTGCATAATAGGGCCTATAGGAATAATCAGCAGTGGCGGAATAAAGGGGGAAATTACTCCATCAATTTCCCAGGCAGTCTTTGAATTAAACTGTACTAAATATATAATCCCTATAAAAAAACATGGAATCTATATCCCTGGAACCCAGAATTTAAAGATTAAAGATTTCATGAATGAAATTATTTTAAATATAAAGGATAAGTTCTTATAATGGTGATTTGGTAGTTGCAAGCTTTTAAGTCATTCTAATATTTTGACAAAATAAGATTGCAACTACGGATTTTTTAAATAATGGTTTAGATTTACTTGATTTAACCTGTTGTGCTAGCAAACTATATATATGGATTTTACAGTGCTAAGGGAGTTTTGATGTTTCATTTGAGTGATTTTTATAAACCTGTTTTATCCTTCAAAATCATATAAAAAACAGGTTTATATCATGAACGAAAAGGAAATATCATAACTCCCGGCGGCTACAGGAACTAGCACAATGAATTAATTTAGATTCCTTTAAGGAATATGTATTTATACTTTTATTCCTGAAATATAGTACATTTCCCTATTATCAATCATTTTATCTACCTTAAAATATTTTGACATTATTTCAGCGGTAACTTCAACGGGAGGTAAAGAATGATCTTTGACATCACAATTTTTTTCATGTATTTTATTTATTTCCTCTCTACCCATAGAATGTGCTATAACTATTTTTCCTCCATAACTCGCAAGGCTTAAAAGATGGGAAAAAAGCTTATCTTTATCTTTAAAGTGGGGATAGGCAGAATAAAGAAATAAATAGTTAAAATCCTTTTCCTTCGTATATTCTATTATATCTCCTCTAATAAAGGTTATCCTGTCGTCCCTATACTTCTGCTTTGCTCTCAATATCATATTATCTGAAATATCAACTGCAGTAATACTCAAAGGTAAGGTTTCTAGAAAATAGCTTATTAGAATTCCAGTTCCACTGCCGATATCAAGTATTTTAGCTCCCTTTTCAATAGAGGATAATTGAATTATCTTCTCTATTTTTTTACTATCATGGCTGGTAGTTTCATCCCACTTAGGGGCAAGCTTATTAAAAAACTCCCTATTGTTCACTTGTACCTACCCTTCCTCTGCTTTTTTCTAAAGCTTTAATTATAATAGGAATAAGTATTAATTGTATTATGATTCCCCAAATTGACCTGATAAAGGCAGATGTTAAAAACATTTTAAATATAAACCTATTTCCCCCAGATGTTATTAATAGATAATTTACCAATCCAGATACAGCTCTACCTAATAGCATGGCAGATATAAGGGAAGGTATAACACTTAAACTACGATTCTTGTATAAATATCCAGAAATAAAACCATATGCTGCAAGCTCAAATGTCATCGCCAAGCCTATTGGATACATTGGAGGCATACCCGTTAACAGTGAGCTTAAGAGTGGAGTTATAAAGCCCACTATTAAACCATATTTTGGTCCAATAATGAATCCACATAATAATACTGGTAAGTGCATCGGTAAAAATACTGGCCCTCCCATACCCACCAGATGGAACAAGTAGGGTAACAGAAGTCCCAATGCCAGAAAAAAACTTCCATTAATTAGATTCCTTGTTTTGAAATTAATAATATCTCCTCCTTAAATTTAATAAAAAATAAAGGTAGAGCAAAATTGCCCTACCTTCGTGGTAATGGTTGAGTATAATAAGTGAGATTTTATTTTAAAACTCATTACCTTATTTAATGGATTTTCGTAACCCATTGTCCTCATTGTACCATATTATTCATTATTTTACAATTACTTTCTTTAAAAATGTTAAAGGTTAATTTTTTCAAATTTTTTACAGTTATTAGTATCGCAGCTCACAAGTATTTTGAATAAATACAGTAAGCTCCTCCATTTAATTTATAATCTTAAATCCTAGATGAAAACTTCCTTTATATATTGGTCAGTTTAAATTTATGTTAATAAATATAAAAATACCCATTTATTATCATTCAAAACTTGATACCTATGTTAATAAACAGGTTTATACCAACTCCCGAGACTACAGCAAAGGCAAATCTGAATTTTCCCCCATCCCCTTTATCATTAAAGTCTGTATAGGGTAAAATAGACAAAGTAATAAAGCAGCTTTTCAAATAGGTAAAAAGATGCTTAAATCTCTTTATTCCGTTTTTTCTAAGGATAATTAATAATAGGGCAATAGCTCCTCCAGCGAGAAAGGAATATAAAATAGTCCTTAAGGCAAACTGGAGTCCCATTATGGCACCAATGGCACTAAAGAGCTTTATATCACCAGCACCTAACATTCTCAAGACAAACAGAATAATTAATAACAGGACGGGAACAACAATACCCTTAAGTGAAAAAACTAATCCATTTAAACCATCTAAATAAACATTGGTCATTATTCCAATTAAAATAAAGGGATATACTATGGTATTTTTTATTTTATACCCTTGCATATCACCTACTAAAGCTAGTATAAGAAGGATTATCAATTCAATATATTTTACAATAATAGTTATCACCTCACTTCATCTTCCCTCAATAGAACCGTTTCTTCAATTTCCCCATCCTGTGGAAATTCATCTAATAGTACCGTTGATTTTACTTCTTTTCTATCTAAAGTAGACTCTAAAGCCTGTCCATCTACTTTAGAAATATATTTTCCTTCCATAACCTTACTATTTATCTCCCGATGACTAAAATTACTCCTTTGCATACTGGAGAAAATAACCGATTTATTTCCAGGAGTTTTTTTAATTAGTATAACAAGGTATTTTATTGTAAAGATTATTCCACTTAGACCAATAACAACCATCAAAATTCCTTTTAAGAGCATATTATCCCCCTACTTTCAAGGCTTAAAGAACTTTCCAATTTCAAGGAAACCCGCATAGGTTATATATATAAATAACGATAATAAAAATATGATTACAGCTAATTTAAGTTTCTGGATTATACCTCTTCTCCCATGACTTTCAGCTAAGTTATCTAGGTTTATTATATCTTCTAATAACTCATTTACTGACTGATACCTTTGATTTGGATCGGATTTTGTACACTTGATTATGATATACTCAATACCCACAGATAGATTCTTGTCAAATTCCCTTATCGGTCTTATTTCAAAGGGGGGCTCCTTTGGACTTTTTCCCGTAAGTAAATGGTATAACGTTACTCCCAAACTATATATATCCGTCCTTACATCGGTTTGAGCTCTACCATATTGTTCTGGTGCTGCATATCCCCTTGTTCCAATATAGGTTGTATCATTTGTTGACTCCCCTTTATACTCCCTTGATATGCCAAAATCTATTAATTTTATCTGACCCTGCCCAGTTAATATAATATTTGAGGGCTTCATATCCCTATATATAATGGGATTGGGCTTTAGGGTATGGAGATAAATAAGGACATCACATATCTGCTGTGCCCACATAACAACAGTTTTCTCAGGTAATCTCCCCCATCTTAAAAGTTTTTTATCTAGGGGGATGCCTTCTATATAATCTTCAACTATATAAATATTTTTCTCATCTTCAATAATATCAAATATCCTTGGCAGGGCCCGATGATTTAATTTCTTTAATATATTTGGTTCTACCAATAAATCGGCCTTTGAATTTGAAAATTTATCAATTTCTTTAATAGCCCAAAGAGTTCCCAGTTTCACATTTTCGCCAAGATAAACCCTACTCATGCCTCCTGTTCCAAGAACCTTAAGTATTTTATATTTTCCATCGAGAAGCTCACCCTTTATCATATTTACCCCCAATAACTTACTAAGGCTTTCAATTTCTCAAAGATGCCTGTCTTTTCTTTTCCATAGTTCTGACATATTAGTATTACTGAAGCATTATCAAAGGCCCCTCTTATTTTTACTTTTTCCATAAGCTCTTCAACCTTGCTTTGTATATCTTCATCCTTCACTCTATATTCCCTAACCATATCAAGTATTTCATCCTTCATTAAGAGGTTATAAAAACCATCACTGCATAATAGAAATATGTCTTCCTCTAACACCCGGCCCTTTTTTTCAAATATATTTAAGCTCTCTCTTACACCTATGCATTGAAGTAAGACATGGCTTTTGGGATGGTTTACTGCCTCCTTTTCATTCATCCTTCCCTGTCTAATCTGCTCTGATACCCAAGAATGATCTTCCGTTAGCCTAGTAACCTCATTTTTTATCCTGTATATTCTACTATCTCCTATATGTTTAACTATGTACTCATTTCTATATATAAACAGCATTGAAAGGGTTGTACCAACTTTACTATCTATTGACTTCCCGTATCTAATTATCTCCTTATTTATATGGAAAATAAGTTCATTAAGCTCCCTGTCAATTCTATCTATATCTAATTCTCCACTACCATTAATAATAGAAAACAAATTATTATTCCACCAATCTATAAATTCCCTCATAACAAGCTCACTAGCCCTATGGCCATCGGTAAGCCCTCCCATGCCATCTGCTATTAGGAAAAGACCAAACTCTCCAAACTGTTCTTCTCCAATTTTTATGAGTACCCTATCCTGATTTGTCTTTTTTACATACCCTATATCACTAAGGGTACCTATAGAAAAACTTCGCCTTCTCATATTTGTCTCCTCATTATGAATAAATAAAAGTATACTCAATATTTGCAAATCTGATTTTATCACCACTATTAATATCGTATTCCCTATTACTGTGGATTTTAACTCCATTTATAAAGGTACCATTTTTAGAATTTAAATCCTTTATGAAGTATTGTCCTTCCCTACACAGAATTTCAGCGTGGGTTCTACCTATAGAATTACTGTCTATTAAATAATCAACATAATTGGGAAGCCTTCCGATAATAAAATTTGGATTGCCTATGGTAACATTATCCATCATTCCATTACTCATTCTCTGAAGATATGCAAACCCTTCCTTTTCTTCTAGAATTGTTGTTTCATTTATGTTAAAGGATACTGGCTCTGGGGCTACTGCAACACATTCCTCTACTTCATCAACACTCCTAGCCTCTTTTATATTGAATATTTCTCGCTTGGACATATTTATATTTTGATTATCCTGGGAAAGGGGAGGTTTACTAAAGGATGCACCTTTAACTATCTCTTTTTTTCTATTGCCAATAGGTTTTGGTTCTCCTTTCTTTTTCTTAGTTATTTTAACTTCTTCCATATTTTCCTTTTTGAATAGATTTTTAAAAAGTAAAGCATTTAATGCAATTACAATGAGGGAAATCCCACCGTAGGCACTAATATCATCTCCAGCAGCAGATTTAATTGTATCTAGGCCAAGGGCTACAAGGATGACAATTAAAATCTGGGATAGAATTGCTATAAGTATATATTTAAGCTTATATCGCTTTTTGACTATTATCTCTTCCTCCTCCCTTGCTGAAGGCTTTGGAATATGCCTTGCTCGATGGGATATTGAATGGATATTGCTTTTTTCTTTTTCACTTTTTTTAACAAAAGGTATGTCTTTATTTTGATTGACGTATCTATCCTTAGTATTTAAGGAGTTTAGGTTGGATTGATTTGGATTTAATATCTGTTTTTCAATCTCCTGAGCCTTATCATTTTTCACCTCTTTTAAAAGGCAGTTAAAATCATGGATATTAAATGTATCATTCTTTAAGTAGTTTAAAATCCTTTGCATATAATTACCCTTTGAGCTCTCCTCAATCTTAGCCAAGGAAATAATCAGGTTAACTAGAAAAGCTTTAAAATTTTCACTGACATCAGTATTAAAATCCAAGGGTAAATATATCATCCCCATCTCAAGGTTACCGGGATTTATATATATATACTCTTCATTAATCAAAAAACTTTTATCGTACAATAGATATTCCTTACTATCTAAAAGTATTTTAGTAATTCCCATAAGAATATCAATAAATTCGGTTTTATTTAACTTCTTTCTCTGTAAGAACTGAGATAGGGTTACCCTTGATGTAATGTTGTAATATAGCTTAATCTCATTATTTTTATATCTAGTGTTTAAGTCAAGGATACCAGAGGAGGGATTATTTGCTATCATCTCAATCTGATACTCCAAAATATTTTCATTTGAATCCATATTTACTACTAAATAGCTTGATGTGGAATCATTTTCATAGTCAAAACTAAATCTTTCTTTAATTATGTCCTTCACTCCATAACCTCCTCTTTTACTATTATTTTGAAATCATCATAAATATCGTAGCAGCAAATATAAATGGAGCAAATGGCAGAGTTGTCTTTCTATGAGCCATCCTAAAGGCCAAGAGAACCAGACCTGCTAACCCACTAAGTATTGTTGACATGAGCATTATACCTAAAGTGGCTCGGAGTCCCCAAAATATACCTATACATGCAAATAGCTTTGCGTCTCCCATTCCAAGGGCTCCCTTTGTCAACATTGATATTATCCCCATTAAACCTCCACAGATTCCAAGCCCTAACAAACCGCTTATAATCGAAGGATTATTGTTTAAAAGAATATTAATCAATCCCAGTATGCTCCCTAAAACTATAAGTTTGTCTGGTATGATTTTGACTTTTATATCAATTATTGAAATTGTTAGTAAAATAGAGGCCAGCGCCACATATAAAAAAAAAGAAACAGAAAAACCATATCTTTTATACAAAATTAAGTACAAGACCCCTAGAAAAATATCAATAAGAAAAATGAATTTCCTTTCAATATATGTACCTAAAAACCATTGAATAAATTTACTTTCATTAGATTTAGGATAGATATGCATTTTTATAATGATAGATATAAAAACTACTATAATAAGTAAAAATAAATAATTCATCCTATTACCCCTATCATTGGATAGCTCCATTTTTTTCCTTGCATATTTTGCACAACCTTAGATTATAACCTTGGTTAAGTAACTGCTCTCTATCTATTTGCACAGGCTCTACTTTCCAAGTAGAACATATTTTTTTATGATATTTTCCACTAGTAGTCCCTTTATTTTTATAGACTATATATTCTTCATTATTTTTATTTAACCGAGGAGGTTTACAAGAATCACAGCCCTGCAGTTTATCTCTCTCTACTGCCTGTTTCAAAGTTAAATCTACAGGCTCTCTGTATATACTTCTACATTTTGAATTAGTATGATAAATTAACTCTGTTTTGGGATTTGACTTAGCCTGTATTAGCTGTGCCTTAGCAACATAAAAGATTTTATGCTGTTTTTCATCTTCCTCTCCTTCTTTATCAGCCTCCGATGATGAAGAATTGCGGGACATGGGATGACCCCCATCATTTCCTCCCATCCAAGCTCTAGCAGTAGTCCTTTGAACTATGGGTATATGGTTAATAAATTTTATTGGTAAGGGAATAACCACATTGTACTTGACTATTACATCTATATCTTGATTATTCTCAAAATAGGCAGAGTTGCTAAAATCTAATTTATCTATATTTAAAGCCTTTAATCTACTTTCAGTTAAGCCATGTTTTTTTATATAGTGCTTCATCAATGTGTTTCCCAATACAGTTTTGCCTTCGTCATAGCCTGCCTTAGCCACCAAAGAGGCAAAACTTATCATCTCCTCCCTGGGATCTCTTGCTATATCTTGGATTACACTCCCTAAATCCTCTACATTTGTTCCGATATTTTTCCCTTGGGACGTAATTTCATCTACTGAATCAAGGGTTTCACTAGGGCCTACATTACCTATATTTTGATAAACACCTGTTGAGCTATCCTTTATTTCACCGATGGAATTCTTTATTTCTTTATAACAGTCTAATATACTGTCTATGTGCTTCTCTGACCTTGCTTTCCTTTCCTCTAGGTTACTACTTATTGTATTATCTATGTCGTAAATCCCACTTGTGTAATAAATATAACTTGAGGAAGCTATTTCCTTTACGGATTCGTCAATTGCATGCTGAATTGTTTCTTGGGTGTATATTATCTTTGTAAAAAAAACAATAGTTAAGACGGCACAGATAAATATAGGTAAAACCAATGACGCTTCAACAGTTAAGGAACCTTCTTCTCTTTTAAAAATTCTATTAATAAAAGATTTCATAATATCTCCTCTAATAGCCCTGATATATTACTACCTTAAATTTATGCCTATCATCCTGGGTTTTAAATTCTTTTGGCATGAAACTTTGGGTTAAAAATAAATATTTTATTGATACAACGACCTCAACCCTCACATATGTATTGTACTCCTCCAATTTAAAATCCCCATTATCAGTAATCCTTTGCATATTTAATTGAATTAAGTCCTGAACTCTCTTCATGGTTACTTCATCATCTTGAACTAATAAAAAGAGTCTTAAATAGTCCTGGTAGGATGTATCCATAGGGTTTTTATTATTCGATGGTGAATCTTCTTTTTTAGTCCCAGGTACTTCTCTTTTACTAGATGCTTTAATCCCCGATTTCCAATCCTTCTCTGATTTATAGAGTACGACTTCATTGCCTTCCTTAAGTTCATCTAAATCTAAAATAGATTCTTCCATAGCCCAGCTTAAGAGTATCAGGGTTTTTATAATAGGTATACCAGCTCCACCGGTATACAATCCTGATGTGGCCGTTGCTATGGATGTGGCAAGTGTAACCTTATCCTTGGAATTAAATACATGTATAGAATTAAGGCAAAATCTAGTTAACAATATTTTTGAATCCATTAAGGTTTGATTGATTTTCTCACTCCTATTGCCATTTAAGATATATTCCACTTCAGATGTATCAAAATAGGAGCTTTGTTGAGATTTATCTAGATGCCTCAAGTTATACTTTTCTTCTTCATCAAAATCCGATACATAATTTTTAAAGGTTCCCATAATGTATTCATTTATATAAATTTCATCTCTAATGTCTTTAAGACTTCCCTCAATATCTATATTCCCCATTATGCCCCCAAGAAAGGAAAGGGCCGATTCTCCAAATCCCAGCTTTTCTTGCTGATGAAATTCCACTTCATTAACTTTATTATCATCCCTCCACAAAAACCCAAGTAAATTTTCTATAGCTTTTTCCTTATCTAATTGCAGCTTTACAACGGAGGGAAGAACTTTGTAAGCCTCATAATTTATCTTTTTACCTTCTTTGCCCTTAATGTTAATCTTTCTATTGGCCTTTTCTTGTGTATCTTTCCTACGGTCATATTTTTCATAACTAGGGTCCCTCTCCTTAAGTACATAATCATATTTAATATTTCTGTTATACTTTTTTAGTTCGTCTAGAATATTTTTTTGAATCAAGTCAAGTTCACGAATTTTTTCTTCATCTAAGTTTTCTTGAGCAAGCCTTTGAGCCTTACCTGGAGTAATGTTCTTCATTAAACTTAATATACCGGTAATTTTCTTTATTTCTTCATCCAATAAGGATTTTTCATTTCTTTCTAGTTTTTCCTGTATTTTGGTAAAATCATTTTTTTTACACTGGGGCTCTTGGCCCTCTTCTATATTTAAAAGAAGTTTATCATATTCCTCTATTTCAGCACTAATCTGATTAAAGGCTTCCTCAATAATACCCTCCTTATTTTTTTCCAAGTCTCCTTTTAATTCATTTAACTTAGTTCGCAAACTTCTACTTTTTTCTATAAGTTCATCAATCTGCTTCTTAGCTTCTTTATTGACTATAAAATATTTATTAATATCATGGGTTATTTTATTATATATTTTCGTCATCTTGCCTTCGGTTTTCATAATTCTTTTTCTCATTTTGGCTCTTGAATCCTTCAGTTCCTGTTTTTTATCTCCTTCTGACTCCCTAATCATACTATTTATCTCACGTAGATTCTTCTGTTGAGC
>JAKSBP010000424.1 GCA_022361035.1 Clostridia bacterium
AAGAATACTTAACTGCTGGAGACTATTATCTACAGGTATCAGGGCATGAAGATTTTGATGTAGGGAAATATTCAATTAAGGTTATTACAGATGACTATAGTAATACTTTTGAAACAGCGGAAAATATAAATATTGGGAGTATTATAAATGCTGCTATTAATGATTTATATGATGCTGATATGTTTAGGTTCACTGTTGATGTACCAGGGATATATACTATAACATCGGATTTAGATTTAGAAGGTGCAGCAGATACTTATGCTGTTTTGTTTGATGATAATAAAGAAGACATTGAAGAGGACGATGATAGTGGAAGTGGCCTTAACTTTGAAATGGTAGAATATTTAGAAAAAGGCACTTATTATCTAAAAGTTGAAGGGTATGCAGTAGGAAATTATCGAATTGCTATAAAAGGTGATACGGAAGAAATTATATTCAACGATTCCAACTTTGGCGCTGCAGTAACAGAAGCATTGGGAATAAAAGAAGGCGGTGTATATTCTGGAGATTGTTTAGAAATAAAAGTACTGGATTTATCCAATAAGAGTATTAAAGATATATCCGACTTGTCGTACTTCAAAAATTTAATATCGGTTGATTTAAGCAACAATCATATTACCACAATTCCAAACCTAGATTTTGATTATTTAATGTCCATGGACTTAAGCAGCAACCAGATTACCACAATCCCAAGTTTGGACTTTAGTACATTAAGGTCTTTGGATTTAAGCAATAATAACATTTCCGATATATCTGTTTTAAATTCATTAGATTCATTAGATGAATTATATTTAAGCAACAATAATATATCAGATATTAGTGCTTTATCTGAAATGGACTTAGTATTTTTAATGATAGACGCCAATGATATTACGGATATAACACCACTTAAAAACAAGACAATTTAAAAGTGTTATATATGAAAGATAATGATATTACAGATTTTTCGCCGATTTCAAGTTGGTATTCTAACTTAGAAGACATAGACTTTACAATTGTTAATACAAGTGCTTCCAATGTCAATGTATCAGGGACTAAGAAAGTAGGCAAAACACTAACTTTAAATTATACCTACAATAATATAAACGATGATGCAGAGCAAGGCAGCACATATAGATGGTTAGCTTCCTCATCAAGTAACGGTGAATATACTGAAATAAATGGTGCTACAAGTAAAACTTATAAATTAACTTCAAATGAACAAGGAAAATATATCAAGGCTGAAGTAACACCGAAGTCGAATGCAAATGAAATAGGATTTGCAGTAACCAGCAGCCCGGTAGGACCAATTGAAAAAGAAGAATCTTCTTCACCCGGCGGCGGTAGCAGTGGTGGCGGTGGGGACACACCGACAGATGATACAAGTAAAGAAGTAGAAAACAATTCTGACGGTAAATCAACTTTAACCGTAAAACCAGCAGAAGGGGATACCACTATAGATGCAACATGGAAAGAAGATATAGATGAAATTGATGTGGTCATCCCTCAAGCGATATTTGATACGGCTTTAGAAAACAAAAAA
>JAKSBP010000136.1 GCA_022361035.1 Clostridia bacterium
AGACGTTCTGGCGCTGCTCGGGCAGCTTCGCGGCAATGGCCCGAATGGTGTGAATAAAACCGAGGTCAAGCATCTGGGCGACTTCATCGAGAACGAATGTATCAACTTCTTCGAGGTCAACAGCGCCCTGCTTTATGAGGTCCATCAGCCTGCCTGGCGTCGCAACAACAATATCAAGCCCCCGGCGCATCATCGCTTTTTGTTTGTTAATCGACGCGCCGCCGATCACGAGGCCGGCGCGCAAACGCAGCCGGCCGCCATAGGCGTTAAACCGTTCGAGAACTTGCGCGGAAAGCTCGCGCGTTGGCGTCAGGACGACGACGCGCACGCGTGCGCGCTTGTCGGCGCGTTCGGTTATGGAGAGCCGGTGCAAAATGGGCAGAGCGAAAGCCGCCGTCTTGCCGGTCCCGGTCTGAGCGAGGCCAAGGAGATCCCGGCCGCTCATTATTGGTGAAATCGCCTTTGCCTGGATTGGCGTCGGCGTTTTGTGGCCCTCATCGGCGAGCGCCTGCATAATCGGCCTCGCGAGGCCGAAATCATTGAAATCGGTCAAAATAGTCCTTCATAGCGCCCCGTGCGCCAACAAGGCGCAAACGCTTTTATTCGGGAGAACCCGCGTGTCAGGGCGCTCAAATGTTTGGATAAATGGTCGACGGTTTTTCCGTATACACGCGACCTGGGAGCCTATATATGTGGAAAAAACTGAATAGCAAGTAAATTCGGCAAGATCCCGCATGTCAGGCTTTTGAAAGGGGCTGGATGCGGTTTGGTCTTGCGGGCGCTCCCTGCATCGCCGCGCTTGTTCGTCTCTGAACTATTGAACTTTCCATAGGGCTGGCTTGGCAAGCCCCATGCGATCCTGAGCGCACTATAAACTTTGTATACATATTATCTAATCAATCTGTAACACGGATAGATACGTTGGAATGGAATACTGGAGGGTAAACAGAAATGGCTGGAAATGATGATAAGTTCTTTCGCGCGATGGATAGAAAGGCCGCGCTGTCGGAAGCCGAAAAACTGAAAAAAGCAACCTTGAAAAAGACAGCGAAACTGCGCGAGTTACGCCTCGCCAAAGAAGCTGAGGAACGCGCCGCAGAAGCTGCAAATCCAAAGAAGGCAAAGAAAAAAAGAACGGCGAGGAAAAGGAAATTACCGGCCTTTGAACGCGACTCGTGACCCTTTTGGGAGTCCAACTTTTTGCAATTTTTTATGATCGTTCGTTTTACGCCAAATTATGAGGCGCTTATCGGCGGCCACGCGGGCGATAAACACTGCGACGCTTAGGCGACGGCCCGCCTGTCCCTTCGGGCTTATATCTAAAGGTTATACGGCCTTTTGTGAGATCGTATGCGGACATCTCAACAGTCACGCGGTCGCCGGCTAACGTCTTGATGCGATTTTTGCGCATTTTCCCACCCGTATAAGCTAGCACTTCATGCCCGTTATCGAGTTTAACGCGAAAGTTTCCGTTCGGCAGCGCTTCCGTCACATCGCCATCGAACTCCAGCAATTCCTCTTTCATTCGTCTCG
>JAKSBP010000086.1 GCA_022361035.1 Clostridia bacterium
ACGAAAGCAGCCACTGAGGTTTCCTTTAGAGCGATTTTTATAAATCTGTTTTACCTTTTATTATCTATTTAAAAACAGATTTATAGCATGAGCCTAAAGGATTCTCTGTGGCTGCTGAAGTAAGTTAACTTTCTCAATCACTCATCTATAGTTCAGGATATCTAAATATAAAGCTTTAATCTCTTATTCCTATTATTAGAAAGCATAACAAGGGATAGAATACATAAAAAAGGAGAGACTTAAAAACTGGATAAAGAATAAAGGTGTAACCTTTCTCTGGCTACACCAATCTATGTATGACTAAAAGCAATATATTTTTCGAATATGTAAATACTTTTGTGTCTAGTTTCCATAAATCCTTTTTTAGTATATTAAAACTATTGATTCAAGTTATAATCCTTGTTAATGGATATCAATTTTCTTAATCTTTGGAGCGTCTTCATCCTTTTTAGGTAAATCTAGGGTCAGTACCCCATTCTTATAATCTGCCTTAATTTTTTCAACTTTAATGTTAGATACATCGAAGCTTCTTTGGACCGAACCATATCTTCTTTCTCTACGAATATAATCATCTTTATTTGTCTCTTTACCTACATTGTGTTTAGCCGTAATGGTCAATTTGTTATCCTCAACATGAATATTGATATCTTCCTTGTTAGCTCCCGGTATATCTGCCTCTAGGATAAACTTATCTCCTTTATCGACTATATCGGTTTTAAAAGAAGATAATTGGCCTCCAAAGTTTTGCATAAAATTTTTTTCCATTTCACTAAAAAAAGAAAAAATATCGTTTCCACTTTTTCTAAAAGGTACTAAGTCAAACATCCATATCCCTCCATAATTATCTTGTGTTATATTAGTTACCCTTATATTTTTTCCTTTTAAAGTTTTTATATTCTTATTTTATAATTTTAAATTCCTAATTTAAGTACTTTCATTAAACTAGAGACCTTTTCCAAATTTGCTTTAGAGTTATTGACTATAATATCACTTACTTCTACTACTGAATTAATTTCATCTGTATATGTAGATAATCGCTGATTAACATTTTTATCCCCTCTATCCATAAGACGTTCTTTACATTCTTCATAGGGAGCAATTACTCCTATAATTAAAATAGATTTAGGGAATCTATCCTTCAATTTTTTTGCTCCATTAACATCAACTACTATGGATGCATGGGATTTTGTATTTATTAATTCCTCTATAGATTTTAGTGCCATGCCATAAATATTACCGTTGTACTCGGTATACTCAAGTAATAAACCTTCTCTGTACATATTCAGAATTTCTTCTCTATTGGCAAAATGATAATGTACACCGTCAACCTCCCCAACCCGAGGAAGCCTTGATGTCCAAGTAACAATTGAGTTATATCCAAGTAGCTTCTGAAGTGTTGATTTTCCAGTACCACTAGGCCCCATAAAGACAAATATGTTAAACATATCCTTACTCCTATTTAATATATTTTAAATTCTTAAAATAACTAATACCCTCTGAACTATATCTATTAACTATAATTTGCTCAGATACAAATATTAGTCTTTCTTTTTCTAATTATATCATTCATTTAACGTATAAATAAAAACAGATTCAGTAATATGTAAATAAATCTAGGTCTAATCTCCATAAAGCTTTTTTAGTATATTAAAACTTGAAAATCCCTCAAGGTTAAAATTCACTGATAAATCAGCCCTTGAGGGATTTTTAAGTTTAAAAGATATAGTGGTTAAAAGGTTTTAAATTTATATGTCTCATTTCTAGCTATAACCTATCTCTTGCCTTCATTTTCTATATACTCCTTTATTTCTTCTATTGGGTCTTCACCAGTAGTTATTAAACAAAAACTTTTTGACCAAAAACATTCCTTCCAAAGCTTTTCTTTTATTTCTGGAAATTCTTTTTTTATAAGTCTTGAGGAAGCACTTTTATACGCATTCAGAAATTTTGATAATTGTGAGTTTGGATGTGCCCTAAAAAGAATATGAATGTGATCATTATAATTACTCCATTTTTCAAGGGAAATATTATATTTGGAGCAAATATTATAAAATATTTCTTTTAATCTTTCACTTATAGTTTCATCTATTACTTCTCTTCCATATCTTATTACTAATACCAAATGATAGTTCAACAGGAATACTGAATGATTATTGTTATCTAATTTCATTATATCACCAATCTTTTATCCTTTTAAGACTGATTATATATATTTATCATCACATTGTCAAATTTTGATTTAGACATAGGGTCTAATAAAAATAGTGTAACTAGATGAGAAGGCCTTTGTACTAATAAATCTTACCACAAAAGTTATATCTAGAATCCTATATAATCCCATAAAAACCATCATTTTTCGAGTTAAATCTATCCTTTATTTTTTAATTTTCATAAATTTTTAAATAAATTTCTTTTACATTTTTGGAATTTATTATATAATATTACTATAATGCCACATGCATAATATGTATTTTTTTCCTAAATTTTGAATATTTTCTGATTAATCAATACATTTTCTACACCTTTACAAAGAATTTTTATGAATCTTTTTTTATGAAACTAAATTAAATAGTTACTCTATTAAAGTTTATAGTATAAGTAATAACTAAGTTTTTTGGATAAACCAGTGCTTTCAATAGTTGTGGCTATACTATTTAGTAATTAAAGATAAATATACTTAGCTATAAACACACCCATTATACTTAAATAAACAAACGGCACATGTTTAAATATGAGAACGTAAAAGTCTGACTTCTGACACGGTGTTCTGTAGTTAGTATCTATCCCTTTCTATTTTACTACAGAAAGGTGAAAGTTGGGTATTTTTCGTAACCTTTTGTGCCTGATGTAGAAGGAAAGGAATGTAACCTATTATGATTTATGAAGATAAATTTAGCATAGAAAAGTTTTTAAGGCAATTTCATAAGGATGAAAAGGAAATTAACATAAAAAAAGTAATAATAGCTGGTCCATGTTCAGTAGAGAGTTATGAGCAAATGGATAAAACAGCAGAATTTTTAAAAAAAGTAGGGGTTAATATTCTTCGTGGTGGAGCTTATAAGCCGCGGACATGTCCAACAACCTTTCAAGGTTTGGAAGAAGAAGGTATAAAAATATTAAATAAGATAAGAAAAAAACATAATATCCCTGTTATTACTGAAATAATGGATGTAGAAACTTTAGACTTTGTATCTGAAAATGTTGATATTCTTCAAATTGGGTCACGAAATATGTATAACTACTCATTACTAAAGGCTGTTGGAAAGACAAAAAAGCCCGTATTATTAAAAAGAGGAATGTCTGCTACAGTCAATGAGTGGTTGAAAGCAGCTGAATATATTGTTTCAGGGGGTAATGATAACGTAATTCTATGTGAAAGAGGTATTAGGACATTTGAAACATATACTAGAAATACTTTAGACTTAGCCAGTGTAGCCATTATTAAGAAGGAATCTAATTTTCCTATTATTGTTGATCCTAGCCATGGCACAGGTATTCCATATTTAATAAAGCCCATGAGTAAGGCAGCTTTGGCTTCAGGAGCTGATGGAATAATGATAGAAGTTCATCATAATCCATCTGAGGCTTTAAGTGATGGAAAGCAGTCATTAAACTTTGAGGACTTTCAGTATTTATTAAGTGAACTTTCCAGCTTTGTAAATATCTAAGCTATTAAATAAAATTTATAAATTTACTAAACAAATATTAACCTTGTTAAAAAGACACAGGTGACGGTTTGAAGTGCCCTATTCTAATATATGATAAAAAGAACCGTCACTACTGTCATATTTTATTATTTCTTTACCTTGGTAATCGGTACACATATATCAACTATATGTTTTTTCTCAGGATGTTTACATGAGTCATTGTGCTGTATCTCATAGGGTGGTTTCTGCTGTGGAGTGTATCCATTTTCAGAAATCCATCTATATAGAAGTTTCCAAGCCTGTTGAAATTCATGGGACTCCACCTCAAATCTAGCTACAGCATATTTACCACTATCAATCCTAACTTTTTTAATATGTTCCGGTGGTGTAACTGTTTTTTCAATGGTTATTCCAAATATTAATCTTTTTTCTTCTTGCCTCTGTGGATAAATGGAAATAAGTTTTGTCTTCTTTGGAAAATTAAATATTTTTGCAGGTACTGCCCACTTTAATATTTCATATAACATTTTATCAACTATATTATCATTTCCTTCGTATTCTCCCACATACTCCAATGCAGCAATGTTTAATTCTTCTAAATCCTGTATTGTAACATTTAGATTTGAATAATCTAACATAAAATATTCCTCCTTGTATACTCATTTACACTCTCATCTATTAATTTAAATATTCTATGGAAATAATCCTTATAGAAGAGTGCAACATTAGCCAATTCTTGTAGAGACAGATTTTTATCTAGGTTTTTTCAATATAGTCAATGGCCTTATTTATTCTTGATATATATTCCTGTCTAACTTTCCGTTATTCATTCCCTACAATTCCTTTCTTTTGCATTATTTATCTTTTATGTTAATAATTCTATCTTTATATTATCATCAACGAGTAAAAAATGATATTGTACTAAATACCTATTAATTTACTTTTCTGGTAAATTCAATGCTTATTTTTCTAGGTAATTTTTATCATAACTAATGATACAATTGTTGTGGCACAGCAAGTATATTAGTAAAGCCCAATTCCCACTAGTTTCCTAGTTTCCAACTTAAAAGATTGGACCGCCCACTATAACCTAGTGTATAGCTTAAATAAATTGCTACTTTAACTCTATTTCCATCTAAATTTAAAACACAACTTTCATAATAGTCATCATTAGTAATTTGTAGCTCAATTTATATCTTATAGTCTTCCGACTTCAATCTTTCAAGCTTATCAGCTTAAGCTTTAAACATTCATATACCTAACTTTTTCTCTTATAATTACCGATGAAAATCAATTAATTAGCTATTAAGTATAAATTTTTGTGTTGGATAGTCAAATTCAATTAACAACTCCCCTTCTTTAAAACCCAAACTCTTATATAATGCCCTGGCTGCTGTGCCCTTCGGGTCATTTTCTCTGTAGGTGGTTACCGTAATTTCCACACCCTTTGGAAACTGATTCAGCATCTTTTTTATTAAGATAGTAGCTACTCTTTTTTTTCTATATTTAGGATTAACTGCAAGAAAAGAGATTTCCCTATTGTCATAGGAAAATAACAATACTCCATATACTATATTTTTCTCTTTTGCAATTATAGCAGTTTTTTCTCGAATGGAATTTTTCAAAAACTTAATGTAATCCTCCATTACTAGACCAGGAAATTCATCTTGAACAATTTTTACTAGATTAATCAAAATACTAATATCCCTATCTTGTGCAAAAGTAACAATCATTTCATTTTCTCCTTCTTCAACAATGACATGGGTGTAGGTGCTTTCTATCATATTCCATATCCTATTATGATAAATAAGAAAAGAGCTATCAAAAAATGATTTTTTAAATCACTTAAATAGACAGCTCTTTTTTTATCTATTGTTTTGACAAGCCCTATAATTTTTTAAGCTAAACAATGTTAAAAATGTCACAAACGTTGATATTACTAAACATATTCCTCTATTCATTTCTTTCAAATATTTAGAGAGAAAAATAGAATCAAATGATAATATTACTAAGAATATTAAAATTCCCCACCATCTTAGGGGTGTTCTTACCCATAAAAGATCCTTGTTCTTCAAATAAAAGGCCCTCACTTTTTATATGACAAATTACTTAAAATTAATATGCTTAATAATACAATTATACCATATTTAGGTAAGACAAACTATGAAATTTTATTAATTTATTTTCTAAGTCCTTTTATAATGTTTTTTATCACATACAATATAACAAAAATCTTCACTCATCATTAATACGCTACGCCTCTCTTATTTTTTTAATAATAAATACATAAAATATGGTGCACCTATTAGGGCAACCATAATACCTACTGGAATACCATGGGGTTCAACTATATGGTTTCCAATCATACTGGCAAATAGGAGCAGCCATCCTCCAATCAAAATTGCAATGGGAATAAATAATTGATTTCTCACCCCTACTAAAGCCTTAGCTATATGGGGAGCCATTAATCCAATAAATGCAATTCCCCCTGTGACAGAGACTGCCGAGGCTGCCAGTGCTACGGCTGCTAATAGTAGTTGGATACGTTCCCTTTCTAATGATATACCAAGGCCGATGGCTGTAGATTCACTAAGCCCAAGGATATTTAAAGAATTTGCTTTGTATAATGTAAAAGGAATGAGGATAAGCAGCCATGGAAGAATTGCTAAAATAAAAGGCCAATCATCACCCCATATATTTCCCGACAACCATTTTGCAATGAAATCTACTTTTATACGTTCCGTAGATGAAATAAGTACTACCATCAATCCAGAAAGCCCCATTGAACATCCAACCCCAATAAGAACTAGCCTGGTAGGCTGAAGACCTGTGTGCTTACGATAGGAAAATCCATAGATGATACCCACTGTAATGAGAGCACCGATAAATGCCACAGCTGGAAGTACAAAAACAAAGGAGTCTGCATTGATTGAGAAAAACAAAAAGTAAAGGGTAATAGCTACTCCAGCTCCAGAATTAATCCCTAGAATACCGGGGTCAGCTAAATCGTTTCGTGTAATACCTTGTAAAATAGAACCAGATAAAGCCAGTGCCATACCTGCTAACAATGTAATAATAATTTGCGGCAACCTAATAGAGAATAAAACAAATTCTTCCTTAAAAGTTCCCTGACCTAGGAGGGTTGGAATAAGCCTATCGTAGGATAGATTAGAGTATCCTATTCCCATGCCGATAACAATAGTAATAGTGATTAAGATTAATAAAGCACACATTATCAATCGCTGTTTTTTTATTAAGGATGGTTGAATCATCAGATTGTTTTCCCTCCTTTATGCACAATGAATAGGAAGAATGGTAAACCCATCATAGCAACAATGGCTGCTACAGGCGTTTCATATGGAGCATTTATTGTACGACCTAATGTATCGGCAAAAACCATTAAAGTAGCTCCTAAGATAGCCGACATAGGTATGATAAATCGGTAATCGCTTCCAACAATAACACGGGCTAGATGAGGAATCATTAAACCGACAAAGACCATATTTCCAACTAGGGCTACAGAGGAACCCGCTAATAAAATAATTACTATAAAAAGGATGACCTTTATTAGTGTCGTTCTTTGCCCTAATCCAAGGGCAACTTCTTCACTTAAACTAAGTATAGTAAGCTGTTTTGAAAGAAAAAGAGCCGTAAGTATACCAATTACAATAAAGGGAGCAATTATTTGAAGCTGCCTCCATGATGTACCCATCATTCCACCGGCAGTCCACATTGATACTTCCTTTGAAATTTTATAGTAAATAGCAATACCTTCTGCCAAGGCGTTTAAAAATGTTGAAATGGCTGCACCGGCTAACACAATTCTCAGGGGAGTAAAGCCACCTTTTTTTATAGAACTAACTCCAAAGACGAAAATAGCTCCAATAGCTGACCCTATAAAACAAACAATAACAATTCCAAAGTAATTAATAGAAGAAAAGAAAGCCATTGTAATAGCTAGGGCTGCATTTGCACCTGCTGTTAATCCAAGTAATCCAGGATCAGCAAGGGGATTTTTAGTCATTCCTTGCATGATAGCACCAGCAACCGCTAAGGCTGCTCCAACTAAAACTGCTGCAATTTCACGGGGTAGTCGTATTTCACGAATAATTAATATTTTATCTCCAATTTCATTAGTCGTAAGGGCAAGCCAAACATCTTTAGGTGAGATATCGGCAGCACCTAAAACCATGGCCAAAATAAACATTCCAATAAAGGCAATCATGGCAACTAAGAGCTTGTATATGAATTTAGTAAGACGTTGATTTTCTTCCATCCTCAGTCCCTCACCTTTCTTTTTTATCTCATAAAATGAAGTAAAGAAGAATTCTTAAATCAAAAATTCTTCTTGTCTATTATTTACTAAGCAAACTTTTTTAAGGAACTCTAGGTTAATCGAATCATTAATAAATAACTATTTATAATTAACTGGAAATATAGATGAGTGATAGAGAATGTTAACTTACTCCAGCAGCCACAGAGAATCCTTTAGGCTCATGCTATAAATCTGTTTATAGATAAGTAATAGAAAGTAAAACAGATTTATAAAAATCGCTCAAAAGGAAACCTCAGAGTCTGCTTTCGTTTATTAAGTTTCTTAGGCACACATCTATACATATTTCCTCACGGTTAATTTTATCTCTTGCTTAAAAATTAATACAAGTCCCGGTAGAATAGGTATTAATATTTTTTTCATGCTTCGATTGCCCTTTTAATAGATTGTAGGTAATACATATTGGTTTATTTGTCCGAGGGTCTCTACCAATTTCAGCATCAATGTGAAACACTTCCCTTAGAACATTATGATTAATAACCTCTTCACAATTTCCAGTTTTCACGATTTTTCCCTCTTTTAAAGCGATAATGTAGTCCGCAAAACGAGCAGCTTGATTTAAATCATGAAGAACCATAACAATCGTACGACCCTGTTCTACATTTAATCTCTGTAAAAGTTCTAAAACTTCCAATTGATGGGCCATATCTAAGTAGGTTGTAGGTTCATCTAGAAAGATAATTTCTGTTTCTTGTGCAAGGGCCATTGCAATCCAGACCCGCTGACGTTGACCGCCTGACAGTGCATCAACATTACGAAGTTTAAAGTCTTTTGTTCCTGTAACTTCGAGAGCCCAGTCAATTGCCTCATAATCTTTTTTAGTTAAACGCCCAAAACCTTTTTGATAGGGAAAACGCCCATAGGACACTAGCTCACCAACTGTTAATCCACCTTTACATTCTTGGGTTTGGGGAAGAACAGCCATTTTTCTAGCAAGCATTTTAGTATCCTCTTTCAATATATTTTTTCCATCTAAAATAATCGACCCCGACCGATAGGAAATAATACGAGTAATTGCTTTTAATAGGGTAGATTTCCCACAACCATTGGAACCAATAATAGTAGTAATTTTTCTATTTGGAATTTTTACACTAAGATCTCTTATAACTAGACCTTCGTCATAGCCAATACTCACTCTATCCGTATAGAGGCGAACCATAATTTAACCTCCAATTTTTAATCTAGTGATGTTACTTTAAGGATTAATAAACTTTTACTATACAGAAAGAAGAATCCTTACACTAAGAATTCTTCTTATAGGATTATCCACCAAGTAAACTTTTCTTAATGAAATCTAATTGATATTCTAAGGTAATTGGATCATTAAAATAGAA
>JAKSBP010000371.1 GCA_022361035.1 Clostridia bacterium
TGATTCTCGTTATGCTCGTCTTGGATATCCTTGAAAAACAACTTTTTTGCTATATTTTCTATACATATTTCTACGGCTTTGAACACCAGATTATCTTTTGATTTATAATAGTAGTTGATCGATGCACTATTTACATTTGCTAACTTAGCAACCTCTCTAGTAGTAATCTTATTTACATCTTTTCTCTCTAATAATAGCTCAACCATCGTATTCATTATTCGTTCTTTTGCATCTATATTCTCTTGTTTCATTTTTTCCTCCTAATCTAAAACATGTTTTAAACACGTTTTAATCATGTTTAAATTATATAATAGACTTTCGTAATTATCAATAGCTGTAATGAAAATTTAAAAAATAAATTTTACCCTAGAAAAATCCTTTTAAAAACCCATTTACAATTACATAGAATCTTCCTAATTAATGAATCTATATACTCTAAAGCATATGTCCTAGTTTTTTTTATATAAAAAAAGAAGCCACAATAAAAGTGACTTCTTAAAAATAGGTATAAAAAAAGACGAGATGTTTCAAAAAGAACGAAGTTTAAATAACGTAAAAATTCGTTATTTTGATACATCCCCACCTTTAGGTTTCCATATGAAATTATTGTAGGATTTTATTCTATAATTTGGAGTAATTGCTTAATTAGAAAACAACTTGAATTATAATTTTAAGTAATGTTCACGACAATAGTGTCCGAAAAACAAAGAATTACTCAGCAAATAAAATTTTACTAATTATCTAGTATATTTTTTCTATAGATATAGGCCATTAAAAATTACTAAACGAAAGTAGACTCTGAGGTTTCCTTTTGAGCGATTTTTATAAATCTGTTTTACCTTCTATTATCTACTTAAAAACAGATTTATAGCATGAGCCAAAAGGATTTTCTGTGGCTACTTGAGTAAGTTTATCTTTACAAGCTTATATCAATACATGTCTCTAATTCCAAGAAGGTTATTTTATTTAAATCTTTTTAATACTTTACTGAGGTTATCAGTACCTGTTTCAAAAGGTGTTAGAATGGGATAGCACTCAGAGCCTGATACTTTATTCAGATTATACTTTGCAAAATTAGTAAGGGTTCCTGATGGACCTAGATCTAAGTATACATATTCCCCTTTATCCTCTAAAAAATTTAATGCATCTGTAAATCTTATGGGACTTCTGATGACATCCCATAAATAATCGTGATTGACCATATTCAGATTTTTACCTGTAGCACATGATATACAAGGTATTGCTGGATTATCATATGTTTTAGTTTCTAAATAAGTCTTATAACTGTATTTGGCATAATTAATGTGGGGAGAATGGAAGGCATAATTAACTGGTAGAACCTGATAAATGATATCTTCCCTTCTTAACCATTCAACAACTCTATCTAGTCTGTCCCGGGTAATAGACACAACAAAATGAGAGTCAAAGTTGATAGATACAAGCTCTGAATGTTCATATAGTATAGGCTGGTTTTCATATAGATTTTTATCTCCTATGATGGCCACCATGTTCCCTAGCTCACATTGCGATGCGATACATTCTGCCTGGGTAATTACCATTTCCATCATAGTCTCTACTTCCACTACACCTGCTACTGCCAATGAAACAAACTCACCTAAACTTGCTCCTAACAAATAGTCTGGCTCTACATTGTAACCCATTAGCGTATGAGCCATAGCGTACTCCAACATAACGATTGCAGGATGAGTATAGGTTATGTCATCAAATAACTTAGCCCTATTGTTGTCTTTCTTATATAATTCATCTAGAATGGAACGACCGTTAATATCCTTTGCTATTTTATCTAACCTAAGCATCTCATTTTTAAATAAGGAATTATTCTGAAATAGATTTACTCCCATTTGATAATATTGTGACCCCTGACCCGAGAACATAAAAACCGTTGATTTCCTCATAGGCTACACTCCTTCTCTCTTAACTATTTTCATCTATTACTTCCTACTTCTATGAAACTCACCTAAGAGATAGGTTTTCATAGAAGTAGGTACTTCATCTCTATAGCCATTTATATTCACGGTGAAATTCTTTGATTTTATCAAGATACAGACGTTTTTTTCCTTTCCACGACTGAAGAGCACCTGGAATTAAATCTAAATCCAAAGTTACGTTTCGCGTTCCAAAACGTACCATACTACTCTTCTCTAATAGGGTATTATACTCATCTATGGACAATGAATACCGCCCATCTAATTGACTCTGGATGTTATATTCTCGTAAAAGATTTTGACCTGTGGCTGATACCACCCCACTGAAGAATTCAGAACAACAACCGGAACCGTAAGAAAAACAACCTATTCGTTTGGACACATCATAAGAACCATTATCAATAGTACTTAACAAGGATAATAGCATGGTAGCACCCATGATGTTTCCTACACGTTGACAATATGTAAGGCCTGGCATGACACGCAAAACAAAATCTTGTTCTATATCTTCCGGTTTGGCTTTAACTAACTTCTTCATCATACTCCTATGAGCTCCCTTTACCATGCCTCCAAAGGGCGTATGATAAGCTAGATAATCAAATGTATCTTGGTAACTGACCCCTTCTACCCGCTCTTGATATCGTAAAAAACTCTGTTCACAACAGTCCAGATAAGATAATAAAGACAAATCAGAATTACCTGCCTCACTATCGGGTATAGGACGACACGTATCCATGACTTCATAGCCATAGTAACCATTAGCACCCACATCCACTTGAAATACATAGGGGGTTTCACTTACTAGAACTGCCACTGCTCCCGCACCAGAACTCGGTTCAGCAAAAGACCAATCTTCCGTTAGTGCTTCTCCAGCATCCGCCGTTATAAAACGGGCAATGTCCGTAGCGATAACTAAAGCCTTAGAACCCGGAGAAGTCTGGGATAGAATAGTATTAACAGCCATTTGTAAACCCGCCGTTCCTGAATAACAAGCATTTTTCAATTCGAATAAACGACAATTCCGATTAAGCTTCAGATAATCATGAATATATGTACTTATAGACTTACCGAAATCAATTCCTGATTCCGTACAAGTAATCAATAACTCAATTCGGTTTCTCTCTTCTTCTGAGAGAGTGTCTATTATTGGCTTAGCCGCATTCACACCAAAAGTTATAGGATCTTCATAAGGGAGAGCAACGGTTTTTTCTTTCATAAGTAAGTTCTCAAAACGAGTAGTATCTAAACCACGGTATGTAGCAAGTTTTTTTACATCAAGACAACAAGTTCCTCCATAAAAATTCATTGCCTCTATTCCAACATCAACCATATTATCACCTTCTAATATATTATTTTTCAAAAACTATATTACCACACATAAATTTATATTAGGAACATTTATTGTATTATAGAATATGCACATAAAAATTAATAAAAAGGCTTACTGCATTTTATTTAAGCTTCAGTTGAGTTATCATCTATAACCAATTAATCTATAGAGTATGGCCTACTCTATAGCATCACATCTCCTATACATCCCAAGGAAATTTACCTTCTTCCACATATCGTGTAATCCATTTAAGAATTTGTTGATCCGAAAACATCTCTTTATTAGCAGCGATAGCCCTATGCTTTGAATCATGTATATTTCTATATAACTGACTCATATATGCTTTATATCGATTGATGCCTGTTTTAGGTAAACGTTGTAACCTTAATAAGTGTTTGCGAAGTAAAGATTCGCTTTTCTCATCATAAGCGTCTACCAATCCCCATTCATGTGCCTGCTGTGCCAATATAGGCTGAGTCATTAATGTCAAGTAATGAGCTTTCTGAAAACCTATTCGGCGAATCAGGAAAGGTAACACACAGGCTGGATATAGACCGAATAATAACTCTGATAAACTGAATTGGGCTGTATGGTCAGCTAGAACGATATCACTAGCAGCTACAAATCCAACACCACCTGCATTAGCTCGCCCTCGTACATGGGAAATAGTTATATAAGATCCCTGTGTCAATTGTAGCCATAGGTTATATAAAGGTTCGGGATCATGGGCTGTTTTATTCCCATCATGATGCATGTCATGAAAATCAGCACCCAAACAAAAAACTTCGGGAAGACCCTCCAATACCACAACAGTCATAGCTTCTTCACATTTTCTCAAAACGTAAGTTAATTCTTCAACCAAAATAGAATTAATGGTATTGTTAGCATCAGGTCTATAAAATTGTATATAGCCTACCTTATTCTGATAACGAACACGAAGGGTTTGATAATTCATAATTTCCTCCTATAGCTATATAATGGACTGTTTTATTTCTTGTTTATTTTTACCATGCCGATATAGTACTTCTTCAATTAAGGACACAGCTTTTGCAATCCCCTCTTTATCAACTTTACGCAACTTCTTACCTAATTGAATATTATTATCAATAATCACTTTATCTGTTATAGCTTGCTGAATAGCACTGGCTAACTTTTCACTAGTAAGTTTTGAACGATTAATAGCCTTTGGTATAAGATTCTTCTTATATAGAAGATTTCCTTGATAATAATGGTCCAGCATATGGGGAACGATTACTTGGGGAACTCCAGACCAAGCTGCTGTATACACCGTTCCAGGTCCACCATGATGAACCACTGCTGCCATTTTAGGAAAGAGTTTATAATGAGACACAAAACCAACCATATAGGTATTCTTTGAATCCATATTTTTACACAGATTTCCCCACCCTTTAGATATAATCGCTCTTACACCAAGAGCATTAACAGTATCTTCAATGATGCCAATAGTTTCTTGTGGGTTAGAATCACTCATACTACCAAAACCAATGTAAACAGGTGGCGGGCCATCTTCTAAAAATTTCACTAACTCTGGTTCTAAGTCTGTGTCCACCACTTCTGGTACGTGCCATAACCCTGTTTGCACATGGTTAAATGTATGCTCAGGGGCAGGGTCGAGAATCTCATTAATGGCACTAATGCACAATTCTATATCCCCAAACATATAATCATAAACATCTTTTATAGCAGCAAGTCCCATTTGGCTGCGATGTTCATTGATTATTCCTTTTATAGATAAATTAATAAGGGAATTAACCATTTTCCAGCATATCTGATTCATCCATTTCGGCATATTCTGCCAAGGTATCACAGTAGGAGGATAATTGGAAGATGGAAGAAATTGAGTAACTAAGTTGACAAATATGTAAGGAATCTGGTTCTTTGTTGCTATTGAAGGAGCTGCAAAAGGTTCTCCTCCTCCGATAATTAAATCCACATCTTTACTGGCTTCACTCACTCGGTGAAATTGGTCATGAATAATACTTTGTAAAGTTTCTTTTACAGCCTTTAACATCTGAACAGGGCGACCCATATATTTATTTAGATTCTTAATCACACTGTGCATGTCACAGCCAGCAGAATGAAACTTTAATCCATAACTTGTAATCCATGCTTCTTCATTAGGTGGCGCACACATAATGACCTCATGTCCTGCATCTCTAAGAGCTAGTCCTAGAGCTAATTGAGGACGCACTTCACCATGAGTACCCACCACAACAATCTCTATTTTAGCCATCATATACCTCCTTTCTCAATTTCTATTCTTGACTACTCGATTTAACAACATCATCAATCATGCTTTGAATCCCATCTTCTATGCTTACCCTAGCTTCCCAACCGATTACTTCTCTTGCCTTATGAATATCGGCTAATGTTATTTCCGCATCCCCTAGACGTCTTGGTTCGTAAGTTTGATCTGAGGAGATAAGGTCTGCTAACTCTTGAACGGAAATATTCTTACCACTGCCCACATTTAAAACCATACCTTGTGCATCGCTGTTAAATGCTGCAATGTTGGCATCCACCACATCGCTCACATGAACAAAATCTCGCCTTTGGGAACCATTTCCATGTATCGTCAGTGTTTTTCCTTCTTGTAGATTTTTAAGGAAAATACCAAGAACAAGGGCATAAGCCCCTTCCGATGGCTGTCGATTTCCATATACATTAAAATATCTTAAACTCAGCGTAGGTAAGCCATATAGTATTGTATATAATTCGCAGTACTGTTCTCCTACATATTTGGAAAGTGCATAGGGATTCAAAGGGTTAGGCAGCATATCTTCTCTTTGAGGTGCTTTGTGATTGCCGTAATAACTGGAAGAAGAACTATAGATAACCTTCTCAACCTCACATTCCTTTGCCACAATGAGCACATTCAATGTACCCATCACGTTCTGCTCAGTACAGTATTCAATCTTATCAATGGAGGGAGCTACTTTACTCATAGCTGCCACATGAAAGACTCCTTTAGCTCCACTAAAAACCTTTCGTAACAACTCTTTATCCAATATATCTCCTTGATAAAATTCAGCCCCATCGGGTATATACTCTTTTTTTCCTTGACTCATATTATCAATGATTCTAACGGTATAGCCTAAGCTCAATAGTTTTTCACTAAGGTGACTTCCAATAAATCCTGCTCCACCTGTTACTACCATTATTTCCTTCAACATAATCCCTCCTAAATAATATTGTATCCTATCTTAACCTATATCTAGATGTATCCTTTGCTTTATATTGCTTAACTGGAGAGTAATATTTCCATTTCTCTCAATCCACCATCACCAGCCTTCAGATCCATTAATATCTCTTGAAAACTTGTACAATAGAATTGATCCGATAGTTGGTCGTTATTCACAATAACCACTTGGAGATTGGCTTCTTGTGCTGCTTTAGCTCCATGAATGGAATCCTCAATAACAATAGCTTCCTCCGGTTGTATATGGGCAAGTTGAAGTGTTTTAAAATATATCTCAGGAGAAGGCTTAGCTTCTTCTACATCATCACCGGTAATAATGTAATCAAAGCTATCCAGTAATCCCAGTTGGCGAAGAGCTAGATGAACACCCTTTCTAGAAGATGAAGTTGTGATGATAAGAGTTGTCCCTATTGCCTTAAGATAACGAATGACCTCTATGGCACCATCATAGGCTTTCAACTGACTTAACATGAGCTTTCTAACGGTGCTTTGCTTTAATGCCGTAAGACTCTCTATTTCTTTACTGGTATAAGGCAAATCTCGGGATTTTAAAAAATCCTTAAACACCTCAACGGTTTTTCTCCCCATGTAATCTTCATACTTAAAATCATGAATATGGATAGATTCAAACACTTCATGAAATGCAGCGGCATGTAATGTATTTGTATCGGCTATTGTTCCATCAAAATCGAAGATGACATATTCTTTATGAAAGTTTATAGATTCACTGAAAAATCCCTTAAAGAATTTTTTATAATAGATATCTTTTACGGCTCTAACTGTTGTTATAGCATCGTGTTTACCTAAGTCTTCATGAGATTCATAATCTCCATATACAATGTCAATGGGCAATTTATCAAGACGCTCATTGTCATTATCTACGTAATGAAAATCCTCTTTCACTTTAGAACGAGATGTATTAACCAAAGCCACATCGATAAGTTCTTTAAGAGCTACTTTTCCTTTAGTATTTTTATTTAGATACTTATAAGCACTGGTAATAAATTCACTGGCAGTAAAACCTGGTGTTTCGTAATCTTCACCAATATTGCATACAAAGATTTTCAAAGCTTTTTTATTGCGATAGATGGCTTCTGGAATCTTCAATGTGGTATAACTAGGATAGAGTGACGAATGCTGGGTTCCAGGAGCATATAGGATAATATCTGCATTTTCAAGAGCCTTAATAACTTCTGGTGTACCTTGTACATAGCTTTCAATGCGATGTAAGTAATCCTTCTTTTGTTCCATAGTAGTAAAATTACTTTCAATAAGCTCCTCGTTCAGATAGTCATCTATCAAAAAGATATCCTCAATACGGTCATTAGAGCGTAACTCCACAATCTGGGCTTCATTGTAACAGATATCCCCATTCTCCCTTATAGCAATTAATTTTTTATTTTCTAAGTTAGTAGGAATGACCTCGCCTCTAGTATGAAGCAAGATGTTAAATAACTCTATGGTCTTATTAAAATTTTTATCTAAAATTTCATAGGCTCCTGAATAGAGGCAATTAGATAGAGAGCAGTCACTAAAATTAAACTTTTTACCCAGTTGTTTTTCATAAATCTCTAAGGAAGTTACAAATTGTCTTAGTAATTTCTTTATAAGTCTTTTAAGCTGAGTATCTTCAATCTCAATATTCTCAATGGCATTGGTCTTCCCCTCTATAAAATCCTTAATGGTTTTTATGCAATACTCATGCTTAATATCCTTAGGAAAACGAAACTCGAAAATCTTGGCCCATGTGTCATAGTGAGGAAAATCAGTAGACATAAGATTTTCCTGGTTTTTTCTTATATCCGATGGTCCTAACATATTAAAAAACTTTCTAATTTCACCAGTAGATTTTCCATCGTCGTAGGCATTTACGATTAAGGATAATTTAATAGATGGATCCTTTAATAATTCTTGAGCAATGGTATTAGAACCTCTTCCTCCTGAAAAAACAACAACTTTCAGCATATTAAACCTCCTTATGAATGAGAGTGTTCAGGATATAGAAAATCTATATCCTGTTTAGAAAAAGTAACTTCTTGAATAGTACTTAACATTTTATGATAGTTAACGCCCTCAAAAGTACTATTTACTGTCATAGGTTGTGTAATTAAAAAATATCCACTTAACTCTAATCCACCTGCCATTGCTCCCGTAAAAGAAGGCGTTTCTTTTTTTCTAGGAATCATCAGTATATAATTATCCCAGAATATGAGAGTATATACGTGTTGCTCACTTATGCTTCCATCGTTTCTAATGGTTCGAGGAAGACTAGACATAGATAATGCTTCCACCATATGCCATAAAAGTTCAGAGCGTTTATTCAAATTCCCTGTTATCAGAATGTTGCCTCCTGGATAGTCGGGCAAGAATCCTATATTCTCTGTTATATAAACCTTATCTAACTCTTCTACATTCAATTTATCGAA
>JAKSBP010000082.1 GCA_022361035.1 Clostridia bacterium
GAGGTTTTGTCATAGCCTTTTTCGGCCACTAAGTGGCACATCAAATCGACTATCTTTTCTTTAGTACTAATCATTGTTCTGCTCCTTACTTCTCTAAATATAGTTAACACATCAGTCGCCTCATCGCATAAATAATAACTTATCCATACAATAAAGATTAGATGATACGATAAGATTTATATACCTATCGTTAGGTATATTATAGTTTCTTTTATTCTATTTGTCAATATAACAATAGCTCCTGGATGTATAAATTCTGGTTGAAGAAAATCATTCCAGCGACTGGTATTCCAAGACTAAGAGCCTGTAAGCTTGTGCCGGGCCGCAGCAAAACTCGCTAAGGATAACCAACTTTAAACCTTAAAATACTATTGACACAAAAAACGATGATTCTGTATTTTTTGTGTCAATATAGATTCGATTTTAAAGTTGGGTATCTATAAAGCGCTCAAACAGTTGCTGCTTCCCCCCTTTCCGGCACTAACAGGCTCTAACCCTTTCCATGACTTTCTTTTCCTGCTTATAACTCCCTCTTATAGCGAAAAAAAGATAGCCATATTGTAGTTTCAATGTTTTTTCTCCTAGTCTCTTATTTTATTTTTTGTTCTAAACTTTCAGTCTATCCCTTATATTTTCAATAAGTAAAGTATAATCACAGTATTATTGAAGCAAGTTCTTTTGCTAGACTAAATCATCTACGTAATTCATACCAATTTTATAATATGTCCTTTTAATAGAACACCAAAATTGTATTTAACCAATGAATATATCTTTTGAAGATTGAACGAGTGATAGTAGTTTTTGTTCCTCTGTTTTCCAAATCATAATAAGTATCAAGTTCTTCCCCTTCTTCAACCTCATAAATACTAATTATACTTAAATAAAATCAAATTTAATAATTTTTTCATAGTTGAACTATCTGGGTAATGTAAAGTTTTGCACTACCTATGGGATTTCTATCATAAGAACACACAAACCCTTAAAATTGAATACATACTGTCTCATGTCCAACATAAAAAGCACCAATTATATCGGTACTTTTTATGTTGATTTAATGTGTTCACACTTAGAAGAAACGTTAAGTACTAACTAATACGTATATATATTTATCCTTTGAAAATACGTGAAAAAAGTAATATTCTTTTTCTGAATCAAATTTAGATAAATAGTTAGAAATAAGCTTTAATTGATTATTATGAAGTATATATATATCTTGTATGTTGTTTATGTCAGATAAATAAACAATTCCACGATAAGTTAAATTCACATTATTGCTTGGTTTAATGCCAAATAACTTAAGTCCTTGATTGTCATCAATACCCATAAAAAACTCTTGTATTTTACTTAGTGGTATAAAACTGTTTGACAATCCATCAGTTAGCTTTATTGACCTATGTGGCTGTGATAACAATTTACCAGATGAAGTTATTTGAAATGATTTCTCATAAAAAGAATACTCATCATTAAAAAGAATATCAAATGTTAAATTTATAAATGCGCCATCATTAAAAGCTATGTCAAAAACTCTAAATTTTGTATTTTCATATGTGTTGGCACTTAATAAATATTTAATATCCTCATTTTGTTCATCTACTACCTGATTGATTAAAACATAAGATTCTGATAGATTTTCTATTGAAATAGGATTAAAGTTTTTTTCAAAATTGCTTACACTTGGAAATACTATAAGTTTTATGATTATCATTATGACAATAACAAAACTTCCATTTGATATAATAATGATTTTTTTATTACTAATTATGACATTTATTATAATTAGTAATAAAATTATTAACAATAATACTATTAACAAGTGTATTGTTGTAATTTTTATACCCATTTTATTCTTGTACGATATAGAGAGACGGCAAATATCATACTTTCCTTTCTTTTAGATTTCTGTTCTATAATGTATTCAGACTATAGATTTTTTCTATATAAATAGTATAACAAAAAACATTTTTTATTTGTTTTTCTAGACATGGAATCACTTCCCTGTTACTTATTCGACATTCTTCTCAATATTCCTTTTTTATTTTATATTAATTTTTTAAATGCTTTCGCCCTGATTCTCTAATGACGAGAATGGATTTTCAGGGTTCTTATCTATTCTCAAATCCTTTGAGAGAGTGACGACCTCACACCTCACCCTAAATATACAGCTCACTATGGCTATAACTTCATTTTGTATTTTTACAATTTAGGTTATAAAATTGCGAAGAAAAGAAATCATATTCAGATTTCATCTCTTCGCTTATAACGTTCATTCCATACACTTAATCTATCTAGCCTCTTTGTTGACAAAAGCTTCCTTTGATCATTCTAACAAAGATACCGATAAAGTTTTTTTATAACTAGTCTCCAAATATAACAAAATTAAAGTTTAAAACCAACCACCTACTTCAATAGTGTTATCCTTAATAGTTATACCGAATATATAAGAATTGCAATTAAATTCCGCAAAACCAGCTCTCTTATATTTAGTAGTACTCGCAATTCTCATACCAGGTATCATATCAAAAACTTTGCCAGCTGTTGCACTCGCAGGTTTTGCTGTCCAACTAGCAATTTGACCAGTGTCTACAAGTTCTTTGAATTCCTTTGGTAATTTTGAGATACGTAGATATCTGGCTACTGAGCTTTTTGAAAGATTATATTCTTGACCTACTTTACTCATACTGGTTTCTAACTTCTTCCCCACTGGAGAAGAAGTTAAATCTTGGTCAATATTAGGTGACTTGTAGAAGAAAGGGGTCAGGGTTGAAAAGTTGCAAATAGTCCCTCAACCATATATTTTTATTATAATCACTTTAAAGATAAGACATCCCACTATAATATCGTAAAATGCGATGTCTGATCTTGTTCAGTTAAGACAATTACAATTTTTGTATGATGGTGTTATGTCAAGTTAGGACAAAATATTACTGAAATGATATGTCATCTTCAATTTTGCTCTGAGCATTAATATCTTTATGATTAGGATTCATTTGCTTTATAACCTCTCAATCGTGCCATTTTATCTGCACCTATCTTTGACCATCCTAATGGTCTACTACTTAATCTATGGGATATATATATGACCTATATGTTAATGTTATGGGAAATGAGCCAAAAGAAAAGAAACCGATATCGGCTTATAATGTAAGCACTAGGCTAAATTCGTTGTTAAGTTTTTCTATTCTACGCTTTTTTTAACTTTCTTATTAATATAAATCTACTTGTTTTAGTGATTTTACGTTGACTTTAATAAGTCCCACGTTTCTTCCTCCCTCTGGGTATTAAAAAACTCCTATCAAAGGAGCTTATTAGAGAGTTCTTCTCTAATGGAAAGGACTCTCTTCCAATATTTATTTTTTTACAGTTTAAAGTATACCATGTCTTTAGAGTCACTTCAAGGACAGTGTTTAGACAACTTCTGGACAGGTCAGAACCCTTCTTCGTAGGCGGTGCTTGCATGAAGAGATGTACGGTAGTGTGGATATATTCAGAAATACTCACGAAGTCGATGCCATCATTATACCGCAACTGAGCAAACTGAAATATATTGTTATGTAATGTTGCATACGGAAGTTACCAATAGCTATAAGATAATTTCATATTACTTATCAAATAGTATATACAGCGACAATAAAGCTAATGGCTGAAATCAAATTGCATAGACAATGAAATACTATTGCAATATATATGTTTTTCTTCTTCCAAGCCAAATAAGCTGCTGGAAAAAAGATCACAATTCTAAACAGATTATTGAATGGCAGCCAAAAATGATATATAGAAAATAATACTGTTATGATGATAGGCGCATATTTGCCATACCTGCTTATTTTTGATGTTAGGTAACCTCTAAAAAATATCTCTTCAACGATAGGACCAATAAAAACATTCAAAATAAAATATACAACAGATGTCAATATCAAAATATTCTTTGAATATTGTTTTAAATAATCTATATTGTTCCAATCAAAGTATTCTGGCATAATGCTTGTTAGCCAACTTGAAATTGGAGCAAATAACATATTCTCTAGTGGTGCTATTGTTACAGACATAATTCCAGCAAATCCCCATAGCAAAAATCCATAC
>JAKSBP010000219.1 GCA_022361035.1 Clostridia bacterium
CTTTTACAGCTGTTGTAAATAAAAAATCTATGAAGGTCATGGAGAAAATAGGAATGGAATATGTCGGTGATTTTCTCCACCCCAAAATAGACAAAAATCATAGGCTTTGTAAGCATGTCTTATATAAAATAAGCTTCAGATAAGACTATATCTGAAGCTTAAATACTTGTTCCACATCTACTTATTTTAAAAATCTCTTACTAGGAACTAATTCAAAAAACTTACTGCTGCATATAAAGAGCTTTTTATGAATAGGTACACAATTAAAATCTCAATTACTTTATAACTTCTTCGTCCATTGACTTATCCCTAGTAACCAATGTATAAATTGTTGGTATTATTATCATGGTCAATACCGTTGAAACTAAAAGGCCGCTCATTAATGCTATAGACATACCTTCAAACAATGGATTTCCTGATAAATAAAGGGGTATAAGACCTATAATAGTAGTCATAGTTGTTGAAACAATTGGTCTAAATCTTTTGCTTACAGCATCTTTGCAGGCTAATTCTATTGAAAGCCCCTGACTTCTGGCATCATTAATATATTCTATTAGCAAAATAGCATTATTGACGACAATACCAGCAAGGCTTACTATTCCCAACATAACCATAAAGCTTAATGGTTTCTTTCCAATAAATAAACCATTAAAAACTCCTATAATTGATAATGGAATGGTTAGTAAGATAATAAGAGGATTGATAAAGGAGTTAAATTGAATCAATAAAATTGAATATATTAACAGGATTATGAATACAAATAGTATTCTGATACTTCCAAAGTTCCTATCTATTTCTTCTCTTTCACCATCAAAAACGAATTCATTAGATAAGTTTATCTTTGAAATCCTTTCCTCCAGTATATTTTGGATTTCTACTCCACTATACCCATGCTTTACATCACTTGTAATCATAATATTTAAATCACCATCGTAGTTTCTTAGGGTATCAATTTGAGCTTCTAACTTAACGTCTGCAAATTGCTTTAACAATACTTTATTTCCAAATATAGAGGATTTAATTTTTAAATTGTTTAGTTGGCTTAATGTATCAATATCACTTTGAACTACAATATCATATTCGTTTCCTGCCTTTCTATAGGTAGAGGCACCAGCACCCTTTAGTGCTATATTCACCTGTCTTTGAACATCATATTTTGATAGTTCATATTTTCTCAATAGATCATCATCGACCTCTATAGAATATATGAAGGTTCTTTTAGAGGCGTCATTATCTACGTTTATGGTTCCTGAAATCTTTTCAAGCTCCCCTTGAATCAATTGGACGTCTTTATAAATACTGTTATAATCCTCACCTATAACTCTTATCCTTACTGGATAACCAATAGGTTTTCCGTATTCAAGCATCTTTACTATAGCTCTTCCACCTCTAATTCGACTATTAATTTCTTCCTGCAAATAAGTAGTTAATTCTTCCTTTTCCTTGAACCTTTCCGACTTTTCAAGGTCGAATCTAAGCATTATTTGTCCAAAGTCCTTTGATGGCATGGATGGCAGCATAGATATATAGAATTTAGGAATTCCCGCACCAACAGACGAGGTATATGATATCACTTCAGGATTCTCCTTTAAAATATCCTCTATCTCCATAATTAATTCCTCTGTTACATCCATATCTCCAGCAATCTCAGAAGTTATATCTAAATATAGAATATTTTTATCGGCGAAGGGCATAAAACGAAGACCAATTACTGATATCAACCTTGTTGTTAAAATAAATAAAATAAAGACTAATAGAATTACCTTTTTTTTATTTTTTAAAGAAACATCTAATAGCTTCTCAAAAAATCTTTTAACAAATCCTTTTTTAATAGTATCTTTTTGTATCCTAGGTTTAAATACTAAATATGCAATTACTGGAGTTACTAACATAGCAATTAAATATGAATTTGCCAATGTTAAAATAACTATTTTAGGTATATCCCCAACAAATTTACCGGGAGCTCCAGGTAATAATAATAGAGGCATAAATGCAGCTACAGTCGTCAAGGTAGACGTAAGCATGGGAATGGAAGACCTACTAGTGCCCTGAATTACAGCTTTAAATTTATCCATACCTTCATCAAGATTGACTTGAATTGCATCACTAACTACTATGGCATTATCAACCAACATCCCAAGGGCTATTATTAAGCCTGCTGTAGACATAAAGTGAATTTTTATACCTAGCAAATTCATCATATTAAAAGTAAGAAGCATGGATAAGGGGATAGCCGTTGAAACTACTATTGCATTTCTAAATCCAACCACCATAAGTACAACGATAATAACAAATGCTATTCCTTGTAATAAGTTCATTATAAAGCCAGTTACTGATTTATCAACATCCTCGGGCTGAAATGATACTTCGTAAATACTAAGGTCATCAGAAAACTGTTTTTTGATTTTCTCTAGCCTTTCTCTTACTTCTTTTCCTATGGAAACAATATTTTCATCTTCTTTAAAATATCCCGTAATAAGGACTGCATTTTTTCCGTTCTGTCTAAATTTCTCTGACCCATCTTCCAAATCCATATAAACATTGGCAATATCCTTAAGTCTTATTATAGAGCTATTCTCAATGGAACCTCCTATAATTGTATTTTCAATCTCCTGTAAAGATTGAAAGTTTCCCTGAGTTATAACATCTATCTTTCCATCTTCAAACTGGATAGAACCCGATGGTATTTCAATATTTTGTCTTCGTAAAATATTAACAATGTCCTCTAGTGAAAGGGCATATTGATTTAGCTTATCAATATTGACCTCTACCTTAACCTCCTTTTCTACTTCCCCAAGAACTTCAAATTTTGAGATTCCTTCTATTCTCCTAAGCTCCTTTTTAAAATAGTTGCCATAGGCTTCAAGCTGTTCATAACTGTACTTGTCCCCAGATAAACTAATTATTATACCTGCTGTTTCAACTATATTTGTATTGATTAGAGGCTCAAAGACTCCCTCGGGAAGCTCCTGTTTAATCTCGTCAATCTTGTCCTTTAGTTCAATCCAAGCCTTATCAACATTTGCATCTATATCTAAAAAAACTAGAATATTTGAAACACCTTTCTTAGAAATAGTTTCCATATGGTCGAAACCTTCAATATCCATGATATTATCCTCTATCTTTTTGGATACTAATTCAGCTACTTCTTCAGGCAATGCCCCTGGATATACTGTAGTAATCATAGCACCTGGTGCCGATACATCTGGATTCTCTTGTTTAGGTATAATATGATAGGACACTAACCCCATTATTGCAAGTATAAAGGCAAAAAATAGAGTTACCTTGCGACCACGTATAGCACCGCCAATAATTGTCTTCATATTTTCCACCCCCTACTCTTCTATAGATACTAAATATCCGTCTTTAACGTTTCTAATTCCCTCTGTTACCAGTAATTCACCCTCAAATAGCCCCTCTACTAAAACCTTGTTTTCATATATCTGATGGGTTATGACATTTCTACGGACAATTCTATTTCTTTCAACTATGTAAACATAGTCTTCCCCATCACTCATAAGAGTTCTTATGGGTATCCAAATACCTGATTTATCATCTATCTTAATAGAAACCTTGGCTATAGAACCTATTAGAAATTCCTCAGAAGCAAACTCCTTTGTCATTTGAATCTGAACTTTATATGTTCTACTTCGAGGGTCGGGAATATAATGAATATGTGAAATTTTTCCTTCTCCTTGGAAATCATCTAAAACAACTTTGGCAGACTGCCCCAATGATACTTTTTTAACATCTCTTTGTGAAAGTCCTACATGAATAATTTGTTTTTCAGACCTCAGTAAAACTACAGGAATTCCTGCCCCAATGTTTTCACCTTCCTTACCGATTACATCAACAACATATCCCTGTTCATCTGCCACTATTCTTGCATCATTTATAGTGCTTTTTATGGCTTCATAATTTGCTTTAAATTGTTCATACTGAGCACCCACAGCCTCAAGGGATGACCTGCTAAGATTCAACTTAAGCTCTGCTTCCTTAAATTGCTGCTTTGACACGCTTCCCTCTCCATATAATTTACTTATCTTATCATAATTATCTGATAGAAATTGATTATCTTCCTTAGCCTTATTTAAATTTGCATAGGCCATTTTCATTTGAGCCCTTGCCCCATCTAAATTAAAACTCAATTCCTTTACATCTAATTTGGCTATAGCCCCTCCCTTAGAAACAAAATCTCCTTCGCTAACATGGATCTTTTCTATTTTCCCAGGAACTTTAAAGGAAATATTTTTAATCTCCTCAGTTTCAATAGTTCCTATATAATCAAGGCTAATTGGATATCTTACCTCTTTGAGTTCTAATACCCCTACTGGAATGGGCTTTACACTATCTTCAACTATTGTCTGATTTACCTTTGAATAATACATATATCCTATTATTGAAATTAAAACAAGAGATACAAATATAACAGCTATTTTCATATTGATAAACTTATTATCCATATCATTACCTCTCCTTTAATAAATATTAGTGCATGCAAGTAATTACTTGCATATTTCTTAAAAAATATATTAAGGGGCTAATCCCCTAATAAGTAACTTAATAGTATAGGATATATAGTTTTCAAAGGAACCTTGTATTAAATCATTCTTTGAAAGCAGCTTCACCATAAATCCACTGAAATTTACAAGTAATAGGGATAAGGCCTGTTCCTCTGGATTACCCTTTCTCACCTTTCCCCTCCTTTGCATCTCAGCAAAATATTCAGTTAAAAGCTCCGCTAATTTTTTAGGAAATTTTATAAAGGGATTCTTCACTTCCTCCTCTAATAAATTAAATTCCTTCATTATTATTAAAAAAATCTTTCTATTTTGGTTCATAATTTCATTATAGGACTTACTTATAAAGAGTAAATCTCTATCTAAATCCCAAACTATTCCTTCTTGAAAAATTTTTTTTATCGCAGTCTTAAAGACAAATTTATTAATTGTCTCTTCCAAAAGATTTCTCTTGGTTCCAAAGTGTCTAAATAGTGTAACCTCATTGACTAAAGCAACTTCAGCAATTTGTTTCGTTGTAACTGCTCTATAACCATATTGAGAAAATAAGTCAATAGCAGCCGACAGTATTCTATCCTTAGTAGGCAATTTAGATTCCACCTTCATCACCTCCCCTTAAAATGCAAGTGACTACTTTAATAATTAATAGGTTATACTTTTTATCAGGTTTTGTCAATGGTTAACTAAAAACTATTTTATAAAATTTTATAATTTAAACTTGGTAGAACTGCATAGTAAGTATTAGAGGTGCCTATTCCCTAGAAATTAGTAGCTTTTATTTATTATATCTGGACTCAATTTACTTTCTTTTAACCCTACATCCTACTACTAAAAAGTGTCTAAACACCTAGACAATAAAAAAGCTTCAGATAAGACTATATATGAGCTTAAATACTTGTTCCACATCTACTTATTTTAAAAATCTACTATTAGGAACCGA
>JAKSBP010000046.1 GCA_022361035.1 Clostridia bacterium
AGGGTGGAGACGGAAGATAAGAAACCAATACTTAATGTAAAAAACCTTTATGCTATGGGTGAAGATAATACCCTAGCCCTCGATAATCTATCCTTTAATATTCAATCTGGAGAGATACTGGGAGTAGCTGGTGTAGCTGGAAGTGGTCAAAGAGAGCTTTGCGAAGTTATTGCTGGATTATATCCTGTTTTAGAGGGCGAAATAGCTTATAAGGATAACAATATTATAGGAAAAAATCCTAGAGAAATTATTAAAATGGGAATTAGCATGAGCTTTGTTCCCGAGGATAGATTGGGAATGGGTCTGATTGCTTCAATGGATATAGTGGACAATATTCTTTTAAAGGAATATCAAAATCAAAGGGGAATTCTTTTGAGCAGAAAACCTTCTAGAGACAAAGCTAATAAAATTGTGGAGAAGCTAAACATTGCAACACCAGATATAAGACATCCAGTTAGAAAGCTTTCAGGAGGAAATATTCAAAAGGTTCTTTTAGGAAGAGAGATAGAAACTAATCCAAATCTAATAATTACGGCATACCCTGCTAGAGGTCTTGATATTGGTGCGGCATACACGGTTTATGATCTTTTAAATGAACAAAAGAAAAAGGGCGTTGGAATTTTATTTATTGGTGAAGACCTTGATGTGCTTATGGAGCTTTGTGATAGAATTCTCGTCCTATGTGATGGAAAAATAACAGGTATAGTCCAAGCTGAAAATGTTACCAAAGAAGAGCTAGGTTTTATGATGGCAGGGGAAATTTTATCTAAAAGGAATGATAATTTTGGTTAGAGTACTTAAAAGAGCAAAAACGAGTAAAAGCGATGCCATATGGATTAGATTTATTGCGATTTTTTTGGCATTACTTTCATCAACCCTATTCATACTTTTTTTAGGCCATAATCCTGTTAAGGTTTATATTTCAATGCTAGATGGCTCATTTGGCTCTATATACAGATTCAAGGAAACCATAATTAAAACTATACCCTTAGTTATAACATCCCTAGGAATATTAGTTGCTTTTAAAATGAAGTTTTGGAATATTGGTGGAGAAGGGCAGATATGCATGGGAGCATTTTTGGCAAGCTTTATGGCTTTAAGGTATCCAGAAATGTCAAGACCACTACTTTTGACTTTAATGATTATTGCTGGAATAGTGGGTGGTGGAGTATGGGCATTAATCCCTGCCCTATTTAAAGCAAAATTTGGAACAAATGAAACTCTGTTTACTTTGATGATGAATTATATAGCCATAAAGTGGATAACATATCTTCAGTTTGGCCCTTGGAAGGATCCCAATGCATTAGGTTTCCCTAAAATACCTAATTTTTCAGATAATGCTACGCTTCCAAGGCTATTTGGTATCCATGTTGGGTGGCTTATTGCAATAATTTTAGTAGTTCTCATCTATGTATTTATGCACCATACAAAGAAGGGCTATGAGATAAGTGTTATCGGGGAAAGTGAAAATACGGGACGATATGGGGGTATGAATGTAAAAAAAGTTATCGTAACTGCAATGGCCATGAGTGGAGGTCTTTGTGGACTTGCGGGAATGATACAAGCTTCCGCCGTTAATAATACCCTATCAGTGGAGCTGTCGGGAGGAATAGGCTATACAGCAATTATTGTAACATGGTTATCTAGCCTTAGTGCTCCTTTAATACTTTTAGTGTCCTTCCTCTTTGCAATCTTAGTTCAGGGAGGTTCCTATATTCAAACAGCATTTCAAATACCTCAATCCGCAGCCCAAATACTTCAAGGGATGATTTTGATGTTTGTATTAGGTAGTGAGTTTTTTGTGAATTATAAATTAGTCCTTGATAAAAATAGATTAAACTTTTCCAGGGAAATAAGGAAGGGGGTGTAGAAGCTTGGATATAGTATCCCTATTAAATGCAGCAATTCAGTCGGGTACACCCCTTTTATTTGCAACCCTAGGTGAAATTATGACAGAAAAATCAGGAAATCTAAACCTTGGTGTTGAGGGGATGATGCTTGTAGGTGCAGTAGTAGGATTTAAGGTTGGACTATTAACTGGAAATCCAATAATATCCTTATTTGGAGCTGCCGCTGCCGGAGCTCTTGCCGCCCTTATCTTTGCTTTTTTAACTGTTACATTAAAGGCAAATCAAGTTGTTACCGGACTATCATTAACTATACTGGGAACTGGTTTTTCAAGCTTTGCTGGAAAGACTTTGGTAGGTGAAATTGCTTCAGATACTATAAGGGAGTTTTTTAAGCCCCTTATAATTCCTGGAATAGGTAATATTCCCTTCATAGGAGAGGTATTATTTCATCACGATGTATTTGTGTATTTAGGCTATGTTACTGCTATTACCCTAGGTATTTACCTATATCACACGAGAAAGGGATTAAATCTTAGAATGGTTGGGGAAAATCCATGGGCTGCCGATGCGAGCGGAATAAATGTTGGCCTTTATAAATATGTTCATATATTAATGGGTGGAGCATTGTGTGGCTTAGGTGGAGCATATCTCTCTCTAGTCTATGTCCCCGCATGGCAGGAAAATGTCACTGCCGGTAGGGGTTGGATTGCAGTTGCTCTAGTTATATTTGCTACCTGGAGTCCATATAAAGCCCTAATAGGTTCATATTTATTTGGGGGTCTTGACATTATAGGCTTTAGACTTCAAAAATTTGATATGAAAATTTCCCAGTATTTAATTGATATGCTACCTTATATAGTTACAATTCTAGTTCTGATAGTTGTATCTACTAAGAAGAGCAAGGATAATATGCCCCCAAAGGGTTTAGGAACACCGTATTTTAGAGAAGAGAGATAATAGAAGCCTTGATTTAAGTTTAATTTTTAAATCAAGGCTTTAATTTATTATAGATTATTTCTTCAAAAAAGTTTACTTCACAATTTGTAGCACATTATTTTCTTTAGTTGAGATTCCCATCATATATAAAAAAGGACAAAATCTTGTTATCCCTTGTGCTACTTTCATGGCACCAACAAGAATGAGGGAACTTGAGTCTTTCTTTATACCAATTCCTAACATTGATAATCCTGCTGTTATTCTTAAAAAAGAATCTAAATCTCCTACATTTTTTTTCACAATATCATCTCCTAGAATTTAGCTTTGACAAAATATATAAAAATAAGATAAGTTCTATTTAAGAAGTATTAATAGTTTTACCTATTAACACCACAACATTTGATTCTCAGCATATACATTTATATTATTAATATGACCAGTTAAGAAGAGAATTAGCATAGTAATAAATGGATTCAATGAAGTTAAAATATATATAAAAAATTAATATTTTACATTTTAAAAGGAGTATTATGTCTATTCTGAAATCCCACCATAGGAAACCTCAGTGGCTGCTTTCGTTTATTAAGTTTGTAACTCACATATCTACATGTAAGACCTAAAATAAATATTAAAAAAAAAAAAAAAATGATATAATATATATTGGTGAAGAAAGTAAACCCTATTTATATCCTCGCCTTCCTGCTTAGGTTAAATAATTAAGTATTTAAC
>JAKSBP010000243.1 GCA_022361035.1 Clostridia bacterium
AAGGATCATATTTCATTGCAGTCCATAGTTCTTTAAATTGTTCTTGTGACATAATGATTGGAGTATACCCATACTTATTATCAAAACATTTAGGACACTTAGGTACTAAACAAACTTGTGATTCTATGAGTTTTGCAATCACTGGGCTAACAGTTATTGAGTTTCCAAAGCTTAGATTCAATTCAAGTTCTCCTGAAGTTGATGTAACCAAATCATCAACATAATTATCATATATAATAAGATTTCCATATTGTATTTTTATTTTTTCATCATATATTTCACCATTTAATTGATATTTTATTTTATCCATAAGAACTCCTTTCTATGGGGCAATTTTATCCTATGTAGTTAACTCCCATCTTTTAGAATATCTTACCCAATCACTTTTAGGAATAAAAGATCTATGTTTAATAATATCTCCTTCTAAAGTAATATGATATATTCCTTCTTGCTTATTTATAGTTCCTTGCATTAGATGTTCTACTCTACCATTTGCTCTTGTTACATAAGGCTTTTCAGACACTATTGTTTCATCAAATACTTTAGGGAAATTGTGATGAGTTCCTTTATCCTCTGCCATTCTTCTTAATACTCTATCATCATATTTAAGATTACCCGTCCCCTTAGCAAAAGTACTAATTTTTTTAGACCTTGCTTTCAATGATTTCGTCCATTGATATCCCTTTGCTAAAGAGCCTAATACTACTTTTGTAGCAACACTGAACATTGGAATAGTTAGCGCCTCTTCAGATGCTTTATGGTTAATTCCTACCGCTTCATACATTCCTACTTGGTATCTAGCTTTTGCCTATCTATATCTCTTGGCTGCTGCATGTCCTAGGGATTTGATTATTACTCCACCCTTGCCTAACAGGGAGCTTTCTAAGTACTCTTCCCTTAACCTGTTTTCTATTTCCTCTTCATAAGCGGGATCATATAATACTGTATATTCACTGCTAAGATTATCTAGACCATTAACAACCATTTCTTCTGGATCAACAACCCCTGAAATCCCATTATTAATAATAGCTCCATCCTTACCATGACCACTAGGGTCAACGTATTTTAGGAGGTTATTTGATACATATGCATAGATTATTTAAGGTGGTGATACTGATATTCTATACTAAATTCCTTATCTTTTTTCTTACTTTATTATATCTCTAAACCATATTATCTTAAAATTTATATACATGTTGTCATCAACTCCGTCCCTTTGGTTTAAAAAAAATGATAGCAACAGTTGTTATCCTATCACTACCATTTTATCATAGTTAATTACTTACTTCATCACCTCAATAATCATACTTTTATTAACACTCTTTACTTAAATTATGTGGTAAATAAATTAACCTAAATTTAATTCTTTCCATATTTCATTTTTAATTTTATTAAATTCTTTATTTGCTTTTTTCCTTTCTTCAAAGTTTTTTCTCCATATGAAAAAATCTGTTAAACCACCATGACTGGGAAAAAGTTTCTTGTATATTTCTCTAACCTCACTAATTGTTTCATTTAAATTCAACTCTTTAACATTAATACTTTCATCTAAAATTTTTATTGCATATGTGATTTCTCTCATTACATAATCAATTTCTCTTGTATCTTCTTTATTTAAAATACTAGCTAACTTAGTTAATAAATCTAATGTTTTCTTAGCATTTTCCTTTTGTTTCTCATTCATATTTATTGCTCTCCTTTTTATGGAAATGGTATTTCTGATAATGGTTTAACACCTTCAACTAACCATGGTTTCTCAATAAATATTTGTATTTTATCTTGCCCACCTAAATAAATTCCTCCTTGATATCCAACTGGCCCTTTATAAATAGTTGTCCCTGCAGGAATTTTTACTGCGTAGTTTGATTGAATTGGTGAAACACCAGTTAAAGCTCCTGTTTTGGGATCAATCCATTGTGGCTTTACCGCATTATCTATTCTAACATGAATAGCGGAGTCTGCTGGTGCTTCTGTAAACCATTGCCCTAGAGCATTCTTACCACCTCCTGCTTTTCCTCCTCTATAAAGAATTGTATCCTTCCTAAGAGTTGTAATATTATATTTGCCACTTGCAAAATTTGAAGCAGGATTTCCAGGTATTTCAGAAAGCGGGCCTGGATTTTTAACCATATTATATTTATATCCAGCTTTACCCGTCCTCTTAATAACATCATCAGAATACCTACCAATCTCATCAACATAGTTAGACAATCTCCCAGCATCTGAAAACTTATCTGCCTTTAAAATCTTATCCAGTGCTTTTGCTCCTATAATTGCTACTCCTAATTCTAGTGCAGCTTTTCCTGCAATCTTTGATCTTGTATTTGTATTTCCATTGATTATATCATTTATTACTACATCTTTAACGGAAGCATATATTGCTTTTCCAGTCTTCATTGTTAATGCTTTACCTATACCCTTTATTGTCTTAATTGGATTTTCCATGGCATTTAATGTATTCTCAAATATGCTTATACTTGCTTCGTCAAATCCTTCAAGAAATGACTCTAGACCATCTATAAAGCCTGAAACTTTTCCATACTCCGGATCAACAACCCCTGGAATCCCACTATTAATAATAGCTCTATCCTTACCATGACCGCTAGGGTTAACATACTTTATGAAGTTCCAGCTTCACTCATCCTTTTAGGTGTAAAACTGCATCTAAAAATTAATGACAGAAACAATTTTATTACCGATTACTACCATTTTATCACATTTGTTTTTAAGCCTATTTATTTACTACAGAATGTAAATTATGTAGTAAGTTTTTTTATTTTAAGCATAAAAAAGATGATGGAATGACTATATTTGTGAAATCCATCATCTTCAGTATTTATAATTGTACACAGTTTAGTATGTTTATTGTAACCAGTTCTTTAACTAAACTCTATATATTTACTTGGAATATCATCTGATAGCCAGATATTATCATTGCCAAAGTAAAAGCGAATACCATTTTCCCAAGCCAATCTAGCCTTTATTTTAAGTATAATAGGTTTTCTATCTCTTCTTTTACCCACTTCGTATGCTGTTTCTACATCTAAAGACAAGTGGACATATTGCCTCTCTTGTGATAACAATCCTTTCTCTTTGATTGACGTAATAAATTTATTAGTAGTCCCATGATATAAGAACTCTGGTGGCTTTGAAACTTTCCTTTTAATTATTCTAAATGTTGAATGACCATATAACGCTCTTATTTTATTACCAATAATTTCATGACGCTTTTTATTAGATTTTTCAATCATATTTACTAAGTCATCCAATTCGAGAAACGCCCACTTCTCATTTCTCTTTAACGCTTTAAGAAGTTTATAAGTATCCACCCATCCATATTCATCTAATTCTAAACCATATTCCGAAGGTGAATGCCTCAATGCATATGAAACCTCCTTACTTAAATCAACATAATCATTCATCTCTATAACCTCGTTTTATCTCACTTATTACATAGTCATTAGCAACAAACTCATATAGTCCATAACTTTCAAGATATATTGCATAATGTTTTAATTGGTTAACGTTTGTCCATTCGGGACTAAGTTCTTCAAGACTATGTTTCCATTGTGATTCTAGAATTTCACAAAGATTATCATACGTTCCTTTAATAAATTTTGTAAATTTCTCTGATGTATGTCTATGTGCAATAACATTTTTAAACTTAATTTTTCCATTATAAACTTTATCATCATTTTCTTCATCATAATAATCATATACTATAGTAACACTTGTCTTTTCATGAACAAATTTTACTCCTGAATATATACAATTTGATGGAACTGGAAACGTCCATAATGATTTATTCATAACACTCCTCCTAACTATTTGGGATTACTTGGTCTTACAGTTGAAATTCCTTCGCTTGTGTATTTAGGGGACGTGGTTACTGACATTCTATATTTTTTTCCATCTTTCCTACTTTATTATATCTCTAGAACATATTATCTCAAAATTCATATGTTGTCAACAACCCCGTCCCCTTATCATGTTGTTTCTTGATTCTGGGCAAAACAAAAAGACCAACACAGGATTTTTCCCATGTTGATCTCATGAATGTTTATTCACTTTTCTTAGGCTTTTTTCACCCAATGTTCAGAATTGTTCTCACCTCTAACTCAAAACCCCTTTTGTAGTGTTTCCGTTGGGT
>JAKSBP010000258.1 GCA_022361035.1 Clostridia bacterium
TCAAGGCACGCTGAAATTGAGGAGCGGAGCTTGCTCCACCGCAAGTGAGCACCGGAGATTTTAGCAGTAACGCAGAAATTGGGAGTTTGTTAACAGCCTAAGGGGATAAATTTATTATCCCCTTCAGATTATACCTTATCTTTTTTCAAAACAGAGAACTTAACAAGGGTATATGTTAATAAGGCAAAGAATATAAGGGCTCCAATTATTCCAAGATTTATATTCATAGCCAGATTTAAACCTGCTACTGCAAAAATTGCAAGTAGTATACCAATCAAGCCTTCACCAGCTATAAGTCCCGATGCATATAAAATACCGGAATTAATTCTCGACTTAATACTGTGACTTTCTCCCCCTGCTTTTTCTAACCTTTTATTTAATATACCTCTAATAATTCCACCAACCATAATTGGAGTACTTAAGTGGATTGGGAGATATAGACCTATGGCAATTGGAAGCACTGGTAAACCTAATAGTTCAAAGGTGATTCCAACTCCTATTCCAATAAACACCAATGTCCAGGGTAGATTCCCCCCCATAACACCTTCAATTACAAGACGCATCAGAGTTGCCTGGGGTGCCGCTAGCTCTGTAGAACCAAAGCCCCATGCATTGTGAAGTAGAGTTAATACTAAGCCTATTGTAAGGGCTGAGACTACTACTCCAATCAGCTCACCATACTGCTGCTTGCGGGGTGTTGCTCCAACTAGGAAACCCGTTTTTAAATCCTGGGAAGTATCTCCAGCTATTGCAGCGATGATACAAATAATAGCTCCTACTGTTAAGGTTCCAATCATACCGGCCTGCCCATCGTTTCCAGTTGCCTTGAATATGATGGCTGTAACGATTAATGTAGCAATTGTCATCCCCGATACAGGGTTTGATGAACTCCCTACTAAACCTACAACTCTAGAAGATACCGTTGCAAAGAAGAAACCAAATATTGCAATAAGTAATGCTCCACCAAAGCCTACTGGTATAATTGGCAGCATCATCATTGCCAATATTATAACTAAACTGCCTATAAGGACAATCTTCATGGACATATCCCTATCTGTTCTCACGCTTCTGTTAACCTTAAAGGCTCTAGAACTATTCCTAATGGAATCCCTAAAGCTTTGGAGAATAAGGGGTAAGGATTTAATTAAGCTGAAAATACCTCCAAAGGCTACGGCCCCGGCTCCAATATAACGAATATAATTCTCCCAAATCCCCCAGTATCCAAGCTCCTTAATTGGAACCGATGCTGGGTACATAATAATTTCACCCATTTCTCCAATGTTAGCAATAAGTGGAATAAACCCAAACCAACCTAGGAGAGCACCGCCTAACATATAGGCAGAAATCCTTGGTCCAATGATGAAGCCAACACCTAACAGGGCTGGATATAGCTCTCCTCCAATTGCTGCTCCCCTGTATCCGGGAATAGCGGCTTCTATTTTACTGGGGAAAAGCCCTAAGCCATCGGATATGAATTTATATAAAGCTCCTATTCCTAAACCAGTGAAGCAAATCTTGGCCTTTTTTCCACCTTCTTCTCCGGCAAGAAGCACCTCGGCACAAGCTGTACCCTCTGGATAGGGTAATACTCCATGCTCCTTAACTATAAGGGCCTTTCTCAGGGGAACCATGAAAAGTACTCCCAGTATACCACCACAAAGAGCAATAGCAGTAATTTTAAGCAGGTCTGGAGAGCCCATGTTCCATTTTTCAGCCCATATATATAATGCGGGCAGGGTAAAAATTGCTCCAGCCGCCAGGGATTCTCCAGCGGAACCTATGGTTTGCACCATATTGTTTTCAAGTATGGACTCTTTTTTCAGTATCCCCCTTATAAGTCCCATTGATATTACGGCTGCTGGTATAGATGCACTTATTGTCATGCCCACTCTAAGCCCAAGGTATGCATTGGCGGCACCAAATACGACTGCCAATATAATACCTAAGATTATAGACATTCCTGTAAACTCTGGCAGTATTTTTTCAGCAGAAATAAAAGGCTTAAAACTCTGCTCAGAAGTAGCGTTTTTTCCCATTTTATAAAACCTCCTTATTTGATTTTTAAGCTAAAATGCCCAATTCTTAACATAGAATTGGTTCTCAATCTCCCGGAAGATTTTATTTGAATAGACTGATTATTCACACCAAGAAGCCTATAAACAAGCTCTCATCTTCAAGATGTGATACTTTAGTGTATTTCAATTAGGGTGAGGTTAGAATAGAATTGTTTGTTAAATTTTGTTAATTCATATTGCTCTTTTTTAATAATCTCCAATATATACTTTTAAGATTTCTTAGATACAAAAAGATGAAAAAATAAATTTTATTAATAAAACTTAAATTTTATTCAATATATCCCTTCAATATAGGGACAATTTATATTATCATATAATATAGTTATTTAATTCTTAAGGTTTTCATTTAGCTTTTCATTAAAGGAGGTCTACATATGATGCTAGGTACTATAGTAAATACACTTGCAATAGTAGTAGGAAGTCTTTTAGGGCTTTTTTTTAAAAAGGGCATACCAAAGAGATACAATGAAACCCTCATAAAAGCCCTAGGTCTCGCTGTAATTTTAATAGGTATTTTAAATGCGTTGGAGGCTAAGAATATTCTTTTACTAATCTTTAGTCTAGTCATAGGTAGTATATTAGGGGAATTTCTAGGAATTGAGGACAGACTCGAAAGGTTGGGTGACTCTATTGAAAATAAAGTAGGAGGATTATTTTCAAGCAAAGACAGCAGCATATCCAAGGGATTTGTAAATACCAGTTTAATCTATTGTGTAGGAGCCATGGCTATAATGGGTTCTCTAGAAAGTGGACTTGCCAACAACCATGAGACCCTTTATGCAAAGGCTGTCTTGGACGGGGTTTCATCTATAGCATTTACTTCATCACTAGGTATAGGGGTATTATTTTCTTCCATATCAGTATTTTTATATCAGGGCTTCATCACCCTTACGGCATCCTTTATGAAGCAATTCTTGGTTAGCTCCGTAATAACAGAAATGTCATCGGTTGGAGGGCTACTAATCCTTGCCCTAGGTCTTAATATCCTTGAAGTTAAAAAAATAAAGGTAGGAAATATGCTGCCAGCAATTTTTATACCCTTAATATTTCATATAATAAGGTCAATATTCCATTTCAGTTATTGACTCTAATTGCTAAATATATAATATACAAAATATAATATATAAAGGCTATAGCAAGAATATAGTATATATAACCTATTTTATTGTTCTTAAAGTGTACTTCCTTTATCCCCAAAGAAACCAATATTGACAAGCTAGTAACTATCCATAGAATCGTAAAAAAGTTTCCATATCCAGTATTGTTAAGCAAGAAATAGGAAAAGAGGGAGAGAATAAAGAATATATTCATTATTAATGATAGTTTCTCTAGTCTACTTTTATTTTTAAAAACTTTCACATAACCACTTCCTAATTATTCTAAGTATGAAATTTAAAACATAGCTAATATCTCTGAGGAGTCCTTTTATTATAGAGTTATATTTTTTGGTCTTTCATCCTTTAAATTAAAAAATCTCTACTTTCTCAAATGTAACCTATAAATTATACTTTTTTATTTATTTTATTGATACATTTCATCAGTCAAGAGGTGTTTTTAACAAACATTCAAATACATAGTAATTAAACTCATCAATAGGCACCTTATTTTTTTCTAATTTAGCCTTCATAATTGCTCCTTCAAAGGATGTAATGATGAAGGAAGCCAAGGACCTAGGTTCCATCTCCTCTTTAAATCCACTTATCTTTAAAATTTCAGTGATTTCTTCCTCTAAAAGCTTAACCCATTCTAGCAACTTTTCTCTAAAGCTTTCCTTTAAATCGGTTAACTCTAAAATTAAGTTCCCTATGGGACACCCCTTTTTATATTCCATTTCCTCTAATCGTCTGAAAAAGAAATTGAAAAAATCACGGAGTCCCTCTAAACTCCTATCCACTTGATTAAATACAGCCCTTGTATTCTCAATATGAAATTCTATAACGGCTAAAGCCAAATCTTCCTTACTCTTAAAATAGTAGTAGAAGGAACCCTTAGGTATATTAGCTTCCTCCAAAATCTTTTTAATGCCTATGTTATTGTAGCCGTATTCATGAATCAGATTGGCTGCTATTACAATAATTTCGTCTCTTTTAGTCATTAGTATTCACTTCCATCCTATTTATATCATAGAGAGAAAATATTCATGGATTTATGGTGTTAGTGGTTTATTTCAATATAACATAACAATCTATATTTGTGAATATTTTGTTAAGTTTCTAGTTGTAGTTAGGAAAAATCTCGTTTCCATATTTTAACACCAGCAACAACTTATATTTATTTAAGAAATTTTTTTAAGTTATGATAAAATTAAATAAAAGGAGCTGATGATAATGGAGGATAAAGTGCTTAGCCTATTAGAAAAAATGTATACTGATTTAAATGCTAAAATCGAAAATATCAACAGTGAATTGAAGGAAGTAAAAAGTAATATTATTACTAAAGATGACTTAGTACAAATGAAAAATGATATCAATAGCCATACTAAAATCTTACTTGATAAATATAAGCAAAATCCGGAAGTTTTACATAGAATTGAATTAAAAGTCGATGATTTATAAAAAATATTAATAAAGCCATGGTGTTTATAATAGTTATATATTGACTATATTTGAGAAAGTCTAATTTATTTAATATCCTGTGCTTTCATTTTTATAGCTTTATACAGATATTACATTACTAAGGGTTTTACAAATATATTATTAATAACAAATGGATTCATATTAAGTTTTTATACGTTATGCAAAAAAATAGATTCATCTAATATATAATTTAAAACTATAAGAAAGGGCTAAAGTTTGTCGTACTTTTACAAACTTTAGCCCTTTTATAACTTTATGGACATATAACCAATAGCTGTTTTTTAAGTTAGGTTTAAATTATTTTAAAAGCCTGTGTGCTGTAATAGGTGTTGTATAATTTCAGCACAAGCTTAAGGGTATAGAACTCTTTTATTTCTTAGTGAGCCTCTACTAAAAGAAATATATGGAAATGACCTATATTTTCCTTTATTTATTTCTCCTTCCATGCACTTGAGTTAACAATCTTGACATAATCATATCCGGTACCAGTGGGAGTGACCAAGCCATCTGCTTTAGTATAAAAATTAACTGAGTATCCTGGGCGGCCTTCCACATATCGATATTTGCCCCCTTAGAGATTTGTTGAAATTCCTTATTATTCATTATATTTTTACTAAGGTTCTCTATAATCTCTCTACCCCTTTCATCCTCAAGCCATTCCCTGATTGTACTATTATAGTTTAAAGTACAGGATATTTCCGTTGTAGATATGAGATTAACCCTATTAGTTAAACAAATTTCTCTTGAAGATTTTCCCACCATGATGTCAAACTCTCCATTTTCAGTTACCCAGCTTTTATGTTGGGGGCTATAATATGCAAAGTCCTGCATATCAAGGTTAAATGAAATCGTTTTTGTTTCACCAGGCCTTAAATCTACCTTGGCAAATCTTTTTAATTCTTTAATAGGTCTAGCCAGCTTAGATTCCCTATCCATTACATATAACTGAACAATCTCTTTACCTGCCATTTTCCCGGTATTTGTTACGTCTACCGTTAGGGCTAATCCATCTATATCCCTAAATTTACTGGATGATACCTTAAGATTTGAGTATTCAAAGGTTGTATAGGAAAGTCCGTAGCCAAAAGGAAACTGAACATCAATTTGTTTTTTATCATAATAACGATATCCTACGAATATCCCTTCACCATATATTACCCTATCATTTTCTCCTGGATAGTTAATATAGGCTGGATTATCACTTAATTTTACGGGAAATGTCTCCGCAATCTTACCCGATGGATTTATCCTGCCAAAGAGAATATCTGCTACTGCTTTGCCTCCTCCCTGGCCCATCAACCAAGCCTGTAATACCCCAGGAACATCATCAATCCACTCCTTCATGGAAATTGGAGAGCCATTGTTTAATATAACTACTGTATTGGGCTGAACGGAAGATACTGATTTAATTAGCTCAACTTGCTGCTTTGATAGGTGCATATCATCTCTATCATAGCTTTCAAATTCTTTATTAGGAGGTAAAGCTATGAACAGCAACGCGATTTTAGCAATCTTTGCTACATCCTTTGCCCTGTTTATCATCTCTTGATTTAATTCATCCTCCATTGTATAGCCCTCTTCATAGAGGATTTTAGAGCCCTCCGCTATTTTCTTTATTTCTTCATATGGAATATCCACATTAGTTGGAGTAACTAGGGAACTTCCTCCCCCTTGGATTTTAGGATTCTTGGCAGCTTTTCCTATTATTGCAATAAGTTCAGGTTTTTCTATGGGAAGAATATCCCTTTCATTCTTTAATAACACCATGCTTTCACTGGCTGTTTTTCTTGCTATTGAATGATGGATATTTACATCGAAGTCCCTCTTATCTTCTTTTACCTTATATCTTCTAACTATGGTTTTCAATATGCGCTTCGCTGTTTTACTCAAGATTTCTTCATCAAGCTCTCCATTTCTAATGGCTGTCATAAGCTGTTTAAAGGAGTTTTTCTTAGGGCCGGGCATCTCAAGGTCTACTCCTGCCTTCAATGATTTTATCCTATCATGAATTGCTCCCCAGTCGGACATTACGATTCCATCAAATTTCCATTCTTCTCTGAGTATCTGAGTTAAAAGCTCATAGCTTTCAGAACAGTAGGTTCCATTTAACTTGTTATATGAGCACATTACAGCCCAGGGTCTTGATTTTTTAATAGCTATTTCAAATGTTCTAAGATAAATTTCCCTTAAAGTCCTTTCGTCAACCTCAGAACTCATGGTATTTCTCTTATACTCCTGGTTATTGGCTATAAAATGCTTTAAAGTTGCACCTACTCCTTTACTTTGGACCCCATTGATAAATGCTGCCGATAAATCACCACCTAAATATGGGTCTTCAGAAAAATACTCAAAGTTTCTACCACATAGTGGAGTACGCTTCATATTATTTCCAGGCCCTAAAATAATGTCTACATCCTGGGCTATACATTCTTCTCCTATAGTCTCTCCAACTTCCTTAATAAGTTCTACATCCCATGATGCTGCCAGGGCTGATGCAGTAGGAAAACAGGTTGCAGGAATACTTTCCTTTAGGGAAGCAATATTATGTGATTCATTTACATTTTCTACCCTTCTCAATCCATGGGGGCCATCAGTCATTATTATTTCAGGAATACCAAGCCTTCTAACTGAGGTAGTACACCAAGCACTACCTCCTATACAGAGAGCGGCTTTTTCCTTAATAGTCATTTGACTAACTAATTCATCTATATTCATATAATCGACCTCCAAAACATTCTAAGTAACAAACTGCAATATTCAAGCAGACTTCATTTTATGAAGCAACTTTAAATAAGGGACCCTATGTCCCTAATCTTTAATTTGTCATATAGGATATTTTATGCCTACTAAGTAAATATAGTGCCTCTCCTATGGATACTTTATTGGTAATTTGTTTACTAGTCTATATCACAGCTAGCAATAAAATCTTAAGGGTAGGATTTTAAGGTTTAGTGGATATAACTAGTGCATTTACTTAAAACATAGGACTCCATATAAGAAAGGAGTATTGCTCCTATAAAGGCTTTCCTTACCACCTTTCTTTCCTACAAATATTACCCATTACTCCTTTTCCTTTTAATAAGCTCCTTAAACTCTAAATCAAGCTTCTGATATTCCGGGTCTTTGGGACTGAATCTACTCAATTCTCCTAATAAATAAGCTATCCTATTTTCTAAAATTAGATTTTCCTCCTTGTTATTCTTGCCCCTATCACCAACTTTGTTATTGCTATCCCCATTATCAAGCTTATTTAAGTACTCCCTTAAACCGGACTCTATCCTTTGGATTTCATTATCCTTAAAGACTATAATTTTATCACAGATTCTCTCCATCATATATCTGTCATGGGACACTAGTAAAATAGTTCCATTATAAGCTTCAAGTGTTTCTTCCAATCTTTCTCGACTATGGATATCTAAATGATTCGTCGGTTCATCTAAGATAAGTAAATTATTCTCTCCTAAAATCAACTGTGCTATCTTTAACCTAGTTCGTTCCCCAAGACTTAAGGTTTTAACAGGTTTTTTTACCATCTCCTTATCGAATCCCATATTAGCTAGCAAGGTTCTAGCCATACTTCTCTCTTCTTTTGTAGCAACATCAAGTAAGTTTAAAATAGTTTTTTCCCCATCTAGGTCTAATACGTCCTGGCTAAGATAGGATATTTTCGCCGATGGACTTACAAATAAATCCCCCGAATCCAGAATTTCTTCGCCCATAATAGCCTTTATTAACGTTGTCTTCCCACATCCATTAGGACCAAATACACCTACTTTATCCCCATGGCTTATATAGAAGGAGCTGTCCCTAAATAAAACTCTCTCTCCATAGGCCTTTGTAATATCCCTTGCCTCTAAAATCCTTTTTCCTCTCTTCTCTGCATCCTTGAAAATAAAGTTTACCCTTTCTTCTTCCTTCGGTTTTTCTATCCCTTCTATCTCAATTTTTTCAAGCCTTTTAAGCTTTGACTTTACTTGTTTATCCATTTTTTTAGCCTTTACTCTAAAATACTCCTTCCTACCCGATATTTCTAGGGCTTTTTGTCTTGATTGCTTATGGGCCTTAGAGGACCAGCCTTTCAAATTATCTATATCCCCGGCTATTTTTTCTTTATACTTTTCTTGGACTAGATAACCATGAAGCTGGCTTTCATACCTTCTCTTCTTTTCATCCCTATAATAGGAATAATTTCCCCTATAATTATTTATTTGACCGTCCTCAATCTCAATTATTCTATTGACGCTCTTATCAAGGAAATATCGGTCATGGGAAATAATTAGAATAGCTCCATAATATTTTTTTAGCTCTTCAATTAGCCACTGTACCCCATTAAAATCTAAATGATTTGTTGGTTCGTCAAGGAGCAGTAAATCTGGCTTTGAAACCCATATACTTGCTAAGGCTAGTTTAGTTTTTTCTCCACCACTCAACCCCCTTAACCGTTCATCATTCCAGTCCTGTACCTTATCCAAACCTAAATAACTGGAGGTTTCTAAAAAATTCCTCAAACTATGCTTATTGTTATTATTTGAAAACATCTTATTGAAGGTAGTAGATGTATAGAAGGTAGATTACATCAAATATCCAATTCCTACATCTTTTTGATTCCAGAGAATGTCTCCTCCATCCCTTTCACTACTTCCAAAAATAATATTTGCCAGAGTAGTTTTACCTGAACCATTGTGACCAACTAAACCTACCCTTTCTCCCATAGCTATATCTAAATTTATATCCTTTAGTAAACTGACCTCGCCAAAATCTTTTTTTATACCTCGACAGCTCAATAATAATGTCATAAAATCCACCCCACTTTTTGGTTATAGGTTGAAACTCTGTAGACCTCTTCTTTCAAAAAGTCTTTAAGTTTCTTAACAACAAAAAAGACCGCAAATGAACATCTGTCCATTTACAGCCTTTAGTTTCCATAGAAAATTAAAGATTAAGATATATTCTAAACTAATAATCTTCTCTTTATCTTTTATAACAACTTCAAAAAAACTATAAGACATACACATTGTAATATATTAAGCTACAGGTATGTCTAATGGTTAAATATAGAAATGCTGTGCTTAAGAGGCACAGCAACATAATCATATATAGGCTTATTATACAGTGTTCTCAGCTATTAATTCTGTCCAAGGGAAATTACTAAAAAGGGCGTACCTTATCTGTGTAATCATATATAAATCCCTTAAGACAAATATATTCAGTTGATATTATTTAGCTAAGAACAAATTGTACATCTTTCTCTCCTTATACATGTAGGTTTATCATATATTCAAATGATAACAGATAAAGCTAAGCAATGTCAAGACCTTATCTATCTAATGGGAGGCTAAAGTTTATTACCTTCTACTATCTATCTATAAACAGATTTATAGCATGAGCCTAAAGGATTCTCAGTGACTGCTGAAGTAAGTTAACACTTTCAATCACTTTTCTATATTAGCAAAGTGCCCACTGGCTAAAGACTCTATTTCAATAAGATTGAACTTAAAGCCTATTGAACAATATTAGCTTAATAGGACTTTATCCTTTTCTAAGTCTATCTTTATATGGGCACCCTCTTTAAATTTTTTCTGAAGATACTGCTCAGCAATTTCATCTTCGATATATTTTTGTATAGTTCTTCTAAGGGGCCTAGCACCATACTTTTCGTTATATCCTTCCTTTAATATGAATTCCTTGACCTCATGGGAAATTTCCATAGTCATTCCCTTTTCTACTACCTCATGGGTTACTTCATCGAGCATGAGGTCTATAATTTTACGAAGCTCTTCCCTTTGAAGCCTAGTGAATACTATGGTTTCATCTACTCTATTTAAAAATTCCGGTCTAAAAATTTCTCTAAGTGCATCCTTTACTTGACTTTCTAAGGCCGTATATCCATCTCTAGCAAAACCTATCCCGTTTGATTTCAATTTAGTTCCCGCATTAGATGTCATAATAATTATTGTATTTTCAAAAAAGACAGTTCTACCTTGACTATCGGTAAGTCTTCCATCTTCAAGAATCTGCAGCAGCATATTAAATACATCAGGATGTGCCTTTTCTATCTCGTCTAAAAGAATAACAGAATAGGGCTTTCTCCTTACTTTTTCCGTCAATTGTCCACCTTGATCGTATCCTACGTATCCGGGAGGTGCTCCAATCAACTTTGAAACCGTATGTTTTTCCATATACTCCGACATATCTACACGAATCATAGCTTCTTCACTTCCAAAAAGTTCCTCGGCCAAGGCCCTAACAACTTCTGTTTTTCCCACTCCCGTAGGCCCTACAAATATGAAGGAAGATGGCTTTTTCTTTTTTCTAAAGCCTGAGCGATTACGTCTAATTGCCCTTGCCAAACTCTCAATGGCTTGATGCTGACCCACAATTCTCCTATGCAATCTCTCCTCAAGACTTAACAGTTTCTGTGCTTCCTCTTCTGTAATCTTTTGTACGGGAATCCTAGTCCAAGATTCAATAACAAAGGCAATATCCTCTACAGTTATTTGAACTTCTCCCCACTTTTTATCTATTTCCTTAATCTTTTCATGTAATTTAAGCTCCTTCATCTTGCATGCCGCAGCCTTTTCATAGTCATTTCCGTTGGCGGCAGTTTCTTTTTCCTCGGCTATTTTACTTAACTCTTCCTTTAAAGCCTCCAGTTCAACAAGACCTTGATTTTTTAAGTTTGCTCTAGAACCCGCCTCATCAATTACATCTATGGCTTTATCGGGCAAATATCTATCGGTAATATATCTCTGGGACAACTTTACAGCAGCTTCAATAATATTATCGGCTATTGTAACCCTATGATAGCTTTCATAATAATTTTTTATACCCTGTAGAATCTCTATTGATTCCTCTACTGTAGGTTCTTCAACTAGAACAGGTTGGAATCTCCTCTCTAGGGCAACATCCTTTTCAATATGCTTCCTATACTCCTCAAGGGTGGTAGCACCAATTACTTGTATTTCTCCCCTGGCAAGGGCAGGCTTCAAGATATTAGCTGCATTCATAACTCCTCCATGGACCTCACCGACCCCCATAATATTATGAACCTCATCAATTACTAAAATAATATTTCCACATTCCTTAGCCTCTTTTAGTATAGATTTCATACGCCCTTCAAACTGACCTCTAAACTGGGTTCCCGCAACGATAGCAGTTAAATCTAACAGATAAATCTCAGCATTAAATAATTTTGGAGGAATCTGTTTCTCAACGATTCGCACTGCCAGACCCTCTGCAATAGCTGTTTTACCAACTCCAGGCTCACCAATTAATATTGGATTGTTTTTAGTTCTCCTATTTAATATCTGTACTACTCTATCTATTTCCCTATGTCTTCCGATAATCTTATCTACTTCGTTATTTTGTGCCCTTTCTGTTAGGTTTGTTCCATAGGTATCTAAAAATTTTTTCTTCTTTTTATCCTTTTTATCTCTCTTAGTATCCTTTCTTTCCTCCCTTATATTATTAGAAGGCTTTTTATCCTGGGACATATTTTTTTTATTTTCCGCATTATCCTTATGGGGAAATGATCCATTAAGAAGACCAGCAAACATATTATCCCCATCTAACTCGTCCATATCCATATCTTCAAACATATAATTCATCTGCTCAGTCAAATTATTGACATCTTCTTTACTCATACCAGTTTGCTGCATCAATTGATCTATAACAGGAATACCCATCTTTTTCGCACACTCTATACATAAACCATTCATTTCAGTTTTTCCATTTTCCATTTTGGTTGTAAACAATATTGCTACATTTTTTTTACAAGAGGAACACAGTTTCATACAAATCATCTCCATATTTATTACTATATTATAATCAAATAGTTGTGATTACAGTATAGCATATTTTTATAAATATTTTGCATTAAATACGATAACACAAAATAATTCCCCAAAATTTCTTGGGGAATTATTTCAGATTGTTGACAAAGTCAACAAGATGACAGGCTTTTGAGAAATCCGAAGTTCGAGGCGTGCTGAAATCGGGAGGCCGCAGCGTATAAAAAGATGAAGTCTATTTGCTTTTAGCAAATACCATAAAATTTCCCACGAACTTACCAGTTCGTTCTAAAATTTTATTGACTACGGAAGGGTTCTCGGTTTCAGCAACAACGAAGAAATTCGGTTTTGTCAAAAGCCTCAAATAATTCTCCAAGATTTCTTGGGAAATTATTTAATTTTTATTTTAAGATAAAAACTATCCAATGGACTCCTTTGGTTAAAACTATAAACTTAGACATCCTCTAGTTTTAGTTTGAAGCCATCCTATTATTTTCATCCTCTTTACCGTTTTCTTTTATTGTATCAATCTCTTCAAACAAATACATTAGTATTATAAGAATTAAAGTAATTATTCCTATATGTTGTCAACTTGATTCTATCGTCCTAGGTCCTCAGCCTCTTCCCATCCCACAATTAACCATAAAATTAAATACATGCTGACTCTATATGAAGTCTAGGGTTATGATTGGCAGTAGAGTCCATAGAACTAACTACTACTAATATTTCCCCAATTGTAAAAATTAATACGGGGAAGAAAAGTGGAGATTTTATAATTATAAATTCAAGTAATCCAAATTCTAGGATTAACCTTTTATATATGGAATAGTGTAAAGGGAAATATCCCCTCTGGCTTTGATTTAAAGCTACAGAGCTTTTTATCCTTGGGGTGGATGAAGGATATTGAAGTAGACCACAGGGCTATTTGGGTCCATTTTTTCATTTTAACAAAGGTTTTATTATATTTATTATCGCCCCACAGTGGAAGGTTGGAATTTGCAAATTGAACACGTATCTGATGATGTCTTCCCGTTTTAAGGGATATTTTTACAAGGCTAAGTGTCCCGTATTCATCGGTCTTTACATTATCTAAGTACTCATATTCTAAAATGGCCTCCTTAGCCTCTTTCATCCCTTTTGTGACTACCTTTGACATATTAATTTTTTTAAGCTTTAGAAGATAATCTCTAAGCTCAACCCTATCCCCTTCAGGCTTGCCACATACTACTCCATAATATTCCTTCTTAAACTCCTTGTTTCTTATTTCTTCAGATAACATTCTATTGGCGTCCTTGGTCTTTGGGAAAATCATTATCCCTCCTACAGGTCTATCCAGCCTATGAACAAGTCCTATGTATGGACTTCTCGCAGCGGGATACTGTTCCTTTAGATAGATTTTTAACATAGACATCATGTCAGGAGTTCCTGTTTTATCACTTTGAGAAGGTACCCTTGGGGGCTTCTCAGCTACTATTATATGCTTATCTTCAAATATTATTTTTATACTCATATAGATCACCTAACTCTCTATTGTTCGGGGAAACTCCATAATCACCTTTTTGAGAACCTTCATATTTATATAATTCCCATTTTCTATTGTAGACTTTTTTGAAAAATAATGTCAAGTAAAATCCCCCTAGAATAGGTTTATCTCTCCATCTACTCTAAGGGGACAATTTATTTAAAGCTTACAATGTTTACCTTTTAAACATTATAGATATACGCCAATAAAAGTAAATAAACGAAAGTAGACACTGAGGTTTCCTTTTGAGCGATTTTTATAAACCTGTTTAACCTCTATTTATTATATTAAAAACAGGTTTATAGCATGAGCCAAAAGGATTCTCAGTGGCTACTTGAGTAAGCTTATCTTCCCTACAAAAATTATCTTACTGAATAAAACTTAAACAAGGACATTAATTTCCTTGGGAAAAATCAATGTCCTTTACCAAATATAATTTATATAGCCTTTTAATCCCTCTACATCTTCAATAGTGATACGGCGATTTTTGATACTAATATAATTTTTAGCTTTAAAATATTTTAAACCATTAGTAACGGTTACTCTTGAGCAGCCCATCACACTTGCAAATTCTTCATGGGTGTATATGTAATCTATGGTTGTATAGTTTTTGAGTTCTCCCTCTTGCATAGCTGTTAAACGCACTAGTATGCTGGCAAGCTTTCCTAGGGAATCATTGAAGGTACTATCGGCTAGAAATAACATCAGTATACGATACTTCCTGGCTATACTGTGTATAAAATATTTATATATTTTAGGATTTTTTTCTAGTTCCTTCTCTAATATACTTCTAGGGATAATTGATACAACACTATCCTCAAGAGCTTTTGTCAAAACACATGTTCTATATCCATCAAAAAAATCCATTTCGCCAAAAATAGTTCCCCTTGGTAACCTAAACAACCCTCGTTCATTACCATCTACACTAATTACAAGTTGTTTTAAATATCCCTTTAGAACTATATATACTTCATTGGCACTCTGAGGGTCAACAACATCTCCCTTTTTTACTTCCTTTAGCTTTCCATGCTTTGATAAATACTTATAAAAAAAGGAGGTCATATGATTTTGTAATTCTAAATCAAATAATTCTCTATACATCACAATCCTCCATAATATATATTATTATATAGTATATATTAAGAAGGGCACTATTGCCAATTTATCTATAATAGGTTTTAGGAAACAACTTAGTAAATTTTTCCCCCAACCATCTTTATATCTTCCTTGTTACTAATAATTGCTTCAATTGCACAGGTTAGTCCCCTTACTATCTGCTGAATGGACATAGAGGGTAGATTTCTTTTTTCCAAAACCTGTTCTGGAAAAAAGGGGACATGAATAAAGCCTCCCCTTATATTTGGATATTTTTTATCTATTAGGTACAATAATCCATACATTATATGATTACAAACAAAGGTCCCTGCCGTATTCGATACCGATGCCGGTATATTGCTTTCTTTGATTCTTTTTACAATGGCCTTTATTGGTAGATTAGAAAAATATGCATTTCTTCCATCTTCATAAATTGGTAGGTCAATAGGCTGATTTCCTTCATTATCCCGGATTCTAGCATCATCTACATTTATAGCCACCCTCTCGATGCTTATTTCAAACCTACCACCGGCTTGCCCAACACAGAGAACTACATCGGGTCTTTCGTCTTCTATAAGCTGTTCTAAATTTTTAATAGATTTACCAAAGACTGTGGGTATTTCAGCCTTTACTATTCTTGCATCTAATACCTGTCTATCTAATTGTTTTACTGCTTCATAGGAGGGATTTATCTTTTCTCCTCCAAAGGGAGTGAATCCTGTAACTAGAATCTTCAAGCCTCTCATCTCCTTATATCCCGGGGATAATTTTTCGGGTTCCTAAAATGTAATAAAGGGTCTACCTTTCTAAATTACTTGTACGCTGGCCTTTAAAAGGCAAGGGTATACATTAAGATAATATGGGTAATAAAAAGGACTATACCAAAGGGTATCTGGGAAATAATTACCCTATTCTTATTTTTAGTTTCTAAGATTGCCCCAGGAACAATATTGAAGTTAGCGGCCATGGGAGTCATCAGTGTACCACAGTATCCCGCCGTTAGGCCTAAAGCTCCAGCTATGGCTGGGTTTGCTCCCTGGGAAAAAACAAAGGGCATTCCAATACCGGCTGTAATAACGGCAAAGGCTGCAAAGGCATTTCCCATTATCATTGTAAAGACAGCCATACCTAAACAATAGGCAATTACTCCTGCTAAAATATTACCCTGAGGAATAACCCCCAATATTCCAACAGAAATTACTTCACCTACTCCCGCAGCGTTGAATAATGCACCTAGAGCTGTTAAAAGCTGTGGTAATATACAAGCTGCTCCAACTTGCTGAAGTAAGCGGCTTCCATCATAGGCTATATTTTTAGGCTCCGATTTCGTTATGGCTAAACAAAGAATTATCGATACAATTGCACCAGTTCCTAGCCCCACAAGCCCCCCTAACCTCTTTGGAAAGGCTTGAGCTATTGCAAAGGCAGTAATACCTATTGCTAAAGCAGGGATAAAAAGTTTATTTCCAAGGATTTTTTCGCTTTTTTTCCTAAAGGCCTCGTCGGAATTTTTCAATGAACCAAAGGCTACTTTATTCATGGCAGCTAATACACCCATAACTAAAAGAAGTACTCCTACTATAACCGAAGGTAACAATTTACCTAATATGAATATCAACCCAAAAATCCCCCAAAATAAGGCAGTTCCCTTTGGTGATGGATGTTTTTTATCCTTTAATGCATAAATTGCTGTGATTATAGAAACTAATCCAGCAAGTATATATAAAATTTCTAATAAAATATCCTTCATAATATATCCTACCTCCCTTCAGCCTTATCAGCAACTGTTCTAAGTCTCTTTTCAAGCCTTTTATCCAATAGATAATTTTGAATAACTGCGTAAACAAATGCTATTATAGCTATTGGAATGGCAGCCTTTGATACACTAAAAGGGGCCACTTCAATTCCTAATTCTCCAAGGGTACGAACAATAAGTAATACTCCCCCTGCCGCAACAAAAACATTCTGTCCAAAAAAGTTACCTATATTTTCAGCCGCCGCTGAATAACCCTTGATAATATCCTCCTCTTCTTCACCTACATGGCCAAAGTTTTTTTGGGCAGCACCCTGGGCCATAGGTTGAACTAGGGGACGAATAAATTGAACATGTCCACCTAATCTTAATGATAAGGCTGCAGCCACTTCCCTAACAAATGTATAGATGGTCAATATCTTCCCTGTCTTAACGGACTTCATAGACCTTATAAGCTCCACAGCCCGCTCCCTTAATCCATATCTCTCAAGTATCCCAATAGTTGGTAGGGTAATTAGGAATAGGGACATATTCCTCCCCCTAACGAAGGCTCCACCCATAATGTCAAGAATCTCAATTAATCCAAGGCCTCCCACTAAACCCGTTACAATTCCGGCAACAAGGACTACCGCAATGGTGTTATATTTTTTGATAAATCCAACTAGTATAATCAAAACACCTATTAGTTTTATCATTGATATATACCTCCTGTTTTTACAATTATCAAGTTTCCATGTTAAATTTTTATAAAAACTATAGACCTATAGAATCATAGTCTTAGTATATATCAACGCCTAAATAAATTTCTGTAGTCCAGACTACAGTTTTAATGAAATATTCTGAAAATTTTTCCATAACCCTTTTTGATATTAAGCTAAAAATATACTGGGTTGAAACTAGGGTTATATAGATGAGTGGTAGAGAAAGTTAACTTACTACAGCAGCCACTGAGAATCCTTTAGGCTCATGCAATAAATCTGTTTTTAAATAGGTAATAGAAGGTAAAACAGATTTATAAAAGAGTCTCTGATGAAGAGTTAAAAGGAAGACTCTTTTGAAACACATATACGGAAATTATAAATATATTTATATTTAAAAGGTCTATAATTTCCTATGTGTTATAAAAATCGCTCAAAAGGAAACCTCAGAGCCTGCTTTCGTTTATTAAGTTTGTATGTCACACATCTATACTCTTATACACAAAATGAGATTGGATTCATATAATAGTAATAGTCATAATATTTGAAGTCTAAAATCTATTCATAAACAATTAATTCCTACATAATATCTAAAACCTGGTTAATCAACATGGCAATCCTAAATGGAGGTTATAAATATGAGTTATTCAATAGGGCCTAGAAATAGTTCTACAGTAACGCCTGGGGAGTTGGCTAATCATACAGGGGAATTCAAAAGAGAAATCATCAAAGTAACCGATGGAGTTTATGTTGCAATTGGCTACGGCTTGGCTAACTCTGTCCTCCTTGAAGGAACAGATGGAGTGATTATAGTGGATACTTTGGAAAGTGTAGAGGCAGCTATCCCTGTAAAACAAGCCTTTGATAAAATCACTTCCAAACCTGTAAAGGCAATTATCTATACCCACTACCATAGTGACCACATCGGTGGTGCCGGGGTCTTTGCAGGAAACAGGGAGGTCGATGTCTATACTCAAGATAAAACCGTTGAGGAATTAAATCGGGTTGCCGTGGTTTCAAATGCAATCTACAGGCGTTCCATGGCTATGTACGGCTCCTTTCTTACAAAACCCCCATTTATAAATGATGGAATTGGTCCCTTCCTATATTTGAACAATAAAACTCAAGTAGCCTATATCCCTCCCAACAAAACCTTTTCAAATGAAATCCTGAAGATAACCGCTGCAGGTTTAAATATTCAACTCATTCCTACACCGGGGGAAACCAATGGAGAAATAGCAGTATGGCTGCCGGATAAGGGGGTACTTATTAGTGCAGATACCTACTATAAAGCCTTTCCCAATCTATATTCAATCCGTGGTACAAAGTTTAGAAATCCCGATAGTTGGGCAGCTAGCCTTGAACTTCTAAGGAAACTTCAGGCAAAATATCTTGTTCCATGTCATACCCGTCCAATTATAGGGAGGAAAAAAATTGATGAAGTACTATCGAATTATAGGGACGCAATACAGTATGTACAGGATCAGACCCTTAGGGGAATAAATAAGGGCCTTACTCCCGATGAGCTTGTGAAAACAGTAAAGCTTCCACCTCATCTAGGAAACAAGCCATATCTTAGAGAATTTTATGGAAATGTTCAGTGGTCCATTAGAAATATTTTCTCCGGCTACCTTGGCTGGTTCAATGGTAACGCTACCTATTTGTTTCCTCTATCCCCAAGGGAAAGGGCAAAACGCATGGCACGCCTTGCTGGTGGTGAAGGAGCACTTTTTTTAAAAACCCAAGAAGCCTTTGTGCAGGGGGACTACCAATGGGTTCTGGAGCTTACGGACCAACTACTTTTACTTCCCTCCTATCGTAAGGAAGCAAAACAAATGAAATCCCTAGCTCTTTGGGCTTTAGGACTAAGGCAGGGTAATGCAGGTGCTAGGAATTATTACCTGACGCAAGGGCTGGAAGTAGGAGGTAAACTTACTATCCCCTCCCTTAAAGCCAATGCATCAATCTTCCTCAATCTTGAAATAATGACTATTTTAAAGTTAATGGCCATAAACCTGAATCCCCAAAAAAGTTCAAATGTATACATGGCTGCCAAATTTCATTTTACCGATCTTGATGATATATATTCAGTTAATATTCGACGGGGCGTAGCAATAGTAGTACCCTATACACTAGATAGGATAAATTTCACAGTAATATGCAGTTCAATTGTATGGAAGAAAATAATAGGCAATTTTATGAAGGCTAGAGAGGCTCTATTGAGGGGTGAGCTAAAGATAAGGGGAAGTATAGTAGAGTTTTATGGTTTTCTCGGTCTATTTGGAGATAAAATCCTTGAGGATAGTCCCTTTTAAATAACTCTAATAAAGGGCTTCCTATGGATTTCCCCTTTATATATGTGTGATTGAGTAAGTTTATCTTTATAAGAACATATCTATATATTCCCTTAGATACATAATATCAATTTTCTTTTTTAATGCCTTATGCTTGTATATCAGTTTTTTCCTCTAATGTAATTAGTCTTAGTCTTAAAATCCAAAGAATTTTTCTGTTATTTTAAGGTTTAATTTCAAAAAATTTCTATTAATTAGTATTATTTATGAGAAAAATCATTTAAAATAGGTTATATGGAAGAGCAATTTGGGAATATATTTAAAAGTATATGGTCATGGTTTATAAAATGACCTACCCAGCGAGTCCATATTTAAAATATGTAATGTTAAATTAAAAGGAGGAATATTAATGGATACAATGAAGGCGATTTTAGAAAGAAGAAGTATTAGAAAATATAGGGAAAAATCTGTATCCGACGAAATAATAAGGGAGCTTTTAAAGGCTGGAATGTATGCTCCATCTGCGGGCAATCAACAGCCATGGGATTTTATTGTTGTAAAAAATAAAGAATCTTTAAACAAGATTCCTGAGTTTCATCCCTATTCCAATATGATTAAGGAAGTTAATGTTGCAATTATTGTTTGCGGAAATTTAGAAAAGGAAAATATTAAAGACTTTTGGGTTCAAGACTGCTCTGCTGCAACACAAAACATTCTCTTAGCAGCCCACTCAATGGACCTCGGTGCTGTTTGGCTTGGTGTATATCCCGATGATGACCGTGTAAAAGGGGTGCGGGAAATGTTTAATTTGCCAAATCACATTATTCCTCTTTCAATAATACCAGTAGGTTATCCAGCAGAAAACAAATCAATTCCTGATAGATATAAGGAGGATAGTGTTCATTATGAACAATGGTAGGCTTTTAAAGCTTACTACTTTCAATAGATAATTTTTCAAAAATAGGACTTTAAAATCATATGTCTACATTAGATATTTAAAAACTTAATCTTCCTTTGGCAGAAGGTCAATATCATTATTCTACAGTCAGATTCCAATTTCAATTCTTTAAAAAGGGTGTCATGTTCAAATAGTTAAACTATTGAATCATGACACCCATAATACTTTATTCACATAAACTTAAAAAAGCCTTTGATACCCTCTCATAGTCTTCATCCTTTTCGATTTGAGATAAAGTCGGACCTTCTTCCGTTTCCTCGTAACCATATAGGTATATATCCTCGCTGCCCTGTGGAAGTAATGCTATATACTCTTTATCTTCCATTTCAAATATAGATACTACCTGACACGCTAATTCTTCTCCATCATTCAGGGTTAAATAAATCATTCTTACATCCTGGCATCCACATTTATGATCCTCTTCATGGTGATGGTGACCACCCTCACATTTACAATTATGATTTTCTTCTTTATTCATTGATACACCTCCTATATTATACACACCTCTTACTAATTACTATTCTATCAACCCCTACACATCCTTACATATAGCAAAACTTAATCTATGGGTGTAGAAGTACTCAATATTTTGAAGATATAAATTAATAGCTTTACTAGAATCTCTATGTCTATTTTACCACTTCTTTGTAGTTTTCGGTTACTTATATTAAAAACTTTAGATATTTTCTAAACCTTTTAAAAAATCTCTAATAACAAAAACCCAAGGTAAACAACTCCTTGAGCTTTTATGAAATCTCACTTGTTTTATAAAAAGGTTTAGCACTATCCCTCGATTCATCTAATTTCTTAAGCTAGAATAGTTTTTTAGTAATCTGCATATATAGCCACACTACTCTGAAATTTATTTATCTTTAAAGCTGTTTATCTATATTTTACCCTATTTATGTAAAGTATATACTATCCATACAAAACCGATATTATCTCAAACATAGTAAATTTTAATTTTCATCCCTAGAATTTAACACTTTTTGGAGTATATTAATACAGAAATGCTATTTATTCAACAACTCCATTTAAACCCTTCATCAATTGCATCAATTCAGGATTATTTACTAAAAACTCATATCTAAACATGGAATAACCCCCTACATTATCGGTTACTCGATTAAGATGTACTTGTCTACGAATCTGATCCACACCATACCAGGGACTAGCTGGATTAGGATTACAAGCACGATAGGCAGCTTGTCCAATGTACAAGCTTACATCGGTATCCTCTACAACATCGGACCACCAGTACAATAGCTTTTCATAGTCTGCTATTTCATAGCCAATATGCCAATAAATCTGAGGCATGATATAGTCTAGATATCCTGCTTTAACCCATCCCCTTGTATCTGCGTACATAGTATAGTAAGACTCTGTACCCTGTGTATCGGAACCTAGAGGGTTAGAACTTTTATTTGCCCAAATTCCAAAGGGACTTACCCCAAATTTTAAATCTTCATCCTCTTCCTTTACTAAATTATATATTTTTTCTATAAGATTATTTATGTTACTGCGTCTCCAATCATCGATATTATCATATTCACCACCATATTCCTCATAGGTGTGCTGATCCTGAAAGGATTCATTGGGATAAAAATAATCATCTAAGTGAATACCACCAACATCGTAGTTTTCAATAATCTCAGCCACCCCGTCTAAAATTATCCTTTCAACCTCGGGAATACCAGGATTAAAGTAATGCTTGATATTATCACCACTAGCATGGGCCACTACCCATTCAGGATGGATACGGGCAGGGTGGTTAGGAGCTAGCTCTTCGAAATCACTTTCCTCCATTGTAATCCTATAGGGATTAATCCATGGATGGATTTCAATATCTCTTTTATGACCTTCAGTTATAATGAATTCCAACGGGTCAAAATTATCTTGGGGAGGTGTCATTTGATCTCCAGTTAAATACTTTGACCAAGGGAAAATTTTAGAAGGATACAGGGCATCTGCTGTTGGACGAACTTGAAAATAAAGGGTGCTTAGTCCCATCTCTTTCACATTATCCAGTATCTCAATAATTTGTCCTTTAAGGATTTCACTATCTGTAGTACCTTCATCAAAGGGAAAATCTAATCCAAGGACTGTAGCCACCCAAAGGGCTCTAAGCTCCTCTTCCTCATGGAGATTATCGGTTTCATCCTCAGTTTCTTCATCTTCTTCATAATTAGTTTCTCCATCAATATTTCCATCGGTTTCAGCACCATCGCCAGTGTCAAACCTATCATGATTTTCAACTTCAAGGCCACTTTCAACCTCTATACTGCCTGTATCTTTAAGGGCATATACATGAACTATGGATATGATTAAAAGTAGGAAGAATATGAACAGCTTTACTGTAACATTTTTCGACAATTAAACAACCCCCTTTACTTTTTGTTACATTATAACACAAGGATGTATAATAATGTTAAAAATTTAGGGATTGAAATATTTATTTAATAATATGTACTGTAACCTATGACATAGCTCACTAAAATAAAATTATGGATAATTATGCCATAGATTATCTTAATAGGTCTGTCTTTATTATTAATAATTTCTATTTTTATTGTATTAGTTTATATGGTATATTTTCTATGTTAAATAAAGATAAACAACCTTAAGCTCTAATAAATCTCAAATAAAAAATATAGAAGCATTTATTATTTTTTTAAATTCATTTTGAATGTTAATCTTGTTTATCTATGTTAAATTGTACTAATATCAGGGGGCGATTTATTTGAAAAAACAGGTAAGTGTAAAGAAAATCAGAAATGATGCGGAGGAATTGTTTAGAAAGGGAGATTTTTACTGTTCAGAAGCCGTTGTTAGTTCAATTAAGAATAATTTTGACATAAATATGCCCGATGAAATGATAGCCATGGCCTCTGGTTTTCCTATAGGTGTAGGTAAATCAAAGTGCATATGCGGAGCTGTATCGGGAGGTATATTGGCTATAGGATACTTCTTTGGCAGAACAAAGGGAGGAGACCCCAAGGTTCAAAACACCCTTAAACTAGCCAATGAGCTTCAGGAAAGCTTTAGAAATAACCATGGCTGTCTTTGCTGCCATGTCCATACCAAGGGCTTTGATATGGCTGCTGGTGAACATAAGAACCAGTGTATTGCCTTTACAGGGGAAATCGCTGAAAAAACAGCAGAAATAATAGTAAGAGAATTTAATCTAATAAATATTGATGAATAATGGAGTGGTAAAAATGAAGGAAATAATTAAAAAGATATCTATACCTATATCTGGACTAATGCTGGCTTTAGCAGCAGCAGGAAATTTAATAGGACCCTATGGAAGTATATATAAAAATATTCTGGGAACCGTGTCAGCTATTATATTTTTACTTCTTCTAATAAAAATATTTACTGATACCAAGGCTGTTATAGAAAGCTTAAATAATGCTGTTATAGCCAGCGTTGCTCCTACTTTTCCTATGGGATTAATGATTTTATCTACCTATATAAAGGCTTTTTTACCCTCTATAGCCTATGGGCTTTGGATTACAGGACTTTTAATTCACTCTTTACTAATAGTTTATTTCTCTAAAAAATTCATCCTAAACTTTGATATTAAAAAGGTTTTTCCCAGCTACTTTGTGGTTTATGTTGGCATTGTAGTGGGAAGTGTAACTGCACCTGCATTTAATGGAGAAGGTCTTGGTCAATTATTATTTTGGTTTGGCTTTATATCCTATTCAATCTTACTTCCAATAGTTATCTATAGGGTATTTGTAATTAAATCTATTCCAGAACCTGCATTACCTACTATCACAATTTTTGCAGCACCTGGAAGCCTTTGTTTAGCTGGTTACATGAGTTCATTTCAGGAAAAAAATATGATTATAGTTTGGTTTTTAACTATATTGTCTTCAATCATATTTTTTGCAGTACTACTGTATATGCCTAAAATGTTAAGACTAAAGTTTTATCCAAGCTACGCGGCTTTTACATTCCCTTGTGTAATCAGTGCTATAGCCATAAAAAAGACAAGCCAGTTCCTAATTAATATAAATCAAGGAATTCCCCTATTGACATATGTTGTGAAGTTTCAAGAGCTACTATCTATTGTAATTGTAGTTTATGTGTTGATAAGATATATTGCCTTTATTTTTGTTAAGAATGACCTTGAAAAGAAGGTCTCTGTAAATTAGAAGGAAAGCTGACATCAGCTTTCCTTTATATATAATAAATACTTTTTAACATTAACTATTTATTTAGAATCTTTTTGAATACCTTAGTATTGTAATACCATTTTCTACTATGTATTCATCTAAATGTAGCTTTATGGTTGGATTACTACCAAAGAATAAGGGTCTGCCCTTTCCTAGAATTATAGGTATAATACCAATGATATATTCATCAACTATATCTGCCTTTATAAAGCAATCTGTAAGGCCGCTCCCCCCAAACAGCCAGATATCCTTTCCTTCTTTTTGTCGTAGTCTTCCTATATAACTACAAATATCATCGTGGACAAATTCTACGTTATGGTGACTTTCTAAACCCTGAGATGTGGCTACAATAACATGCTTTGTCTTATATTCCTCAATGTCACAGTCATCATAGGCTTTTTTACCCATAACTACCGTATCGACACCATCAAGAAATTCAGTAAAATTAAAGGGCTTTTCAGTATTTAGTTGATTATTACCATCCCCTTCTATCCAATCATATCTCCCATCTTCATCAGCTATATATCCATCTAAACTAATTGCTAGATTAAGGATTATTTTTCTACCCATCCCTCTCCCCCCTTGATATACTACAGTGAAACAATGTCAAACTTAAATTTATACACATTAAAAATATCAATCTTTCTGTGATTTTTTGATATGCATAAGTTTTTGTTTTCTAATTGTCAGCTACCCCATATCCACCCCTTGAATAACGGTTGCTATAAATGTCACTAAAAATCCTTCAAATTTAAAATGGTGCATAGCCCTGTTGTGCCCACCATACTTCCCTATGATAGTTATACTGTTCCGTAAACTGGTCTAAATGAGTCTCTTCCCATTTTATAAGTATATCATAGAGCCTTGAAGCCGATTGGCTTTTAGTATCTTTCTTAGCCCTTTTATAGAACTCAATGGAAGCCCTCTCCATATCTATACCAATCCCAAAAATCGATACAGCCAAGCTGTTTTTTCCCACTAATCCATCCCATTTATATATCCTTGGAGGTGGAACATCGGTAAAAAGGGATAGGTTAAGGTCATCTTCTTTACCATCCTTTATATTTTCAAAAAGCTCCCTTAAATATTGGGAGTGCTTGAGTTCCTCCTCTGCAAGCTCTAAAAAAGCCTCTCTGCCCTCTCCAGCATTAAACTGATTTGCAGCCATTTTGTAAAATTCATAACCTTCAATTTCATTTAATATAGCCTGTTTTATTACCTTTAGCTCCTCAACATTCATTTAATACACTCCTTTAGATATTATTTTTAATTGTATACCCAATAATATTGACTTAAAATACTATTTAAAAGATTTTTTTGGGAGTTTTAGATATGTATGAATGACCGCTTCTATTGACTAGATAATTATATTTTAAAGGTTGTATATGAGTCATTCCTATTTTAACGTCCAAAGTTGGATTAGCCTAAATTTAAAAACAAAGCTTGTCCCAATAATTGTAATAGATTCTTTAGCAGTGTTCATCATCCATTTGACTTTTGAGAAGTTCCATTTGCTTCTCTAATATTTCAATCTGCATCTTTAGCTGCTCGTTCTGTTTTTGCTTAGCTATCAATGCTTGCTGTAACTGTTCCTGGGCACTTACCGTCAATATAGTTTGACCTATTAATTCAAAAAAGTTTCCTATGGCATTTTGCTCATTTACGTCTAATTTATTAGATATCACTACACCTAGAAGAGCTGCTATTAACGCAAAATCATCGGGTGGAATCTTAAAAATTGACATTAATAATCTCCTCCTATTGTAGTTTGGTATAGTTTATTATACTCATGCCTTCAATAAGTTGTGCTTTGTGACTTATAGAGAAAATTATTATATATAACCTAGGGGTTTATTTTATAAATTTTTATTTATTCAGCTTTTTAAATTATTAGATTAAAGTTTTCTAAAAGTATCCATTTTGAGACAACTCCTATTTATTGAAAGGAAACTTATTACAAGTAATGCCTTGTGACTTATTAATTATTTTCTTGATTAGATACAATAATAAGGTCCACATCACATTGGATTTATCATAAACATTTGCTGTAGCAAAGTAAAATTCTAATGAAACTAAATCAGAAGAAATAACTAGATGAATCTTATAGCATTTAGAACATCCCTAGGTGGGTGGATTTACCTAATTTAACTTCAGAGTCAAATTTAGAACTTCTAAGTGCTGTAGAATCTATACAGCAAATTCTTAAATCAGGATTTAATAATATAACAAATATTTTGTATATTTGGTAAAATAAAGATTTTTCAATTTCTTTTATTCTAATGCAGAAAGTAGAATGATCAGGCATAGCAGAAATGCCAAGAGGTTTTGCTGCAACAATATCATTAGTCAATTTCCACTCAAATTCTTTTAAGCAGTGAATTTTATTAATGACCTTATAAAAAAGACATTGAATAATTTGTAAGTCGGAATATTTCTTAGATCTACCAACATTTTTAGTATAGGGCTTAGAGGCTAATTTGTCATATGTATTTTGGAAATTTTTACAAATTGCATAAAAGGGCGTTATCAAATATTTTGTTAAGTGATAAAATCATTACAGTTGTCCTTTCTAGTGATTGTTTTATTGGTCTTTAACATGATACTAGAAATTAGGCAACTTTTTTACTAGTAATTTTAGTTATTCAATAACATATTATTTAATCAAAATAGGGCTTATCTTTAAATTTTAAAGATACCCTATCATCAATAATTTCCCAAATAACTTCTAATTTTGTTCTACTCTTGTCGGTAAACGTAAAAAGAACCACACTTTGAAACCAAAAATTACTTTGATTTCATGATGTGGTTTTCATTAATTATGGGATTTATTAACTTTACAGTAATCTAGAATTGAATCTGCCTATGGCATTAATAAATCAATTTCTTCCGTTGATGTTAAATCTATATTATGCAACTTTTCAAAGAGGGATTCCAAATAATGATATGGACTTAAATCATTAGCTTTTGCTGTTTCTATTATGTTATAGACTACTGAACTAACTCTAGCTCCATTAAGAGTTTTACAAAATAAGAAATTCTTTCTGCCTTGTTATCACTTAGTTCACATTCTCCACTTTTAAGATAGCATTCTATCTGATGCCACTGCTTTAGAGTATAATTTATGGCTCTGCCTAGTACACTTTTAGGAAAAACCTAGATCTGTCTTAACTTAAGCTATGACAAAAAAGCCTCTAAAATAAGTTTACTTTCTTTAAGGCGTATGTCATACCTTTCTTTAGCTGTTTTATCAGAGATTTTCCTTCCGACCTTAAATAATTTATTACAGTAATCTATACCTTCCCTTGTGACTGTAACAGATTCACTGTTTTTATGGGAAAAGGATTTTAGAGCCTCATCAAATTTTCTTCTAACATGAACAAAACACCTTACAGTACATTATCTATTTTATTATATGTACTGTAAGCATCTATTTAAAGATAACAACTGAACTCCCTTAAGAAAGCCTTTGGCTTCTTAACTTATCTTGATGGCTAATAGTCATATAAAGCAATCTGCTTACCATATCTACTAGTAGTGTAATCTTTTATTCACAAACTCTAACCAAAGCTTAGATTCCTTTATAACCCAGTCTGACATATTTTTACGTGATAAGTCTATACCAAAATTTGTAAATCTTTGCTCTTGTATATATTAAGAAACATATTCAGCATATCTACTATTCATAATAAATGCTAAAAGAGATGGAAAAACAAAGTTCTTTGGAATCACTCTTGAGGGACCATTTACTATAATAACCGGAGTTGATATATTAGTTTTCTCGCAGTTTCTACAGGAATATATATACCGCACATAATGAACCACTTTTACCTGAGCTGGAATAATTTTCAGTCCTTTCTAATCTCTTTACTCATAGTATGAAAGTCATGATCACAAACAGGGAAAGCCAATTCTTTATCTGATAATTTGTATTCTATAGCTTCCACTGGAAAATTCTCAAAGGACTTTCTATTTAAACCATTTCTTTTCTTTTTCTTATAGGTAATTTCTTCAACAGTAGATTTTTCAATATTTTCCCTAGAAGTCTTCTCTACTTCATTGAAAAATAGCAGTTGCTTAGTAAAGCTTTTTTCACTTGAAGCACCATACTTTTTACTTTAACTTATTCTAAATAATTCTTCATAGCACTTAACCTTTACACTAAGCTCCTCTACCTAGTGTTCTAATTTAATGCACTTGCTTTGTAAATTATCTATGGTTTCTTCTCTAGTTGCTTGTTTAGGTTTTCATTATTAGTATTCATAATATTATTATACCATGAAATAGACATCAAAAAAAGTCCTAAAACTCTTATTCTAGCTATAACTTACTCTAAATAATGATTATCTGAGTAACTTCTTTGTGGGGTGAATTTTGTACAATTTCAAGACCACCTAAAAGCCATCTAAACTTTCTCGGGTATTGAAATACTTTCGTAAGAGCTTCCATCTGTTCATCTTAACTTACTATTTTCAAGTCTTTTATAATATAGACAAAAGCCATCATTATTCTATTTTAAAACTTTAATTTTATCCTTTTTTCTATTACAGAAAATAAATAGTTTCTTTGAAAATGGGTTTAATTTAAAAGAGCTTTTAACTATAATTGCAAGACCATTAATAGACTTTTTAAGATCTTTAGCTCTAAAACAATATGAATATAACTTAGAAATTCATTCTTAAGTATTTTAAATTAACACCTTTACAACATTATTTAAGATTTCAGAATCGAAATTACTTTCAACTTTAATTATAGCTTGTCCAATAATTATATTAGTAGATTTTATTTTTATTTGCGTATGAGCTAATTGATAAATTGCTTGCTGACCAATTATCATAGTGGCTTTTCCATCACTCTTTTGAGCTTTTAATTCTCATTTCTAATTTCCTCATAAAGAAATTATCTAATGAAAATCTAAATGGTTATAAGTGTGTTGGTGTTGATACTTACTCTTGTCATACAATATCCATCCTATTGGTAGAATCATATATCTAGCTCTGTTTTTCTACCAAAGACGAATATTAAAAATCAAAGATACAAATCAATATCTATTCAGATAAGAATTACCCGTTCTATAAATTAAGTATAGTAAAAAAGTATAAAATGGCAGTCAAAATTATGACTGTTTTTTATGTAGAATATCATTTATAGAGATCAAAACCACTTTTAAGATTTTCTAGTATTAAAGATAAAGCAATGCTTACAGTTACATTCATTAATGAAATAATAGAAAAATTAGCATATGATAAAA
>JAKSBP010000033.1 GCA_022361035.1 Clostridia bacterium
TAAATTTCCTACACCATATTCTTTAGCTTTCTTCTTAGAAAAATCAATAAATTCAGGAATTATATCAATTCCAGTAAACTTACATGTAAACCTCTTGGCTAAGCTAACGCTTACAGCACCTTTACCACATGCCAAATCAAGTACCTTAGTCCTTTCTGATATTTCTATATGTTTTGAAATCAGGTTTTCAATATCCTTGGGTGACGAGCCAAGCTCCCATAAATCCTGAAGTAAATATGGAAGGTATGGAATTAGCTCTGTGGATTCTGCAGTTAACGACTTTGCAAGCTTTTCTTCTACATTTGACATAATATATTTCTCCTCTCTATTCAATTAATTGTTTGGGAAGTTTTATAATCCTAGGTAGTAGTTTTTCTTTGACCTTTAAAATAGCTTTATGAGTAAAGTAAGAAGTATGTAAAATAATTATGGATTTAGAGGAATATTAGTTTAATAATCCTTAAATTACTTTTTAATTATACTAATTTTTAGTAAATTATTCAATCCTGCCGATATTTTTTTATAATTTGTTGCCTTTTATCCGTTTAAGGAATGGGGTCAAGCTAGAACACATACGTTTGTTTTTTGGTTAAAAAGAGATAAACCTAAAAAGTTCGTGTCTTTTGCTTTTTGATTCGAAACTAGTAGAAGTGTCACCAATTTTGAGTTTTTAAAGATCTAAAAGAATAGCCCTAAATCTTTAGGGATAGTAGAGTAAAGGTAAGGTTTTCAAAATCGATAGGACATAATTGTAGTTGGCCCAGTACCAGCGAAGCTGTAACCAAGGGCAAAGTAGATTTTGATACATGAAGTTTACTTTGTTTTTTATATCTTAACAGCAAAAAAACGCTCGTTATTGGTTCTCTTTATATCTGTAACAGCTATCATGTTAGTCTATACCATATGGCAAATTATTTTGAATTTTTTATGTTGGATTGACGAAAAAAATGCACTATTAATCTAATATAAGCCATCGCTATTTATATTATTCATAAATATAGTGATGGCTTATGTCGGTACTGAAAATAAGTATTTAGGATATTCTTTAACGCAGTTAGAAACTATATGTTGAACTATCCCATATTTGTGTAAAAATACTTATACATATATATATAAGCAAAATTATACTTACAACTATTTCCTTTTTATATTCTCTATGGTGTACTATATTTTCTATTATTTTTATCGTTTTTAAATATAAAAATATTACCGCTACAATACTTATATAAAAACTAGGTGATGTAAAGATATATTCTCGTGTCATATTATCAATCCTTTAGTAAGTAGTAAAAACAACACTTTTGAAGAGTGTTATTTTTCTTTTATTGATATGCCATAAAAATTTGTATATCGCTTGAGCTTGTTTCCATAACCTTCTCTCTAGAAATAGTTATTAATCCTCCAAAATCATCGTAAATATACATATCATCAGTAGTTACAGAAACATATCCTCTAACATAAGGTCTGCTTTTTTTACTAGAACATTTATGATATTTTACTGCATAATTTTTATTAATCTCACTACAAAAAGCAATAAACAAGCTGATTGTTCTAGCCTTACACTATCTTATTAGTCTATATTAATTATACACTATTAGACTATAATTCCTATAATTATCTATTCTACAATCTTTAAAATTGAGTTATAATTATATCATTGTTGACAAAATAGAAAGGAGGTCTCTAAAATGGATTTTTTGAAAACATTATATATTCTTCCTGGAATTCTGATAGGATTTTCACTACATGAGTTTGCCCACGCACAAACAGCCGTGTGGCTTGGTGACGATACTCCTAAATATCAAGGTAGACTTTCAGTGAGCCCTTTAGTTCATATTGATATTATTGGATTTCTTATGATTATTTTTGCTGGATTTGGTTGGGCCAAACCTGTTGAAATTAATCCAGATAACTTTAAAAATAAAAAAAGAGATGGTATACTTGTTTCCTTGGCTGGTCCCCTTATGAATCTAATTATTGCTTTATTTTTTTTAATACTCATGAAAATACTGTATTATATACCTGAAAGTATTTTAAATAATTATCTTTATGAAATAATTATAAATATTTTTAACTATACTGTTTGGATCAACGTAGTCCTTTTCGTGTTTAACCTTCTTCCTATACCGCCATTAGATGGTTCACATATTTTCTTTAACTTGTTTGAATTGAAAGAAAAAGGCTTTTATCATGGATTCTATGAAAAGAGTAGATTTTTACTTCCCCTACTAATCATTACAAATCTGATTGATAAAATTATTAGTCCACCCATTATAATGATATATAATTCTTTAATAGGATTTTTCTTTTAAAAATGAGGATGTTTACCTTAAAACATCCTCGCTTTATTACAAACAAAAATACACATTCAAAGAGGCTGTTTATTCAAAAAAGAACCTGCAAGGGATAGGTGTTATTTAACAACTAACTGCTCTTACCAGACAAGTCCCTGTCTCCTAGTCTGTGTTTTGAGAATCTCATCAATAGCTTTATTCCTTTTCTATCCCCTTCAAAGTAATAGTCTGTAATTCATTCCATGCCATTATTATTTAAGATGAATATATATTTATGGTTCCGATTAAGGCTATGAGGCCAAGAATAATAAATATTAATTGATAGCCCCAATGCTGAGAGGCCTTGGAAATATTTCTAATACCTTTTTCTAAGATTAACCAAGCAGCTACGGCATCCACAAAGCTTTTAAAAATGAAGGATACCCAAAAATATAGATATGAATTTTCTTGAACCGCTATAAATATTAACACACAAGAAAATACATGAATGAATAATGTAAAAATCCTTTCTACAATCCCAAGGGGTATCATCAATATATTGTTCATGTTAAGTGAAAATCTATTATCTATATCATCTTCTATATTTTTGTTCTTAACAAGATAGATTATGTTACTTGTTCCCAAGCTCAATGCTTCAAAGGCTCCAAAACCGATTCCAAAACCAAGAATGTTTATCCATTCCGCTTGGTTCAATGTAGGTAAAAAATAAACAAAAGCCAAAACAAAACCACATTCAAATATTCCTGTAAGAATTCCTATATAGGACCATGATAGTGCTTTGGATATTGTACCTCTCAGTTTATCTTTGAGAAGTTTTAGTACCTGTTTATTCATAGAAGTTGCCCATATAACTTTGAGAGAAACTGATATAATCCATGATATTCCACCCAGTAAAAAGATACCAATTGATATGTTATTTATTACAACATATATCATAGAAAAGACTGCCACTGAGATCATACCAATACCAGTTAAATAAAATATAGGATGTATTTTTTTCACTGACCAGATCTCCCTTCATAAATATTAAACTTATTTATCTGGTGTTTTTTGAGGATTATATTCTTCAAAAAATTATTAATCCCATATATTTTCTCTTCTTATAAAATCTTTAGTCCATAAATATATGCCTATAAAGCTATTCTATATACCTTTTTTCCCAGAAGTATAAAATGGCTTTATATAAAATGAAAATAAGAAGAGCAAATAGATATCCTTTTCCAAAGGCATTTGATAAATGATTAAAGTTTCTAACTTGTTTGAAAAAGAGTAACACCATAGCAGCCACAAACCCTGAAAACAGAGGAACTAAAAAAACAAAATACAGCTGTTCTTTTTTGGTCATTGCAACAGGGTATGTAATCGGTATACCTTTGGCTGCAAGGATAAAAAACTGAACTAACGAAGCAATAATCCAAACTACAAAAATATTTAGGGTGCTCATAAGTGTTTCATTCAGATAAAACCACCGATATAAAAGCGATGCAAAAATACCAAACCAAAATATTGTGTAACCAATACTTTTAGCTGCATTAACATCTATA
>JAKSBP010000172.1 GCA_022361035.1 Clostridia bacterium
GGTTAAACAGGTTTATAAAAGAGTCTCTGATGAAGATTTAAAAGGAAGACTCTTTTGAAACACATATACGGAAATTATATATATCTATATATTTAAAAGGTCTATAATTCCCTATGTGTTATAAAAATCGCTGGGAAGGAAACCTCAGAGTCTCCTTTCGTTTATTTACTTTTATTGGCGTATATCTATAAGATTATTTAATTATTTCCTAATATGATATAATTATCTAAAATATTTTAAATAATGATAGGGGTGTTCTTATGGAAAAGGGATACATACATATTTATACTGGTAACGGTAAGGGAAAAACCACAGCCTCATTGGGACTAGCCTTAAGGGCTGTGTGTTCGGGTAAAAAGGTTTATATAGGGCAGTTTGTCAAGGGAATGAAATACAGTGAAGTAAAGGCTGAGGAATACTTACCGGGCTTTAAGATTGAACAATTGGGTAGGAGCTGTTTTATAGATAGAGTCCCTGAGCAGGAGGACATTGATTCAGCTAAGGAAGGACTGAAAAGATGTACAGAGATTATCTCAAAGGGAGAATATGATGTGGTTGTATTAGATGAAATAAATATAGCACTATACTTTAAACTATTTACAGTAGAAGATGTGGTAAAAATGCTAGAAAAAAGGGCTCCCCATATTGAAATTATTCTTACGGGCCGCTATGCCCCCCAAGAGTTAATAGAAATGGCAGACCTAGTAACAGAAATGAAAGAAATAAAGCATTATTATGCTGAGGGTGTTATGGCAAGGAAGGGGATTGAAAATTAAATATACTCCCCTATAACTCAGAAATCCCTCAAGGTATTATTTTAACCTTGAAGGATTCTTAAGTTAATAGATTTACATATTATATTAAATTTGTTTCTAGATTAACCCTTATTCTTTAACTTAACTTAAAGGATTTAATGGTTGTTTCTAAATCATGAATCATTTTATTTAGTTGGGCTACAAGGGAATGTATTTCGCTAATAGCAGCACCTTGCTGTTGTGTTGAAGCAGATACTTCTTGTGCTGATGCCGCTGTTTCTTCAGATATTGCAGATACATTTTCTATAACAGCCATTAATTGGTCCCTATTTTCTATTACATTTTTTAAGCTGGAAGATATATTATTTGTCTGTTCAATAATATTATTAGTTTCACCTAAAATGTTATTAAAGGTAGTCATAGTGTCCTTGACAGAATTATTTTGTTCATTAATGGCATTTTCGCTATGATTTATCTTATCCTGTGCCCTATGGATATCTTCCCTTATAACCGATAGAATACCTTGAACATCATTACTCGACTGGGCAGTATTTTCGGCCAGCTTCCTTACCTCTTCAGCTACTACAGCAAATCCTTTACCTGCATCTCCGGCCCTTGCAGCTTCAATTGCCGCATTTAAGGCTAAAAGGTTTGTCTGCTCAGATATGGACATTATAGTTTCTACTATTTGTTCAATAGTATGGGCTTTTTGACTTAAATTAAATATAACCTGTCCAATTTCAGAATATACTTTATCGGTTTCTTGAGATTTTTCACTTAAGGATTCAATTACCTTAAGCCCCATTGAGTTGGCTTCATAAATCCTGTTGGATGAAGCTTTACTTTCTTCTATGTAATTAGCCATTATATCCAATTCTTCAGATAGCTTTGTAGAAGCCTCTAGTCCAGTTTCAGCCTCTTGAGCTTGGTCACTCGCTGCATTTGCAACATCTGTAACGGACTGTGCCACTTCGTTGATAGATATTTCAGTCTCTTCTGTAGTCCTTGATAGGAAGTCAGCAGATTTTGTTACAGAGGATGCCACATTATCTATTTTTCCAATAAGCTGTCTCGTGTTATTTAATAGTGTGTTAAAGCCTTGACTCAATTTTCCGACTTCTGATTTAGATTGGTTAGTGCTCTTAACAGTCAAATCACCTGTGGAGGCTTTATCCGTAAGCTCCATCAAAGTGATAATAGGTTTAGTTATTTTATTCGATACACTTATGGCTATGAATATAACAACGACAATTAATGCAAGTGCTATTATGGAATTCTGTACTCCAACATCGGTAACGAAGGCTAGGGCATCGGATTTTTTCTGTACCGTGATAATTGCCCAATTGTCTGAATAGCCAGGTAGTATAACTGGTGCATAGGCACTTACAACGGTTTCACCATCTTTATCAATATATTCAGCAAATCCATCTTCTCCACTAAGGGCCTTTTCAGTAATTTCCTTTAATTTATCGGTAATTTCTATCTCCGATATTTCTTCCTTTGGATTACCCTGGGAATCAAATATGACTTTACCATCACTACCAGTAATTTTTGTGGTTTTAGTTGAGGTTTTGTAGTTATATAAATTGTAGACTTGTTCCTTGTCAGGATGGGCTATAACTACCCCTTCACCGTCGACAATAGATATATAGCTTCCCTTGCCTAGGTTATATTTTTCAACCATTTCTTGTAGTTCATGGAGTTTAATATCTGAGCCCATAATTCCCATTAACTTATTATCATTGTATATAGGCAGGAATACAGAGGTAACTGGAACACCTCCAGTTAGTGAAAGGTAGGACTTACTGACAAAGGGCTTTTTATCGGACATAATCTTCTTAAACCACCAGCGGCTGGACCTATCTCCTAGGTTACCAGAGTTTTTGGCAGTTTGTATACCATTGGTATCTTGAATAAATAAGAGGTCAAAATATGGATTTCTCTTTATTGAATTTATAAGAACGGTCTTCTGATCTTTAGGCACGAAATTTTTTACATCCCTATTATCGACAATCTCTTCAGTAACAAAGTATGCTTTATCAATAAAGCTGGAAACATTTTCTGAAATAGAAGAGGTAATAGTTAAAAGGTTATTTTCAATTTGGCTTTGGTACTTGTGGGTAATAAAATAATAGCTTATCAAATTTAATACTACTATAGGCACAATTAAAATAAGCAGCATTATTAGAATCAATTGTTTCTTAATTGACTGCATTTTTTTACTCCTTCCGTGGTTACAATTTTTTAAGGGGATTAAAGATAAGTACCGTTAAAATATATCAGAATGTATAAATAAAAGCAATATGATTAAAGAAATGTTAACATAGGTCTATATTAAAATATTTCTTGAAATGACGAGGGCTGTTGTAGCTCTGTTGTTACAGTAGTTTGAGTTGAAAGTTATATAGGACTTGATTATCAATCTAAAAAAATGTTTTAGAGTAAATTACATTTGTGCTTGTATAGTTTACAAATTTGTTATAAAATAAGAAAATCATAAATAATTATACGAGGTGATAAGGTGAAAAATTGTTTTTATAAAAGTACTAGAAGCAATGATATAAATATTACATCTTCTGAAGCAATAGTAAGGGGTTTAGCTAGTGACGGAGGTCTATATGTTCCTGTGACCTTTCCAACATTGGAAAAATCCTTTGATGAATTGGCAAATATGAATTATAGGGAATTAGCATTTTACATTATTAAAAGGTTTTTTACAGATTTTAGTGATGATGAGCTTTTAAATTGTGTTAATAGTGCATATGATGACAAATTTGAAGTGGAGGAGATAGCTCCATTGGTTGGGAGTGAGGATGTACATTTTCTCGAATTATTTCATGGACCCACTTTAGCCTTTAAGGACATGGCTCTTTCAATATTGCCCCATTTACTTAAAACAGCAAGTAAAAAATTAAATATTCAAGAAGAAATAGTAATATTAACAGCCACATCAGGGGATACGGGAAAGGCAGCTTTAGAAGGGTTTGCCGATATAGATGGAACTAAGATAATAGTCTTTTTTCCAGAGAAGGGAGTAAGTAAGATACAGGAGAGGCAGATGACTACCCAAAAGGGTAAGAACACCTTTGTTATAGGAATAGAGGGAAACTTTGACGATGCCCAAAGAGGCGTAAAGGAAATCTTTTCTGATGAAGGCTTCAATGAAGAAATAAAGAGAAAGGGCTATATGTTTTCATCGGCTAACTCTATTAACATAGGAAGGTTGGTACCCCAAATAGTATATTATTTCTACTCCTATTTAAGCCTCTTTAAGCAGGGAAAAATATCTAAGGGTGAAGGAATAAACGTAGTGGTTCCAACTGGTAACTTTGGAAATATATTGGCTGCTTACTATGCAAAGGAGCTAGGACTTCCCATTAACAAATTAATCTGTGCATCAAATGATAATAATGTTTTATACGACTTTATAAATACAGGGGTATATGATATAAAAAGGGAATTTAAAAAGACCATATCTCCATCGATGGATATACTTATTTCAAGTAATCTTGAGAGATTTTTATATGAACTTAGCGGCAAGGATGAAAATATGGTTAAGCACTTGATGGAAGAGCTTAAGGAAACTGGTAGCTATGAAATATCCCATAGTATGAAGGATGGACTAAAGGAATTTTATGGTGGCTATATAGATGATAAAGAGACCTTTGAAACCATAAGGGAGTTATATGAGGATTGCAAATATCTGATTGATACACATACGGCCGTAGCCTATGCAGTGTATAAAAAATATAAAAAGGATACGGGGGACAATGCAAAGACTATAATAGCATCTACGGCAAGTCCCTATAAATTTACTAGAAGTGTAATGAAATCAATAGACAAAGATTTTGACAAGTGTGATGATTTTGATTTAATTAAAGAAATGTCAAAGATGACGGGTTTAGGTATACCCAGAGGAATAGAGGATTTAGAAAATAAAGATATTTTACACAACAGAAAATGCAGAAAGGATGAAATGAAAGAAGTTATATTTCATATTCTAAATAAATAGGTGATTGAAATGATAAAAGTAAGAGTACCGGCAACAAGTGCTAATGTAGGACCGGGCTTTGACTGTCTTGGCCTAGCTTTAAATCTATATAATACCTTTTCCTTTGAAGAAATAGAAGGTGGATTAATTATTGAAGGGTGCGAATCGGAGTTTGCAAATGAGGATAACTTGATTTATACCTCTATGAAAGAATGCTTTAAAAGGTTAGGGTATGATATTAAGGGAATAAAAATAGGAATTGAAGATAATATTCCAGTTTCAAGGGGCCTCGGTAGTAGTGCTTCTTGTATAGTTGGAGGAATAATGGGTGCCAATGAGATGGCAGGAGGGGTATTATCGAAGGAAGAGATGTTAAAGCTTGCTACTGAGAAGGAAGGACATCCAGATAATGTGGTTCCGGCCCTACTTGGGGGCATGACTGTAGCAATAGCGGATAAAGGTGTGTATTATAGTAGAATAAATGTACGAAAGGGTTTAAAATTCCATACCATTATTCCAGAGTTCAAGCTTTCCACCGAGACATCGAGGGGTGCTTTGCCCAAGGAAATTCCCTATAAGGATGGAGTCTTCAACATTGGTAGGATATCCCTATTAATATCTGCATTAACAAATGGTGAATTTGACCTGCTGAAAGTAGCATGTGAAGATAGATTGCATCAAAACTACAGAGGTAAATTGATTGAAGGATTCCATGTCATAAAGGAAAAATGTGAAGAGCTAGGTTCTTTAGGAGTGTTTTTGAGCGGAGCCGGGCCAACTATAATGGCCGTAACTGAAGCAGATAACGAGAAATTTCACCTTGAAATACAGAAGGTTTTAGATGGGTTCAATAATAGATGGTGGGTAAAGTCCTTAGATATTGATTTTGAGGGGGCTAAAATCCTTTAAAACCTACAGATTTATTTACAATAGTTTTGTATCAAATTTAGGGCCATAACTATATAGTAATTGTAGGAGGAGTTGCTATGAAACCACTTATAGGAATAACCACTTACTTTGTGAAGGATAGTTATATGGGCTCTAAAAGAATTAGAGGAACACCAGGTCAAGATATGCTTTCGTCATCAATGGATTATTCATTAGGTGTTAATGAAGCAGGGGGGATTCCAGTAACAGTACCTGTTATTAATGACGACGAATATATTAATCAATTGGCTGATAGATTAGATGGATTCTTGTTTAGCGGTGGACCAGATGTATATTCATACTATTACGGTCAAAGTTTAAAGAAGGGCCACGGTCTAGTAGTCATTGAAAGGGATAAATTTGAACTGAAGCTCCTAGAAAGGGTCCTTGAGAGGAATAAGCCCGTCCTTGGAATCTGTAGAGGTTTGCAGCTTATAAATGTTTTCTTTAAAGGTACAGTTTACCAAGACATATATCAAGCTAAAACCACAGACATCGAACATATGGCCAATATGGCTCCAAAGTATTGCTATAGTCATAAAGTAATTTTGGCTAAAAAAAGTAAACTTATTGAAGCCTTCGCTAGGGAGGAGATAGATGTAAATAGCTATCATCATCAGGCTATAGATAGGCTAGGTAAAGGATTAAAAGAAACGGCTTGGTCCGAGGATGGAATAGTTGAAGGAATTGAACATGATGACTATTTGTTTGTATTAGGCGTTCAATGGCATCCTGAGATGATGTATGAAGTGCATGGTAATCAATTAGATATTTTCAGGTTATTTATAAAGTATACTAATAATTCAATTATAGACAGAAGGAGAAATTTTAAAAGTTGATAGAAAATCGGCCTCGGTGCCGATTTTTTATTGAGCATTTTTTGAAAAAAATTACAGTGTTAAAACCTAGCAAGTTCTAATAATAGGAAATAAATTCAAACTATTACCAGCTGGATTATAGGTTTTTATGGGGACAAAAAGGCCCTGAAAACCTGGACTACATGGGGTAATTACATGGCTTTAGCCCTATGGGGTCAAAATTTGTAACCTAGGGCTTGAAACATGAAATTTATAATTTTAATATAAAAATTTTTGTCGTTTTGTCGAATTAATGGTTGCAACCAAATCAAAAAATAGAGAATTATAGAGAAAAAAAGAGATATATGAAATATAGAGTAAAATTATTGTGGATTATGGGCCTTTTTTCTTATTGAGATTTAGTTGATGTTTTGTTAAAATTTAAGTATAATGTTAGGAGAAAATGGAGAAAAATTTTCGACCCTTTTTGAATGAGGAGGGTATTTTTTGTTGCTAATCAATCTATATATAGTATATATGGATATAAAGCATACAATATATAGCAGAAAGGAAGAGTTCTATGATTAAAAAAATTAAGAAGCGTGACGGAAGAATTATTAATTTTATTCCTGAAAAAATTACTACTGCAATTTTCAAGGCTGCGAAGGTTGTTGCTGAAGAAGAGGATATTGAAGCATCCTTTGACATTGCCGAAGCATTAACTGAACAAGTAGTAGCTCTTCTCAATAAAAAATATAATAATGAAATTCCAACGGTTGAACAAATACAGGATGGAGTTGTAAAAGTACTTATAGAGAATGGACATGCGAACACAAGTCAACAATACATACTTTATAGAGCGGAAAGAACAAGAATTAGAGAGACAAAGACCCGTCTTATGAAGACCATTGAAAACATTACATTGAAGGATGCTATAGAAAGTGATACTAAGAGGGAAAATGCGAATATTGATGGAAATACTGCAATGGGTACTATGCTTCAATATGGGAGTACGGTTTCTAAGGAATTTTGTAGATCCCATATGTTAAAGCCCGAGCATAACTTTGCCCACGGAAATGGAGATATTCATATTCATGATTTAGATTTCTTTAATATGGGGACATTGACATGTACTCAAATAGATATATTAGAGCTTTTCAAAAACGGATTCTCTACGGGCCATGGATTTTTAAGGGAGCCCCAGGACATTATGAGTTATGCTGCCTTGGCTGCTATAGCAATACAATCAAATCAAAACGATCAACATGGGGGCCAAAGTATACCCATATTTGATTACGGATTGGCACCGGGTGTTAGGAAAACCTACAGAAAGCTATATATTGAAAATCTATCGAAGGCCATTATGTTGAATTTTGGTTTAGAGGATGGAGAAGTAGAAAGGGTAGTTAATGAAATTATCCTAAAATGTGAAGAGTCCTCTAAAGAGGAATTGAGCATGGGGGACAGGGATAAATATAAGTCTGAAGAAATAGCTATCTTAAAGGATAGATTTAATATAGATGATGGAGAAGCTCTAAAGATACAGGACTTTGTTTGTAAGCATGCATATAAGGATACCGATAGAAAAACATATCAGGCAATGGAGGCCTTTATACATAATCTAAATACAATGCATTCAAGGGCTGGAGCTCAAGTGCCCTTTAGCAGCGTTAACTTTGGTACAGATACTTCCCAAGAGGGTAGGCTAGTTACTAAGAATCTGCTTCTTGCTACAGAAGCTGGACTTGGTAATGGAGAAACTCCAATATTTCCAATATTAATCTTTAAGGTTAAGGACGGTATAAATTATAGGGAAGGAGACCCTAACTATGACCTGTTTAAGGTAGCATGTAAGGTTTCGGCTAAAAGATTATTCCCTAACTTTGGATTCATAGATGCCCCCTTTAATGCCCAATATTATGTTCCTGGAAAACCAGAAACTGAAACGGTTTACATGGGCTGTAGGACTAGGGTAATTGGAAACGTATACGATAAGTCTAGGGAAGTAGTTACGGGAAGAGGTAATATTTCCTTTTCCTCAATAAATCTTCCTAGACTTGGAATCAAGTATGGTCAAGTAACTAATGGAACTCCTGATATTCAAGGATTTTTTGAGGAGTTAGATTCTAAGGTCGATTTGGTAATAGACCAATTGATTGAAAGATTGCAGGTACAGCAATCCAAGAAGGTTAAAAACTTTCCATTTCTTATGGGTCAAGGTGTTTGGATAGATTCTAAAGAGTTATCATGGGATTCAAGCTTGAGTGAAATAGTAAAGCATGGAACTTTGACTGTAGGCTTCATTGGCCTAGCAGAATGTTTAAGGGCATTAATAGGTAAACATCATGGGGAAAGCCAAGAAGCTCAGGAATTGGGGATTAGAATTGTTAGCTTTATGAGGGATAAGCTTGATGCTAACTCCCAAAAGTATAAGCTAAACTTTTCACTGATTGCAACTCCAGCAGAGGGTTTATCCGGTAGGTTTACTAGACTCGATAGAGATATGTTTGGAGAATTGGATGGTATAACTAATAGGGATTATTATACTAATTCCTTCCATGTTCCCGTTTATTATCAAATCAGTGCCTTTGATAAGATAAAATTGGAAGCTCCCTATCATGCATTGACTAATGCAGGCCATATCACCTATGTTGAGCTTGACGGAAATCCATCGGATAATCTTGAGGCCTTTGAAACCATTGTAAGGGCTATGCATGAAGCAGGGATAGGATATGGTAGTATAAACCATCCTGTGGACAGGGACCCGGTTTGTGGCTTTAATGGAGTTATAAATAACGTTTGCCCAGGGTGTGGAAGAACTGAAGACGATGGCATAAAATTTGAGAGAATTAGAAGGATTACTGGATATTTAGTTGGTACTATAGATAGATTTAATGATGCCAAGCTTGCAGAAGTTAGGGAAAGAATGAAACACAGCATTAAAGAGTAAGGAGATGTGGTTTTATGCTTATAAGATTATCCCATAAGATCACTAGGGATAGTATAGTGGATGGACCAGGGCTTAGGGCAGTAATTTGGACCCAGGGCTGTAGGCATAAGTGCCAAGGCTGTCACAATCCTTCTACCCATGACTTAAATAGTGGATTCCAGATGGAAGTTAAAGATATTATTGAAGAGTTAAGTGATTTAAAGCTTCATAAAGGCATTACCTTCTCAGGAGGAGACCCCTTTGAACAGCCTAATTTATGCCTTGAAATAGCAAGGGCATCAAAGGATATGGGACTAGATATATGGTGTTACACAGGCTATACCTTTGAGGAGCTTATAAATAAACGGGGAAGAAAATATAAAGAGGGCTGGATTGAATTTTTAAAACATATAGACGTTTTAATAGATGGTCCCTTTGTACTGGAAAAAAAGAACTTACTTTTGAAATTTAGAGGTTCTGAAAATCAAAGAATAATTGATGTGAAAAAATCATTAAGATTTAGAATGCCAGTACTTTTAGAAGAGTATTATGATATACAAACTGAAGAAGTTGCAGTAGCTAGGTAGAGAAAAACCCTTGATAGAAAGAATCTGTCAAGGGTTTGTTTTTTTATGGTTTAGTAATTTTAAAACTTTTTAAAGTATTTATTTACATAAAAGAAGTGGAAATTAAGTCAAATTATTTTGAGGAGTCCACTTTTGTGGGCGGTAAACTTTCCTTTCCTACTTTAGGGACACTAGATTCCCCAATTGAAATCTTGAGGTTTGGCATTTGCGAAAGGAGTTCATTTACATTCTTCATTTTTTGATAAGCTGTAGGAGACATTCCCGTGATTTTTTTAAAAAGTTTACTGAAATAGTATGGATCATTTATTCCCACTAAATATGAAATCTCAGAGAATTTTAATGGGGATGAAGCCATTATATCTATAGCATTATTTATTCTAATAATGTTTAGATATTGTATGATTGAGTGACCCGTAAGCTTTTTGAAGCTTCTGTTAAGATAGTCATAGCTCGCTTCAAATAGCTTTTCTATATCCTTGCTGGTAATTTTCTGGTGAAAATTAGTATTAAGGTAATTCAAGATTTTTTTAGATTTTATATAGGATTTTGAAGAATATATGTTCCTCTTATTCATTTCAATTGATAGGAATTCCCTGCTAATCATTATTAATACTTCCATTAGCTTTAGAGAAGCAAATTTTTTATAAAACTCATATTTATTGTAAAAATCATTGTTAGCTTCAGATAATATACTGAATATATCTTCAGCCTGTTTTATGTCATAAAACTTAGGGAAATAAGTTTTAGGGTTTAATAGTACACAGTTAGAGTAAATATCACTTGTAAGTGATAGCTTTCTTTGCCTAATCATTTCTGACAGGATATTTCCTTTAGATGCCTTAGAAATGGAACGAATTTTAGGATGTCTAAAATGAATATAGTAATAGTGACAGCAGGACTTCTTATATCCAACGTGTTCCACATTAGGCTCTAAAAGAAGCATGTTATGCTTTTTTAAGTGATATTTATTATCTCCTTCTTTAATATATAGCTCTCCGCTGAGTATGATGTATAAAATATACTCATCAATTATCCTTGGAAAATGAATCCAAGGGTTATCATAGTTTATTTTTCCAAAGTATCTTACCTTTGGGAGGAAGTTTGTATCAAAAGAAAGTATATCCACTATATCGCCGCCCCCAATCTCAATTTGTTATATTGAGATAGTTTAAATTTTAAAAACTCTTAATAAGTATTAAAATAATCCAGATAATCTTTTATTAAGGTTTAAAATCCATTAGAAGTATATATAAATTTTATAATAAATAGTTTATGTATTCAAGGAGATGGATAGTCGAGATAGTGCAAAAAAGGTATATTTTCTACATTCAATAAAGCTGTATTATTAATTAAAATTATATTATAGTCATGTTACATTAGAATTTAAAATAAATTTCAAAGAAAATAATCTATAAATTAGGAGGAGTGATATCAATGAAGAGGAGTTGGTGGAAGGAAGGTGTAGTCTATCAGCTATATCCAATTAGTTTTAAGGATTCAAATGGAGATGGAATAGGAGATTTAAGGGGAATAATTGAAAAGCTTGACTACTTAAAGGAACTGGGAGTATCAATTATATGGTTAAATCCAATATATAAGTCACCTAATGATGATAATGGATACGATATTAGTGGATATAGGGATATAATGGATGAGTTTGGAACTATGGAGGATTTCGATGTGCTTTTAGAGGAAGTACATAGAAGAGAAATGAAGCTAGTTATGGATTTAGTGGTAAATCATACTTCCGATGAACACCCTTGGTTCATCCAGAGTAAAAAATCAGGGACTAATCCCTATACAGACTATTACATTTGGAAGAAGGGAAAGGATGGCAAACCACCAAATAATTGGGGTTCAGTCTTTAGCGGGAGTGCGTGGCAGTATGAAGAAGAAAGGGATGAGTACTACCTTCACTTGTTCTCTAAAAAGCAGCCCGATTTAAACTGGGAGAATGAAAGGGTTAGGGAAGAAATATACGACATGATGACCTACTGGTTTGAGAAGGGTATAGATGGTTTTAGAATGGATGTCATAAACTTTATAAGCAAAACAGGGGAGTTTCCCGATGGACAGAGGAGACAGGATGGGTTATATGGAGACTTTAATCCCCTTGTCCTTAATGGCCCTAAAGTACATGAGTATCTCCAGGAGATGCATAGGAAGGTATTGAGTAAGTATGATGTTATGACAGTTGGAGAGTGCCCCGGAGTTTCACCGGAATTGGCGAAGAAATATGTTGGGGAAGATAGAAATGAATTGAGTATGATATTTCAGTTTGAACATATGGATATAGACCATGATGGCTGCAAATGGTGCTTTAAGCCCTGGAAGCTAACAAAATTAAAAGAGACTTTAAGCAAATGGCAGGAGGAGCTGGAAAGTGACGGTTGGAACAGTCTATACTTAAATAATCACGACCAACCTAGACTGGTATCGAGGTTTGGCGATGATAAGGAATATAGGCTAGAGTCGGCCAAAATGCTTGCCACTATGCTCCATACAATGAAGGGGACACCCTATATATATCAGGGTGAAGAAATAGGAATGACTAACGTTAGATTCGATTCAATCAGAGATTACAAGGATATTGAAACCCTGAATGCATATGAGGAAATGGTTAAGGGCGGCATCATGGAAGAAGAGGTTTTCATGGATGGAGTCTATAGAAACGGAAGGGATAATGCAAGGACGCCTGTACATTGGGATGACAGTGAAAATGCTGGATTTACAACTGGAATCCCTTGGATAAAGGTTAATCCCAATTACAAAGAAGTCAATGTAAAGCAGGCATTAGCCAATAAGGATTCAATATTTTACTATTATAAAAGGCTTATAGAATTGAGAAAGGAACATGAAGTAATTGTTTATGGAAGATTTAAAGAGTACTATAAAGAAAGTGAACAGGTTTACTGCTATGGTAGAGAATTAGATGGGAAAAGGCTTCTAGTGGTTTTGAACTTTAAGAAGGAAGAAGTAGATTTTGAAATTCCCCTAGAGCTTAGAGAAACTCATAAGGAAATACTAATTTCAAATTATAGGGATGTAAAGATGGGAGATAGTTTCACATTAAGGCCCTTTGAAGCAATAGTTTTTATGATGTAATATGGACAATAGTAATTGGGGTGAGAAGATGAGGTTTGGAATGTCATGCTGGGATACATTTGAAAGGGAGATAGAGAAGGAATATTTGTTGGCAACTCACCCTTTAACCCTTTAGACCTAAAGGATGTCCTAAGCCTGGTCTGTAGCAAAGGTATTAAGGACATATGCTGAACTATTAGGGGATGAATAGCTGTATTATAAATACTTTAGGCCATAGGAAATATATATAATTTTAAACTAATTTTTAATAGCGTATATCTATAAAGGGTTATTTTTCTAAAAGGGAGGAAATTAGCCCTTTATTGTTTTTAGAAAAAATATTAGTTGAGCTTTCCTGCTCTAGTTGTATATACTTATCTTAAATGTATTAGATTTTATCTATTCCAGCCTTAACTGGCATGAAATATGCTTATAAAATGATATATAGTATTAAAATAGGGTAACTATTATATAAATTAACGGAAAGGGAGAGTTAGATTATGCTTAAGTTAATAAAAAATGGAGAAGTTTATGCCCCAAATTATTTAGGTAAAAGGGATATTCTAATTACAGGTGATAAGGTAGGATATATCTCTGATAAAATTGATAAACCTGAAAGCTTTCCACAGATGGAGGTTATAGATGCAGAGGGAAAAATAGTAGTCCCTGGCTTCATTGATTCCCATGTCCATATTTGTGGAGGTGGAGGAGAAGGTGGCTTTAAGACCAGAACTCCAGAAATACAACTTACTGATATAACAAAGGCTGGAGTAACAACTGTAATTGGATGCTTGGGAACCGATGGAACCACAAGGAATATGAAAAATCTCCTTGCAAAGGCAAGGGGACTAGAGGAAGAGGGGATTAGTACCTATATTTATACTGGTTCCTATGAAATACCTGTAAAGACTATTACAGGCAGTATTAGAGATGATATCATCCTTATTGATAAGATAATAGGTGTAGGGGAGATTGCCTTGTCAGATCATCGCTCTTCTCAGCCTACGGTCGAGGATTTAGCAAAAGTCGGAGCAGAGGCACGGGTAGGGGGAATCTTGTCGGGGAAGGCTGGTGTAGTAAATGTTCACATGGGAGATGGACAGGATATGTTAAGGCTTTTAGAAGAGGTGGTTTGGAAGACTGAAATTCCTATAGGACAGTTCTATCTAACCCATATGAATAGAAATAGAGAACTCTTTAAGGAGGCTATTAAGTATGGGAAAGAAGGAGGACTGGTAGACTTTACAACCAGTACAACGGGAAGGTTCTTAGAAGATGGGGAATTAAAATGCTCCACAGCCCTAAGGATTATGCTTGACAATGGGGTTGAAATAAATAATATAACCTTTACCTCCGATGGGCAAGGTAGTCTTCCTAATTTTGATGAAAGGGGTCAATTTGTAGGGCTACAATTAGGTAGAGTTGCTTCCCTATATAGGGAGGTTAGAGATGCAGTAAAGAATGAGGGAATAGATATGTCCCAGGCCATTAGAGTCATTACATCGAATCCCGCAGATATATTAAAGCTTAACCAAAAAGGATATATAAAAGAGGGCAAGGATGCAGACATAGTATTGCTAAATCAGGATGACTTAGAAATAGATACGGTTATGGCAATGGGCAAGATTATGGTTTTAAAGGGAGAAGTTAAGGTAAAGGGAACCTTTGAAAAATAATTTTCCTCCCCCATGTTAAAAAGTTTTTCATAATAATATTAAAACCTTTCTAATGCTTTTGGAATCTAGGTTTGAGAATTAAATACTTAGGTTCATAAAGGAAATTGGTGGTGGAAATCTCTGGCATAAAAGTTGTTTTTAGTTATAATAGTATAGGGACTAATAAACAATATTTAAAGGGGGAGCTTTATGTCAGTAAAAATTAAGGATAATAAATCTCGAAGTAAAACTTGGCAAATGCCTGATACCTATGTAATTATTTTCTTTGTAGTAGTACTTGCCGCAATTTTAACCTATGTAATTCCTCTTGGCAGCTTTGAAGTTTTTTACAAGGCCTATGATGGAAATGGTAATGAGATACTAGAGGTTGGAGACAATAATACAGGGAGCTTTGAGGTAGATGGAAGAAAGTATATTATAGATGCAACCGGTGACAAAACCTTAGTAATTCAGGAGGGGATGGAAGAAGCCCTAGGCTCAATTAAAAAGAGTAAGGCTAAGGCAATAGAAATTAAGGATGGTGAAGTATTAAGGTTTAAGGTAGTTCAAGAATATGGTAAATACGTTTCAGCAGGTAAAAAGCAAGGAATCAAAGTATTTGAAAAATGGGGAGGAGTAGGATTTTTAAATTATGCATTTGAAGGTATGGTAAAAGGTGATAAATGGGGCTCGGCAGTAGGTGTTATGGCATTTATCTTGATAGTTGGTGGTGCCTTTGGAATTATCCTGAGAACAGGTGCCGTTGAGACTGGTATTCTATCGATGATAAAAAGAACTAAGGGTAGGGAAGCTGTACTTATACCGATAATTTTTTTCTTATTTTCCCTGGGTGGTGCTGTTTTTGGCATGGGAGAAGAAGCTATTCCATTTGCTATGATTCTTGTACCACTAGTAATAGCTATGGGCTATGATGCTATTGTAGGTATTATGATTACATATGTTGCTACTCAGATAGGATTTGCTACATCCTGGATGAATCCATTTAGCGTTGCCATAGCCCAAGGTATTGCAGGTATACCTGTTCTATCGGGTTCTGGATTTAGGATTGCTATGTGGATATTTTTTACAACTCTAGGGATAGTGTATACCTGGGTATATGCTAAAAAGATAAAGAAGGACCCAACTAAATCCTTAGCCTATGAATCCGATGCCTTCTATAGAGAGGATTTCACTCAGAAAAATGAAAGGGATATAAGGTTTAACTTTGGTCATGGATTAGTAATGATATCCATTGCCCTTGGCATAGTTTGGGTTATCTGGGGGGTTAAAGCCCATGGATACTATATACCTGAAATAGCAACCATATTTTTTACTATTGGCCTTGCAGCCGGCCTTATTGGTGTAATCTTTAGGCTCAACAATATGACTGTAAATGATATTGCTGAAGGCTTTAGAAATGGTGCTAAGGATTTAGTCGGTGCAGCCCTTGTTGTTGGTATGGCCCAGGGTATAGTTTTGGTACTTGGAGATTCTTCGCCGGTTAAGGATACAGTACTTAATACTATCCTAAATGGAATGAGTAGTATCTTAGGCTCACTACCAACCGTAATTACTGCATGGTTTATGTATATATTTCAATCAATATTTAACTTCTTTGTGGTATCAGGCTCCGGTCAGGCAGCATTAACTATGCCCCTTATGGCTCCGCTTGCCCAGTTAGTTGGAGTTACTAAACAGGTGGCAGTACTAGCCTTTCAATTAGGTGATGGTTTTACTAATCTCATAGTTCCCACCTCAGGATGTCTAATGGGAGTCCTAGGTGTTGCAAAGCTTGACTGGAGTAAATGGGCAAAGTTTCAAATCAAATTTCAAGCTATTTTGGCGTTACTAGCCTCACTTTTCATTGTAGTGGCAGTAATTATGGGGTTTAACTAGAAAAATATATTAATATAAATAAGTTGAAGGATAGAGGATTTAAGATTTAAATAGATAGATATAAAAGATTGAAGGCATTTTATCACTATAAAAGGGAACTTATATGGTAGACAATGAAAAACCGTCTATTTATATAGGTTCTTTTTATTCAATATAGGTAACTGACACTAGAAAAAAACGAGTAGCTTAATCCGTAGTACTCATTTTCACAGAAGAGAATTTTAATATTTACTTTGGTAACCAAAGAAGCCTTAATGGTTAATTTTATATTTATATTTGGATTAGAGAGGGCCTATATTTAAGACAATTTCCTTTAAAGCTTAAAAATTTTTCAAACTCATAGAGTAGATAATAAAATACAATTTTAAAAAATGTAAAAAAGTAAAAGGTTTAAATATAATTTGACGAGATTTAATTTCAAAAAAATACAATAAAATGTAAAAAATATAAAATATAGAAAAATATTGAAAAAATATACTTTGTTTGATAATATAGAACTATGAGGATTGGGAAAAACATATAGGAGGAGATTAGAGATGAAAAAATTTTTAACGATTTTATTGAGCTTAACTTTACTTTTTGGGACATTTGGACTCCAGGTAAATGCAGCACCTGACACTGAGGAGACTTTACAAATAGATGGAAATTCAAAACAAATGGAGATAATTAAGAAATGGCAGATAAACTCTATAGAGAAGGAAGGAGAGAGAGGAAGAAGTAATGTTGGTGAAAAAAGCTTTCAATTACATTGGGATAAAGAAAAAGGTGTTCCACGTTTTGTTATTGGTAAGTTGAATGAAAGGGCAGTAGAGGGTAAAAAAGACGTATTATCATTTTTACAAGAAAATATAGATGTATTTAATACTGAGGGTGTATTTAAAATAGTAAGTCATGAGAAGGACAAATTAGGAAAGAGACATTATAAAGCTAGGCTGACTATAGATGATATTTCAGTATATGGCTCAGAAGTAATAGTTCATACTGATAAGGATGATAATATCTATGCAATTAACGGTAATATTGAACCAGGCTTTAAGATAAAGGAGTATAGTAAGGATGTAAAACTCGATGAGAGTGATGCAGTAAAGGCAGCGGAAGGAATATTAGATTTCACACCTAAGCCCTATAGGGAAAGGAAGGAAGAATTTAGTGAGGAAGTAATAGAACAGGATGGTTACACATCTAAACCAGGGGCTGAGCTATTCCTTTACAAGGTTAAAGAAGCTTGGAAACCGGTTTATTTGGTAAAATTACAATTTATTTATCCATATCCAGCTAATTGGCACGTTTTTGTAGATGCGGAAAAAGGGGATATTGTGAAAAAACAAAACCTAGTGGAATTTGCAGCTACTACTGGAACAGGTAGAGGTGTTCTTGGAGATCAAAAACAGCTTAATACCTACCTACATAATGGTGTATACTATCTTTACGACACTACGAAGCCTATGAGCGGTCAAATTAGGACTTACACTGCAAATAACGGAACCAGACTACCAGGTTCTTATGTAACCGATAGGGACAACAACTTTAATGCAAGCAGTCAAGGAGCTGCAGTAGATGCCCATTACTATGCTAGTATATCCTATGATTATTTTTACAACATCCATGGGAGAAATAGTTACGATGGAAGAGGTGCTTCGGTAATTTCTACGGTAAACTATGGAAATAGGTACAATAATGCATTTTGGATGGGTACTCAGATGGTATATGGCGATGGAGATGGACGGCTTTTTAGACCACTATCGGCGTCCTTAGACGTTGTTGCCCATGAGTTAACCCATGCTGTAACACAGCATTCTGCAAATCTTGAATACCGTAATGAGTCAGGAGCATTAAACGAATCATTTTCAGATGTATTTGGTGTTCTAGTTGAAGGAGATAGAAATGATTGGTTAGTGGGAGAAGATTGTTATACTCCTCATATATCTGGTGATGCATTGAGAAGTATGAAAAATCCGACATTATATAATCAACCGGACCATATGAAGGACTATGTACATAAACCCGATACTCCAGAAGGTGACTGGGGTGGAGTACATACAAATAGCGGCATCCCAAATAAAGCTTTTTATCACATAGCAAGCAATATAGGCTTTAACAAGAGTGGTAAAATTTATTATAGAGCTTTGACTAAATATCTTACTTCACAATCCAGATTTTCAGATTGTAGAAATGCACTACTACAATCGACGGCAGACCTATACGGTTCAAATGGTTCCGAATATCGAGTAGTAGTTGATGCCTTTAATTTAGTAGGTATCTATTAATAAATTATGAATCGAGGAATTTGATATCTTAGTTTTATTTTAAGCTCTAAGGTATGAACGCAACGGTTAATTTATAGATAAGAATGTATAAAAAATTTAACTCCAATCCTCATCTGGCTAGGAGATTAGAAACTTGACAGATGTATTTTCTTAATATTAAAATCCTTGATTGAAATTATAATCAAGGATTTCTTTACTTTAAAATCATAGAATACTTAACTTTATAAATACTCTCATAGCTTTATCTACTCGAGTAAAAGAAGTATCTCCTATTTAAGTCCCTTGTTTAGCTTTAGTTAAATTCATTTTGTCAACACACTGGATTTCAGTTAATATTTTTTGGCAGATGATTTCATTTCCTGCTATTAGTGAAATACCCCTTTTTTCTTTAAGGAATATTACCCTTCCTCCGGCTTCTTCAAGGATGAGTTTACCAGCAGCTATATCCCAAGGACTGAGATTAAGCTCCCAATAGCCATCTAGACTTCCCA
>JAKSBP010000382.1 GCA_022361035.1 Clostridia bacterium
CTCATACCAAGAGCATCAGCGATTTTCATATTGCTTGTTTTTCTAACTATACCTATATCGTGCCTCTTATCAGCCTTAAGGGATAGATAGCTGTAAATATGAAAACATGCCTTAGAGTGACTAAGTATTACATTAAACTTATCAGCCGGCAAATGAGCTGTTTCATAATCAGGATTATATATGAAATTTTTACTTACTTTGCAAATGGCCATACTAACCCTCTTCTCTTTTTCTTTTGCTGAAAAGTTTTTAATTTTACCATTAATTAATTTGAAAAGAGGAGATAATTTTGATATACTTAACTTAAAATTGGCAATAAAGCAATATCCCACAGGAGTTAAATTTTTAAAATTTATCCAACGGGTTGTGTATTATTGAGTAATACTGTTTTTCCAATGAGATTCATGAGTAAGAGCTAAGTTTATACTTAGCAAACGGATTTTTCATAACCACTTTCTAGTGGTTTATTTTTTTTATTTATAAAAAATCACATTAGAAAAATAGTTCTATACTTGAAGTATTTAGTTATAGCTTCAAATTTTAAGTCAGTATTATAAATTTCCTCCTTGTTATCCAATAAATTTGGCATACAATTCATGAAAAATATCAAAAAAATTAAACTTATATCTTTTTTTGTCATTATACTAAAGGAATGAGTAATTTTCAATAGTTTAAAAAGGTATCGTTTATATGGACAAAACTACTAAGAATATGTAATATCAATGTTTGCAAAAGGTATCATTTTAGCGGACAAAAGCAACTAAATGTAGTCATATCAAGATATCATTTAAATTTAAAAAAATTTTTTTTTTAAATTCAGCTAAATTAATACATAATCATGTCGAAAAAACTATATATTTGTCGAAAATATTACTTTTACACATAAAGGTATAACCTGTAGGAACAAAACCAATGTTATCTGACAAAATATGTAATAAAAAAAATTGTATTAATTTGATTTTTTAATAAAATTCGAAAAAACATTGGTAAAAGGTATCATTTTCATAGACAAAACAAAGAAAGGTATCATTTATATGGACAAAACAAGCTGAGACTTGTAAATTCAATGTTTACAAAAGGTATCATTTATATGGACAAAATTTTATATATCTGAAATATTGATACCTATAAAGGTATCATTTTCATGGACAAAACTTTATAGATATAAAGTACTAGAGGCTGTAAAAGGTATCATCTATATAGACAAAACTTTATAGTTCTGAAGTGCTAATGGGGCTTAAAAGCACTCTTTAAATAGATGAGAAACATTAGTCAGCAATCACTAGCATCAAAGAAAGGTATCATTCTCATGGACAAAACTTTATATATTTTAACTATTAATAGTAGTAAAAGGTATCGTTTATATGGACAAAACTTTTATATTTAATATGATTTTATATAAAAAGACCGGTTTAAGTTAGTCTTAAACCGGTTTGTCTATTAAGATTTTTTCATCGTATACATAATTATCATCGTTATCATTGTTATCTATAAAATCATGAATTTCGAAATCTGTTAATTCAAAGAGCTTTATTTCAAAGTCGCTTTTGTTAGATTTTTTAAAATCCTTAACAACAATTCCTTTATCTTTTAATTCCTGCAAACTTTTTTCTATTAGTTTTAAAGTATCTTTCACATTTTGAGATGAAAAACGAAATTGAAATAAGAAAAAATCATATGGTAATGAAATTAAATAGCTTTGATCCTTTTTATAACAGTTAATTCTAAGCTGCTGGAGTGCAAATAATATCTCCCTAGAAAATGGTAATTCAAAGTTCTTCATATGGTCACTGTATATTTTTACAGTTTGTTTATTTAAAAATTCGTCGTATACACTATCTGTATACTTAAATATTGCAATTCGCTTACCGGTTTGTTGATCTGTCGTTATCTTAGTATATTGGAAATAATGAAATACAAAACGGTCGTTTTCCATATCCGGGATATCTGGATATTCTATATCCCCTATTAATCGGGAACCACCTAATTTTAAGACTCTTTTTTCAGTAAGTATTTTCTGTTTAGTCAAAGCCTGTCCATATAGCTTTTTACAGATATCGGATATTTCAACAATAACTACTTTTTGGGTTAAGAAAAGTTTACCACGTTTCATGCTGATATAGTCATACAACTCTGAATCTTTTTCATCTGTATTATGCCAGTTTTCCAGTTTAATATTATGCTTACTCTCAGTGATTTTTTTTATTTCTTTCTCAGATACAACTGTCTGAAGTTGAAAATTATTACCTACTGTATATTCACTCACTAATTCTCTATCATCATCTATCTCAATTATCTTTCCTCTAGTCTTCCCTCTTTCCCTCTGACCGAAAAGAGGCTTATTAATCATACTATTAGGTCTTTCTGTAATTACACTATGTATGTTACTATCATACTTATCAAAAATTATCATGACTATAAGGTATTTCAAGTCGTTTTTAAAAGCTTTAACTATATTTGATTCATTATAATTATTGAGATATAGAAAATCCGTGATTAAAAAGCTATCGTCTACTGCCCATTTTTCAATCTCAATAAGTTTTTCATCCTTGAATTTATCAATATCATGTATTATAAAACTATTATCTTTATATTTTATGTACTGCTGTTTATAATCCATTATCTGTTTTAATATGAACCTATATTGCTTTTTATAGTTGGGGCTCAATTCTTTTTTTACATAATCAAACCACCTTCTCTTAGTACGCCTAAGAGTTTTTACGTAATGATTCTTCATTTCCTTAATGTCAGCTGTAGAGAGAGTGGGAGTTAATAGTTCATTAATCATATCCACATAAAAGTTACTGAAAGATTTACCTTCAAAAGACTCTTCATATTTACTCATAAAATTTATATCTATAGATTCTTTTATATCTCTAATGAGATACTTTGATATTTTATCCATATGTACACACCTTCTTGCTTAATGGTTTATATATATTATAAACCATTAATTTGATTTAATAAACATTACGTGAGTATATTTGTTGAATGCTCGAATAAACACCATTGATTATCAGTCTTTTTATTAAAGGAGAAGAGGCTGTTAGTTAAATCAGTATTCATTTGAGATTCATCTGTGGTATAGAATATATCAAAATTTATATTGGTTTTAATA
>JAKSBP010000310.1 GCA_022361035.1 Clostridia bacterium
CCGGCTCCGTCATGCAAATCGCGCCGATAAGCTCGCCGCTTGCAAGGCGCGGCAGCCATTGCTCCTTTTGTTCCTCATCGCCATACGCCAGAATATAATGTGTTACGATACTGTGCACCTGCAGTCCCAAGCCAACTTCATTCCGTAGGCCGAGTTCTGCAAATGACACAGCTTCATGTGCAAATCCGCCGCCGAGACCGCCATAGTCCTCTGGCGTTGAAATACCCAAAAGCCCGTTTTCGCCGGCCCGGCGCCACACGTCCTTTGAAACACAGCCATTTCGGATAAAGGTCTCTCGATGCGGAAGCACCTCACGGTCAAGAAAAGCGCCGACGCCGGCGGCAAAATCGTGCAGTTCATCGTTCGCCCAGGGCGCATCTTTAAAAAACATGTGCAACAACTCGCGCTTGGCTTTTGATCTTATGGCGCCGCTAAAACGACATCCCGCCGCCGACAGTGATGACCTGGCCGGATATGTAATTGGATTCAGGAGAGCAAAATAAATAGACGCCGTCCGCGGCCTCCTGCGGCGTTCCGCCCCGGCCGAGCGGTATCATGGCTTCTATGGCCTTGATGTTTTCTCTTGGCACGCCAATTTGTACGGTTCTTCCGCCTTCGACTTCGATGGTTTCCTTATCATCCACGGCGGCGGTCAAGCGCGTTTCGATATAGCCAAAGGCGACGCAATTCACATTGACCTTGAACCGTCCCCATTCCTTGCTGAGTGTTTTTGTCAGGCCGACAACGCCGGCTTTCATCGAGGCGTAATTGGCTTGGCCCGCATTTCCCCCCAATCCTGCAACAGATGAAATATTGACGACTTTCCGAAAGACTTCCTGCTCATGCTGCGCTTCCTGCTTCGCGGCTTCACGAATATACTGTCCCGCCGCCCGCAAAATATGAAACGGCGCCTTTAGGTGCACATTGTACATGGCGTCAAAAACATCATCGGACATTTTGTGAATTAACGCATCCGCCGTATAGCCCGCATTGTTCACGATGATGTGGATGTCATTAAAATTTGACAGCGCCGTTTGGACAAACCGGTCTCCGAAATCCGCTTCCGTGACGCTGCCGGGGAAGGGAAGGGCGTCGCCTCCATGGGATTTAATCTCCGCAGCCACGTCATTGGCCGGTTGCTCGTCAAGGTCATTCACAAGCACCTTTGCGCCTTTAGACGCCAGTTTGAGGCACACGGCGCGTCCTATCCCCCGGCCGCCGCCCGTCACGATTGCGACCTTGCCGCTTAAACTCGTCATATCATTCGCCTCGCATTAGTATACGGCAATAACGGCTTCGCCAATAAGCTTCACATCGCCGTTCTGGTTTGCCGCCGTCAGTTCAATCCGTACACGGGGTTCATCGTTTTCCTGAAAGACTTCGCTGACCCTTCCAGAGCATGAAATTTCATCCCCAATATGGGTAATGGCGCGAAAGCGAACGCTGTAGGAGCGTAGCGCTTGTTGCGGCGCCCAGTTTGTCAATAGCTGACCAAGATAGGCCATCGATAACATGCCATGGGCGAAGACATCGTCGAAACCGGCTTGCTTCGCATAATCGATATCGATGTGAATGGGATTGTGATCCCCTGATCCGCCCGCAAACAGGGCAAGCGTCGATCTGGAAATGGGCGGTTTTACGACGGTTGGCAATGAATCGCCCTCACGGATGGTTGAAAGATCCAGCATTGAATATCCGCCTAGTTCTTGATCACGAGCGTGTTCGTCATCTCGCCAACATGCTCATTATGTTGATTAACCAGAGAGGTTTGAATGACGATGAATTCCAGTCGTTTTTCCGGCTTTTCGAAAATGTCGGTTATTTTTTCATGCAAGGTGATGACATCGCCTACGTGAATTGGCGCAATGTAGTCAAACTTTTGCTCGCCATGAAGCAATCTGCTGAGGTCAATGCCAAGCGCTTCATAAGCTTCAAACACATTCGGCTTTGAAAGCGACAGTGAAAATCCAAAAGTCGGCGGGGCCGGCAAGGCGGAATAGCCTTGTGCGGCGGCCGCTTTTTCGTCTGTGTAGACCTCATTCGTTTCACCAATAGCTTTTGCAAAAAGCCTTAGCTGATGATTTTCGACTTCAACTGCGTAGGGCGGGAAGCTTTTCCCGATATTGCTTCGATCGATCACCTGTCGTTTCCCCGTCAGTTCTTATATAGAGTGACGACGCACGCACCGCCCAATCCCAGATTATGCTGCAGCGCTGTTTTAGCCCCTTGTACTTGCCGCTCCTCAGCGGCTTCGCGCAGTTGACTGGTCAACTCATAACATTGCGCAAGCCCGGTGGCCCCCAAAGGATGGCCTTTGGAAAGCAGGCCGCCCGAAGGGTTCGTGACAACTTTGCCGCCGTAGGTGTTGTCGCCATC
>JAKSBP010000405.1 GCA_022361035.1 Clostridia bacterium
GAAAAGTTCCCCCCAAAAATCTAGAAAAAATGGAGAAATGAACTTTCCAAATAATATTGAATTACTTATTATAGATATTGCAAAGGCATTTGAGCGACTAGGGACAGCTTCAGATACTTTTAGAAATAAAATAGGCTTTAATATGCCTAATCCAAATCCAATCATAAAGTTTGAAATTAGTATATAGGTGAAATTATAGGATGTACTCAGAAGCAGGAAGCCAAGACCCATAATAGCAATAGCTACAGGTACTCTAAATTTCTTGAAAAATTTAGATATTTGCCTCAGACACACGCCACTTACGAAACCAGCCAAGGTGATAGAGGACATAGCTATGCCTGAATAACTTGAATTACCAATACCTTCATTTTTAATAAAGATAGAAATATTAATTACAACTGAATAAAATACTATATTTAAAAGTAAGGCTAATATCCCTATTGTAAAGACCCTTATATTAAAAGCGGAGTTTTTTTCATAGGACTCTATTTTTATTGGTGGTTCTGGTAATTTAAATATAACCAGAAAAAGTACAAATATAGCTATTGAATATACCCCAAATATATATCGCCAATTGAGTATTGCTAGACCTCCAGCTACAAGGGTTGCAAATATGCCGCCAAAATTTGATACGGCGTTCGATAAACCCATCATAACCGTTCTATGGATACCACTATAGAAATCTGCAATTAAAGAGGTGGTATATGGCGTCAAAAACCCCATGCCCATACCTAAGATAGCCCTTGTAAGTAAAAGCTCATGTATATTTCTAGAAAATCCTCCAGTTACTCCACCTATAATGTAGAGGATAAGTCCAAAGATTATTATACTACGCTTTTTTATTACTGAAGATATTTTTCCTGAGATAAAACTAAAGGGTATGATAACAAAGGAGGGTAAGGTTAGAACCATTTTTATTAAATAGGGCTTTGCATGGGGAAAAGCCTCTCCTATTTCACTGAGGGCAGGAGAAACTGCATTTCCAGTCATAATAACGAGTAGAGAAATTGATAATATTGCTGCCTTTGTCAATCTATCCATTTCTATTCCACCTTAAAATAATGTTGGTATTTCTTTATATATTGAAACAACTTTAAAGATTAATAAATTTCAAAGAAAAAGTGTAGAGGTTTTCATCACTTTCTTTGAAATTTATCTTAAGTTTTAATGCTATTTATAAGTAAGTATTTTATTAATTGGACTCTTTTATTCAAAAACATATAGGTGAAAGGATTTAATAAACAATTTCCTCTTAAAATATAAAAGCTTCCTTGACGTAATGAAGTTTGTTTATATAAAATGAATATGAGATGCTTATAATAAGGAGGTCAAATTATATGAAGTATAGAAGATTTGGAAAGGAAGACTTTGAATCTTCACTATTAGGCTTTGGCACTATGAGACTGCCAACTGTAGATAATGACAGTTCTAAAGTTGATGAGGGTAAAGCCATAGAGCTTTTAAGGTACGCTATAGATGAGGGTGTAAATTATATTGATAGTGCTTATATTTATCATGGCGGAAATAGTGAAGTTATTGTAGGCAAGGCACTTAAGAATGGTTATAGAGATAAAGTAAAGGTTGCCACTAAGCTTCCAGTGTGGAAGGTAGAAAAATATAGTGATTTTGAGAGACTCCTTGATGAGCAGAGGACAAGACTAGATGTAGATTGTATAGATATTTTTTTATTGCATTCTTTAAATAAAAAGGTATGGAATAAAATAAAGAAAATGGAAGTGCTTAAATTTTTAAACAGAGCAAAGGAAGAAGGCAAAATAAAGTATACAGGTTTCTCTACCCATGATGATTTTGATACCTTTAAGGAAATTATTGATTCCTATAATTGGAGTATGTGTTTAATACAGTTAAACTATTTAGATATTAATGAACAGGTTGGGATAAGAGGATTAGAGTATGCTGGTGAGAAGGGAATAGCTGTAGCTATAATGGAACCTTTAAAGGGTGGACTTCTTGCTAATCCCCCCGAAGATATTGAGGAAATGTGGAGGACTGCTGAAAATAAAAGAAAGCCTGTTGAATGGTCCTTTAGATGGTTAGCAAATTTTCCTGAAGTTAAGGTTATTTTAAGTGGGATGAATGATATCAGTCATATAAAGGAAAATATAGAGATACTGAGTAAATGTGAGCCTAGCTCCTTATCTGATGATGAGCTAAGGCTTATTGAGAAGGTTGCTGAAAGGTATAGGGAAAAAATAAAAATACACTGTACAAGATGTGGGTATTGTATGCCATGTCCAGTTGGTGTAGATATACCTAAAAACTTTTTTTACTATAATAATGCACTCATGTATGAGGATTTAAAAAATGTATCCTATAGTTATCAAAAAGCTATGAAAGAACAGTTAAAGGCGTCTAATTGTATTAGCTGTGGAAAATGCGAAAAAAAATGTCCCCAAAGTATTAAAATCAGTCAAGCATTAAAGGAAGTTGACGAAACACTAAGTTCGATTAATGATTTCTCTGGGATGCAGTGGAGAATTATAGACTAGACATAAAAATAGTTTTATAAAGGATAAGAAAATAGCTCTAATGGGATTTAACCCCTAGGCTATTTTTTTTATTGCTTAAAAACTCAAGGAATTTTTAGTAAAAGTCCATGGTTAAATGAAATTAGAGTAAATAATTTCAGATAAAATAAAAACTATTACAAATAAAAGATTTGCAATCTATTTTTTATAAGTAAAAGGAATGATTTCATTATTATAGGATTTAACAATCTGGTATAGGAGCTAGAAGTAATTTTTCAAAGAGTTACTTTAGGCTGTTAAAGTTTTCAGGTCTATGCCTATATTCTTTTTGACATAAGTACTAACATAGAAGAATAAATTTTAGATAGTACAGATTAATTAAGGGGGAAAATACTATGAAATCTGCTAAGGGGTTGATTAGTTCAATAGTTCTTAAGGAAGGACTAAAATATGTGGAAAAGGAGCCAATGAAGAATTTACCGAAGCTATTAAATTGGGCAGATAAATTGGCTAAAAAAGAGTATCATAAAAATGTTATTAAGCTTTTTAAAGGAATTTGTGACAAACCAGAAAGTAATTGGAATGTACTTATATCCAGATATTTTCAAGAATTAAATTCAAATACGAGAAAAAAAACCTTAATCAACTTTTTTGTAAACTCCGCTATTATGGGATTACCTATTAGGGATAAGAAGAAAAAAAAGCATGATTGTAATGTCCCCTGGGCAATATTGTTAGACCCTACTTCTGCTTGTAATCTAAAATGTACTGGTTGCTGGGCAGCGGAATATAGTAAATATGATTCTTTAGATAATGGGGTTATTAACAAGATTATTGAAGAAGGAAAATCTTTGGGAATATATATGTATATTTTTTCTGGTGGAGAGCCATTAGTGCGGAAGAATGATTTAATAGAGATTGCTAAAAAGCATAGTGATTGCATGTTTCTTGCCTTTACTAATGCTACATTGATTGATGAAGCCTTTGCAAAGTCATTATCTGAAATTGGAAATTTTGCCTTGGCTATTAGTATAGAAGGTTTTGAAAATGATACAGACCTTAGGAGGGGAAAGGGCACATATCAGCAAGTGATGAATGCTATGGATTTGTTAAAAAAAGAAGGTATTATTTTTGGATTTTCAACCTGCTATCATAGCAAAAATACAGAAGCTGTAGGTTCTGATGAATATGTGGACTTTCTAATAGAAAAGGGTTGTATGTTTGGATGGTACTTTACCTATGTACCTATAGGAAAGAGTGCTGCTTTAGATTTGCTGGTGACGCCTCAGCAGCGGGAGTATATGTACAATAGAGTAAGGCAAATGAGAGAAAAAAAACCAGCTTTTTTATTAGATTTTTGGAATGATAGTCAATATGTAAATGGATGTATAGCAGGAGGAAGAATATATTGCCACATAAATGCCAATGGTGATGTGGAGCCATGTGCATTTGTACACTATTCAAGTGCAAATATCAAAGAAGTTAGTCTATTGGAGGCATTAAAGTCCCCTTTGTTCCTAAAATATAAAGACAATCAGCCATTTAATAAAAACCATTTGAGGCCATGTCCATTATTAGATAATCCTGAAACATTAAAGGAGATTGTAGAAAAATCAGATGCACACTCCACACAACCAGTAGATAAGGAATCGGTGAAAAAACTTACTGATAAATGCCGGGATATAGCTAGGAAATGGGCTGTAACTGCTGATAGATTATGGAATCAAGGCCGATAGCTAATTTCACAATTAAATATACATATCATTCACACATTGCCTGATTTTAGAATATTATGTAATACAGTTTTTAAGTTGAATTTAAGTGATGAGGTGATGTAAGAATGTTATATAGAGTACCTAGACCACCCTTTGGAGGTCCATCATTCATATCTCAGCCCGGACCATCCTTTAGGCCACCCATAGGGCCCATTGCCAGGCCAGATAGACGACCAGATGGAGGCTCCGATTCATCTTTACCTCCCGGTAGACCACCAACCTTTATTCCAGAACAATCTCCATCCCTTGCAGCGGTAGATCCAGGTGCCATAAAAAGATGTAGATACAAATTTACCTACCTATGGTTGAGAGATGGTCAACAATTCTGGGCTTATCTAATCTTTGTTGGCCCTAGGTCTGTTTCGGGGTATAGATGGATCGGATTTAGATGGGTTTACTTTGGGATAGATCTTAGAAATATTAGCTCCTTTATTTGCTATTAAGAGAGAAGCGTTTTATACACTTCTCAAGCTTTTGAGAAACCCGAATTTCTTCGTTGTTGCTGAAACCGAGAGCCCTTATGTATTTCTTTATACGCTGCGGCCTCTCGGTTTCAGCACGCCTCGAACTTTGGATTGCTCAAAAGCCTATCATCTTGTTAACTTTGTTAACAATCTGAGAAGTGTTTTAAACACTTCTTTTTTACAATTAATCAAAATAATATATAATATGAATAGGAAAAGAAACAATGATGTAGTGTATAATAATATATAAATATGTATAAAGGAGTTATCATATATTAAATAGTGGGATAAAAAATACTGCTGTTTGATGCAATCCATAACTTAATGCCAAATTTAGGAGGAGATAGAATGAAATTAAGGCATATTTATCATAGTGGGTTTTTAGTTGAGATTAACAACAATATATTAATATTTGATTGCTTAGACCCTAGTGTTACTAAATACTTTTCCCCTAGCTCAAAAGTTTATGTATTTACAAGTCATAGTCACTCTGACCATTATTCAAAGATGATTTTTGATTGGGAGAAAGAATATTCTCAGATAAATTATATTTTGAGTGATGATATACAAATTAGCAATAAAGGAAAAAATTATTATTTTATGGACAAATATGAATCGCTAAATGTTGACAACTTAAAAATTCAAAGCTTTGGTTCAACCGATAAAGGAGTATCATTTTTAGTTTCCTTAGATGGAGTGAAAATTTTTCATGCCGGAGATTTAAATTGGTGGCATTGGAAGAATGATTCACCTAAAGCTCAGAAGAAGGAGGAAGAGGATTTTAAATACGAGGTAGGCAAGCTAATAGGTAAAGATATAGATGTAGCATTTATACCCGTTGATCCTAGATTAGAAGAGGAATATTACCTTGGAGCTGAATACTTTGCTAAAACTATTAATCCTAGGCTTCTTGTACCTATGCATTTTAGTGATGATTTTACTATTACTAAAAAAGTTAAAGAAAAGCTTATTAACTCTAATGTACAAATATTAGCAATAAAAAGAAGAAACCAGGAATTTGATATTTGTCTAGAATAGCAATAAAAAAGTTTAATAAGTATATTTTTTCGGTATATATGTATATAGTAAAGCCCTTTTATTTTATCCTTTATAAAATATTTTTAAAATTTAAAAAATTGAAATATAGATTTATAGATGCACTATATGTAATCAGTTTTTAAATGTATAGGGATATAATCTATACTAATGAGATTATTTAGGGGGTATAAAATTGACTATTGATAATGAATTAAATTATCAAAAAAGTAAAATTATAAGTTACTTTAAAGAAAATGAAAAGAGCAGAGATGAATTTAAAATTGGTGCTGAATTTGAACATTTCATTGTTGATGGTGATACCTTAAGTGCCATATCCTATTATGGGGATAGAGGTATTGAATCTACACTAAGGGAGCTTATCAATAAGGGGTGGAAAGGCAAATATGAAGATAACTATTTAATGGGTCTTGAGAAAAATAGAAGCACTATAACCCTTGAACCTGGGGCTCAAGTGGAGCTTAGCACAAGACCATGTAAAAGTGTCCATGAAGTTGAAAATGAATATTTAGGCTTCCTACATGATATTATTCCAATTTTAAATAAAAAAAATCAGTTCATAATATCCCTCGGCTATCATCCACAAAGTAAGATTGAAGAAATTTCCTTTATTCCAAAGAGTAGATATAAATATATGTCAGAATACCTAAAGAAAAGGGGTAAATATGCACATAATATGATGAAGGGAACTGCTTCACTACAGGTAACATTAGACTATTGTAGTGAAGAAGATTACATAAAAAAATTTAGAATTGCAAACTCCCTTTCCCCAATCATTTCCTATATTTTTGATAATGCCCCTTTTTTTGAAGGAGAAGTTTGGAATAAAAATACTGTAAGAGTGGATATATGGGACAATTGTGATAATGATAGATGTAAGGTAATTCCTAAGTCCTTAGATAAGGTTTTTAGATACGAAGATTATGCAGAGTATATTTTAAATGCCCCACCAATAATCGTTGAAAGAAATGATGAATTTAGATTTACCGGGGATAAACCATTTAAAGATATCTATAATCCAAGTGAATTTTCAAATAAAGATTTAGAGCATGTACTTACTATGTATTTTCCCGATGTAAGAACTAAAAAATTTATAGAGATTAGAATGGCTGATTCTGTTCCATATCCCTTTAATATTAGTGGAGTGGCCCTATGGAAGGGTCTATTGTATGATGAAAAAAATGTAGATTATCTGTTTAATAAGTTAAAGAGCTTCACAAATGATTCAGTTGCAGAGCTTAAGAGGGATATTATTAACCTAGGGAAAAATGTAAAAATAATGGAAAAGGATATTTTAGAGTTTGCTAAGGAAATAATATCTATAGCTAAGGAAGGATTAGATGAGGAAGAAGCTAATTATCTCCTTCCACTTAAAGAACTAATCGATAAAGAGAAAAATCTATCAAGCCTTATAAAGGAGAAAATATATTTAGGAAAACATAGGGCCCTAGAAAAAGCAATTTTGAATAACCTAATATAATTGGGAGTGAGATTTTTGAATCGAATAGATTTAGATAGAGAATACATTAATATTGTAAAAGAGAATGAGGCCTTATATTATAAGGATTATCTAAAAACTATAGAAAAGGTAAAAAATTCTACAGCAATGTATAAGGGGAAACCAGTACCATTTCTATATATGCCTAAGTTTTATACTGAAGAGGACTTAGAAGGGTTTAAAAAGCTTACATCTACTTTAATGATAATTCTTAAAAAAGTTATAGACAGGTATATGGAAGATTTTCAGTTCAGAAAAAAGTTTGGTTTTTCAAAACTTTTAGAGGATTTAATTTTAACTGAGCATGGTTATAATACTAAAGTTCCCATGGCTAGGGTTGATATTTTTTATAGAGGGAAGGGAAGATTTAAGTTTTGTGAATTAAACGCCGATGGTGCATCGGCTATGAACGAAGATAGAGAGTTATCTAGGATATTATCGGAGTCTATTTCTCTTAGACAGATGGAAAAGAAGTACAAGATAGAAGCCTTTGAGCTTTTTGATACCTGGGTTAAAGAAGCCATAAGTATTTTTAGGGAGTTTAATCCATCTATAGAAAATCCTAATGTAGCAATTGTTGACTTTAATGATACTGGAAGCCCAAATGAGTTTGAGATTTTTAAGTGTGCATTTAAGAGAAATGGTTACAATACTGAAATCGTTGACCCAAGAGATTTGAAGTATTTAAATGGAAAACTCTATTTTAATGATATGCAAATAGATATCGTTTATAGAAGGCTTGTTACAAAGGATTTGATGGAAAGATTAAAGGAAATACCTGATTTTATAGAGGCAGCGAGGGAAGGAAAAGTCTGTATAATAGGACCAATTAAAACTCAGATTATCCATAATAAGATTATTTTTAAAGTTTTACATGATGAAGATACTTGGGAGTTCTTAAGTCCTGAAGAAATAAAGTTCATAAAGGATCATATACCCTATACTGCTAAGTTTGAAGGTAATAATTTTAATTTTGAAGAGTTAACAATATATAAGAATAAATACATATTAAAACCAAGTGATTTCTATGCCTCACAGGGTGTATATGCAGGACAGGATTTTAATAATAGGGAATGGAAGGAAAAGCTTTTAGAGTGCCATGGAAGGGACTATTTGATACAGGAATACTATACACCTCCTAAATGTGATTTAGTTGAGTTTGAAGGAGGAAAATTAAAAATAAGAGAATTCAACAATATAACTGGAATCTATATATATAATGAGAAACTTTACGGGCTCTACTCTAGAGTCGGAAAAAATGCAATAATATCAGGGCTGCATGATTGTTATACTCTACCAACTTATATTGTAAAAAAAGCTTAATATAGGCTAGAAAAATTTATAGAATCTTCAGAGATTTATATCATAGGAATCTTTGAAGGTTTTATTAATGTCTTGGATTCGTGTCATAACCATTTATAACAATATTTTATGTTATACTTAATATAACTAATATAAAGTCCTATATGTCAAATAATTTGTAAATATAAATATTTGCTTTAGATTCTATCTAGCTGACTATATAATTATTCACCTTTAGTTGTAGTATTCCTAAATAATTTATACTTACTTAGATATGTAAATGGAGTGAAGAGGATGAAATTTAGTTTGATATTAGAATTAGGTAATAAATTTGGAAACCTATTTGTATTTGCATTTATTTTATCTAGACTTGCATCCTTTAGAAATCTTATTGCCAAAAAACCCGTTAAGCTATCGGATAAACTTTTATTGTCCTTTGTATTTGGTTTGTTTGGCATAGTAGGTACCTATTTTAGTATTGAATTTAATGGGGCATTGATAAATACTCGAATTATAGGGGTAGCAACTGGAGGCCTTCTGGGTGGACCTTTAGTTGGGCTTATGTCTGGAATAGTTGCAGGGGTTCATAGGGGATTAATAAGTTCTGGAGAGTTTACAAGTACAGCCTGTGCCATATCTACTGTTTTTGAGGGTTTAATGGCTGGATACATGGGGAGAAGTATCCAAAATAAGAATAAAAAGTGGGTCTATGCTGCTTTGACTGGAGCCATAGCAGAAAGTATGAGAAAGGTATTTGTTCTAATATTTTCTAAGCCCTTTCCTATGGCCCTGGAGCTTGTGAAAGATATTTGGATGCCCATGGTTATTATTAATTCCGTTGGACTAGCACTTTTGTTTATGATTATTGAAAATGTATTTAAGGATCGGGAGAGGATGGGAGCTTATCAAGCTAATCTTACTCTAAAAATAGCGGACAAGACATTACCCTTTTTAAAGCAGGGTATATATTCGGATTCCATTGGAAAAGTAGTGAGAATTATATATGATATGACAGAATTTAATGCTGTTAGTATTGCCGATAGGGAGAGAGTCATTAATCATGTAGGCCTAGATAATATACAGGGAGATACTAGTAGTAGTCATATTTCTGAGAAAGAGAATTATGTAATTAAAACTGGAAAAAGCCTCCTAATTGATAGCTGTACAAAGTGCAAATTGGGAAATCTTCAGGCTTCTCATCAATCTTTTATAATATTACCCCTTAAGCAAAATAATGAGATTATTGGAACCTTGAAACTATATAAAAAGCTTCCAAATTCTATGACTTCTATTGACTTAGAGTTGGGAAATGGCTTAGCAAAGCTATTTTCAACTCAATTGACCCTTGGTAAATTAGAGCATAACTCTAAGCTTCTGGCAGCCGCAGAGCTGAAAGCCCTTCAAGCTCAGATAAATCCCCATTTTCTATTTAATTCATTAACTGTTATAGCATCACTTTGTAGAATTCAACCCCGAAAGGCCAGAAATCTAATAATTCATTTGAGCAATTTTTTTAGAAAAAATTTGAATACTAATAAAGACCTAGTTGACTTAAATGTTGAACTAAATCATGTAAAATCTTATGTTGAAATTGAAATGGCTAGATTTGAAGATAAACTTAAAGTTGTCTACGATATCGATAATAATTTGGATTGTCTTATACCTCCTTTAACGTTGCAACCTATTGTTGAAAATGCCATCAAGCATGGTATTCTTCCTAAAAAAGAAGGGGGAGTTGTAAGAATATCGGGAAAGAAGTATGAAAATGAAGTCAATATTACAATTTGCGATAATGGAGTAGGTATGGAAGTAAATGCATTAAGATACAGTAAAAAGGGGGCTTCAATAGGTATCAACAATGTAAATCTTAGATTAAGGGCCATCTTTGGTGAAAAGCATGGTTTGAAAATAGAAAGTGAACTCAATAAAGGAACATCTGTGAATTTTAGCATACCAATGATTACTCATAGAGCAGGATGTGATGGGAATGCTTAAGGTGCTAGTAGTAGATGATGAAAAATATGTTAGAAATGAACTAAAATACTTTTTGGACAAGTACGATTATATTAAAGTATGTGGTGAATGTGATGAAGGAGAAGAAGCCATTAAATTAGTTAAACTTTTAAAGCCCGATATTGTTTTTTTAGATATACACCTCCAAGATATGAGCGGTATGGTAGTTGCTAGGAAGATATTAGAAATTGATAAACCACCCCATATTGTATTCGCAACAGCCTATGAGAAATACGCTATACAAGGCTTTGAGCTTGATGCTGTAGACTATATATTAAAGCCCTTTTTAGAAGAGAGAATAAAAGTTACTATAGACAGGATAAGGGAACGATTAAAATCTCAAAATGTTGGAATAAATAATAACAGAATTTTAAAACATGAGGAAATCAGTTTAGATAAATTATGCGTTATTAAGGGTGACAAATTAATTTTAGTAGATGTCAGGGAGATTCAATATATTCAATCTATAAATAATGATATAGTTGTCCATACAGGAAAAAATTTTTATAATTGTAACTACTCTTTAAAGGAATTAGAAGATAAATTAAGGAGGATGAAGTTTCTAAGGACTCATAAAAGCTATATTGTTAATATAGATTATATAGATGAAATAATACCCTGGTTTAATTATACCTATAAAATTAAGATTAGGGGATTAGAAGATAGGGAGGTTCCCGTAAGTAGAAACTATATGAAAAAATTTAAAAGAATCCTTGGAATATAGTATAGTGTAGAATTTTAATTCTGCACTTTATTTTTATATACTGCATTTTATCTAAAAATGATGCAAGAAAATTCTAATTAATTTGATATTTTAAATTTATGTAATACAATTTAATTGTCTAAGAAATGCAACTTTAGGAGGGAAAAAGATGAATAAAAAGATTTCATTATTACTTGTTTTAGTCGTAGTATTAAGCATATTTTTATCAGGATGTGGACAGGATGATAGTAGCTCAACATCGGCCAATGATTCTGGTGCAAATGATGAGAAAACGTTTATTACAATTGCTACAGGGGGAAGCTCAGGAGTATACTTTGCATTAGGAGGAGCTATATCCAACCTATTGAATGAGAGGGTTCAAGGAATTAATTCATCGGTACAATCAACAGGTGCATCAGCCGTAAATTCAACTTTACTTGGAACTGAAAAGGCTGAAATTGCCTTTGCAATGAATGATGTAGTTAGCTATGCATATACAGGTACTGAAGTTTTTAAAGAAAAGGGAAAAGTTGAGAGCTTAAGGGGTATTGCGGCACTCTATCCTAATTTTGTTCAACTTATAACTGTTGAGGAAAAAGGAATTAGTGAAATAGGACAATTAAAGGGTAAAAAAGTTGGAGTTGGAGCACCGGGAAGTGGTACGGAAGTAAATGCCCGTCAGATATTGGCGGCCCATGGAATCACCTATGATGATATTGAAGAAGATTTCCTATCCTATGCAGAAGCTGTAGAGCAGCTAAAAAATGGTGCAGTTGATGCAGCCTTCTTGACTTCTGGACTGCCGAATGCTACAATAATGGATTTATCTACGACCCATGATGTTAAAATAATTCCCATAAGAAAGGAAATGGTTGAGAAGCTTGCAGAGCAGTATCCCTTCTATTCTTCTGAAATGATTCCCGGTGGAACATATGACGATAAAGAAGATGTTGAAACTGCTGCCGTTAAAACTTTATTAGTTACAAGGGAAGATTTAAGTGAGGAGTTAGTTTATAATATTACAAAAACTATATTTGAGAACCTAGATACCTTAATAGATACCCATAGTGCTGCTAAGAAAATTAGTTTAGACAAGGTTAAAGAAGGTATGCCAATTCCTTTACATCCAGGAGCAGAAAAATATTTTAAAGAAAAAATCAAATAAAAGAGAGGGGGCATCTTTAACTTATAGATGCCCTTGGGTTTTTATTATAGATTCTAAAGTTTTTCTAGAAAGGATGGAAGTGTTGGATGGATAAAAAAAGCTTAATCAATAATGAAAAAAAAATTGGTCATGAGGAAATATTAGAAAAGTATGATACGGAATCGAGATTCAGAAAATTTGATAGAAATAGTGTATCTGGAATCATAGTTTTCATTCTTTGTGTAGGCCTATCATTATTCCATCTTTATACTGCTTGGAGAGGGCCTTTAGTTACCTTAGTGCATAGAGCAGTTCATACTTCTGTTGTAATGGCACTTGTGTTTATACTCTACCCCTTTAATAAAAAATCTCCAAAGAAAAAAGCTTCTATTTTAGATTGGAGTTTTGCTTTACTGTCCATTACTCTAGGAGGCTATATTGTATTAAATTATAATCAATTAGTTATGAGGGCTGGTATGCCTAACAATATGGACATTGTTTTTGGATTTATGGCAATACTTCTTGTTTTAGAGGGGGCTAGGAGAATCACAGGAAAAGAAATTACATGTCTTGCAATAATTTTTTTGCTTTATGCATTATTTGGGCGAAGCCTTCCGGGCATTATTGCCCATAGGGGATATAGTCTCAGGGATATTGCTGAATATATGTATCTTACCACTGAAGGTATTTATGGTATAGCAATAGGAGTTTCATCAACCTATATATTTCTATTTGTCCTATTTGGTGCGTTTTTACAAAAGTCTGGAATGGGACAATTTTTTAATGATTTATCTATGGCTATAGCAGGGTCAGGCAAAGGAGGTCCAGCTAAGGTAGCTGTGGTGTCCAGTGGATTTTTAGGCTCAATAAATGGTAGTGCTGTTGCAAATGTTGTTACAACAGGAGCATTTACAATTCCTTTGATGAAGAAGATAGGATATGATAAAGAGTTTGCAGGAGCAGTTGAAGCTGCTGCTTCCTGTGGTGGACAGATATTGCCTCCCGTTATGGGTGCCGCTGCTTTTATAATGGCAGAGTATCTAGGGGTAGAATATATCAAAATTGCAATTTCTGCGATTATACCAGCATTACTTTATTATTTGGGTGTTATAGTAATCATACACTTAAGGGCATCTAAAAAAGGATTAACTGGGATGCCAAAGGAAGAACTGCCGAAGGTGTCTGAAGTATTAAAGCAAAGAGGCCATCTCCTTTTACCCCTATTAGGACTATTATACTTTTTAATTAGTGGAAAAACCCCAATATATTCAGCTTTCTGGTCAATATTATTAAGTATAATTGTAAGTTTCTTTAGAAAAGAAACGAGAATGAGCTTTAAAGATATAATTGAAGCTTTAGAAAGTGGTGCTCGTACAGCTCTAGGTGTTGCAATGTCATGTGCTGTTGTAGGGCTGGTAATTGGAGTAGCAACTTTAACTGGATTTGGCCTTAAATTAGCTGGAGCAATTCTTTTCCTAGGAAAGGGAAATCTATTGATTACTCTAATACTAACTATGATAGCTTGTATAGTCTTAGGGATGGGATTACCTTCTATTCCCGCATATATAATAACAGCTACTATGGCGGCGCCAGCCTTAGCTAAAATGGGAATACCTCATTTAGTTTCCCATATGTTTGTGTTTTATTTTGGTATGTTGGCAAACCTAACACCTCCCGTTGCATTGGCTGCTTTTGCTGGAGCAGGCATAGCCGGAGGAAAACCTGCAAAAACTGGATTTCAGGCAGTAAAGTTGGCTTTAGCAGGTTTTGTTGTACCCTATATATTTGTCTATTCACCAGCATTACTGCTTATAGATACAACTCCACTTAATACGGTAATAGTTATTATTACTGCTGTAATAGGGGTGTTTGCATTGGGTGCTGCCGTTGAAGGATATTTAAATAAGTGCTTAAACCTAGTATCAAGACTTTTAATGCTTTGCTCTGCCCTATTATTAATTAAACCTGGAGTTTATTCCGATGTTATTGGAATTGCAATTTTTATTTTAATCTTTATTTCAGGAAAAGTTCTTAATAAAAGGGTTTTAGGCAGTGGATAGGAACAAAATTTATTTTATATTCTCTTAGTCTGAGATTAGAGTTAAACTGATTTTTAAAATTTAAACAAGGAAAATATCAATTTAAGCTGCTTATGAAACTTTAAGCAGCCTTTTTAGCTTTAATATAAAATATTTAATTATATTTGTAGGTTCTACATATATCTTTATTATATTTTCATTTCTAACAAGTTCATATAATTTTAATTCTTTATCCTTAAAATAAAAGGTATGCTTAGCAACGTTAGATGCCCTATATTGTAAATCATCTATGTTTTTATTTATACCGCTAAAAATTACGTAGCCATCCTTTATCTCGCTTCTATTACCTGCATAGTCCGGTACTCCAGCTCCAAAGGATTTAAACCTAGTTCTATCAAGGATGATATCATAATCAGTATCTATTCTAAAAACTTCTTCCCAGGGTTGGAGTTCTACTGAATGAATCCATTCTATTGTAAATTCTTCATTAGGATAAACCATATCCATAAAAACAATTTGCTCATCTATTAAATCTTTTAAGACTAATATATGAATATCCATAGAAGCAACCATAACAACTAATATTATCAAAATAAAAAAAGAAAGTTTTTTCTTCCATTTAAGCATAGTCTTTATACTCCCTTGCCATAAAAATTATAGTATCAATCTACAGATACTAATAGTCTAAGCATGAAATTAACTTTTATATATTTAATTCAATTATATATATAGGTTACATAAATAATATCTTTTAATCAATAAACTTTGGGTAAAATAATAATACTTAATAAATTTAAAATTATTATAGATAGAGAGGAGAAGGGATATGAAAAATTTACCTAATATAGACTTAAGGATTCCAAAGGAGCTAGAAACTGCTACATTTGCAATGGGATGATTTTGGGGACCTGATGCCCAGTTTGGGCTTATAGACGGGGTAGTTCGCACAAGGGTAGGATATGCTGGTGGAACGAAAGAAAATCCCATATATTATGATTTGGGTAATCATTCAGAAACTATTCAAATTGATTATGATTCCCGTATAATTTCCTACGAAGAACTTCTTAATATATTCTTTAGAAGCCATACACCCCAGTATAAATCCCCATCAAGACAGTATATGTCAATTATATTTTATCATAGTGAAAAGCAGAAAAGGAGTGCTTATGAAAGGCGAAAGAAAGAGGAAGAAGAAAAGAAATTAAAAATATATACGGAAATAATTCCATTTACAAAATTTTATTTAGCTGAAAACTACCATCAGAAGTATTATCTTCAATTAACAAAGGAACTTATGAAGGAATTCAGTTATGTATATAAGAGTTTTAGGGAATTCATCAATTCAACATCTGCTGCCCATGTTAATGGATATATAAAGGGATACGGTACCATTGAAAGGTTAAGCAGGGAAAAGGATGATTTAGGGCTGTCGGAAGATGGAATAAATAGGTTACTTGATATTGTAAAGGGACATGGTCGATAAAATGAATAGTATATTAGGAAATGGAAAAAATAAATTCATAATAGACCTTTAAAAAGATGGAGGAAGATATGAATTTAGTAACTGGTAACATCCTGTGGACTGGTATAAACAAAATTCCTAATAAATATTCCTATTTAAGTGATGATATAGACTGTGAGGTTCTTATTGTAGGTGGGGGGATAACAGGTGCAATCTGTGCTTATTACCTTACTATGGCTGGAATCGATACTGTAATAGTTGATAAGAACATAATAGGATATGGGAGCACCAGTGCATCCACCTCAATTTTGCAGTATGAAATTGATACTGATTTAATACAGTTAAAAGGAATTTTAGGTTTAGAAAAGGCTGTAGAGTGCTTTAAGCTCTGTGAAAAGGCTGTCTATGATATAGAGGAGATAGTAAATAATTTAGGAAATGAATGTGGGTTTAGTTTAAGGGATTGTTTCTACTATACCGATAGCAACTCCGATGTAACTCTTCTCAGTAAAGAGTATGAAATTAGAAAGAGAAAGGATTTTAATGTAGAGTTTATCGATGAAAAAAAGGGAAAGAATATGTTTTCCTTTCCAATTAAAGCGGGGATATATTCAAGAAGTGGTGCTGGCGAGATAGACCCATATTCATTTACTCATCAGCTCATAGATTCTTCCATAAATAATGGACTTAGGGTTTTTGAAAATACCGAGGTTGTAGATATTAAACAAGCTAGTAATTCTGTTGAAATAATGACTAGGAATAAGTTTAAAGTAAATGCTAAAAAAGTTGTTTTTGCAACTGGGTTTGAAACTAAAGAGATGATAGAAAATAGGACAGCTATACTTACTAGGACATTTACTTTGGCTACAAAACCTGTAGAAAACTTTGAGGGATGGCATAATAGAGCTATTATACGTAATACCAGTGATCCCTATACCTATCTTAGAACTACAAGTGATGATAGAATTATTATTGGGGGAGAAGATTTAGATTTAGGGGGAAAATACAGTAAAATATCTAATTTAACAAACAGTGATACCTTATCTATAGATAAATTTCAAATCTTAAATAATAGACTTTTAAATTTATTTCCTAAGATAAATAATATGGAGATAGAATATCGTTTCAGTGGATTATTTGGTGAGAGTCAAGATGGATTGCCATATGTAGGTGAATATGAAAAGTATCCTAACTGTTATTTTTGTTTAGGATACGGCTCAAATGGAATTCTTTATGCTGTTATTGGAGCCCAGTTAATTAGAGATTTATATTTTGGCAATTATTCTCCTATCTTAGATTTATTTAAAATAGATAGATAAGGGTAAGCAATCCTACTACAAAGAGTAGGATTCAGCATGCCTTAAACTTCAGATTTCGGGGTAGCCTGTCATCTTGTAGACTTTGTCTACAATCTGGAATCCTACTAAAAAAGTAGGATTTTTTTTATACAATTGATTCATAAACTCTGACAAGTTCCCTTATAGAATTATCACCTCTGTATTTTATTATTTGTGTATCTCTTTTTTGAAAATCATCATTTTTTCTATCTATAGTTTCTAATAGAATGTTTTTAAGGGTATCAATGTCTTTATTTTCTATATATATTGCAGATTTTCCAAGGACTTCCCTAAAGGAAGAAGAATTGCTGCATACTACTGGAGTTCCACAGGCAGCCCCTTCTAAAGTAGAAGTAGGGAATCCTTCATAGTCTGAGATATTTATTAAACATAGAGCTGAATTGTAGATATAGGGCATATCTTCATAATCTACAAGTCCAGTAAAAATGATATTATCATGGATATTTAATTCCTTGGCATATTCTTGCAGACTCAAAAAAAGTTCTTGTTTCTTGCCAAGATTATTACCTACAATTAATAATTTTAGATTATTATAATAATTTAAAATCTTCTTAAAAACTATAAATATAGTATCTAGATTCTTCCTTTCGTGTATACTTCCGGTAAAAAGTAAAAAATCTTCATCGATATCATATTTTGTTTTAAGTATAAATCTGCACTTCTCCTTATTCATGGGCTTAAACATTTCTGAAAGAGCTGGGTAAATTACTATAATTTTATCTTCAGAAATATTAAAGTGTCTAAGAATTTCGTCTTTTATAAATTTAGATACAGCAATTATTTTATCGGCTTTTTGTAATGAAATAGGTACTACAGTATTAAACTTATCATAGTATTTTATATCTACGTACTTAGGTTGACTTATGGGTAAAAGATTATGCATAGTTAGGATGTATTTACAAGCTTTTTTAGCAGGAAGGCTAAATCCGTTATTTGGTGAATGATAGATATCTATATCCCCATCAGCAAGGTAGCTTTCCAGTAAATTATAATCATTATCTAATCTATTTAAATTTATTTTTAAAAAGTCTACTTTATCATTTAATAGAGGGCTGTGACTAATATGTTTATTGGAAACAACTTTGTATTCTGCCTGAGGGTAGAGATTAGGAAGTCTATTTAACAGCTCAAAGGTATAGGTGTATAAAGAAGTATTTTTAAAATGACTTAATCCTATTCCATCGTAACATATTTTCATAAGATATCACCTCATAGAATTTCTTCATCTATATCTATTAGAGAATGTTTGATATTTTCTTTTTCTAAACCTTTAGATATAGATAATTCTTCAAACATATTTTTAAAGGGCTCAGATTTAACTTGTATTTCATTCCCATCTTTAGAATCATGCTTTTTTGATGGTAAGTTTTTCATAGAATTCTTTTCATTATCTGTTTCATAATAAACTTCTAGCAAGTATAAAAAGTGGCAATATATTTTTTTGCTATCTATTAAGCTGAAATATGCATCAAGTATGTGTACTTTTATATTCCAAAAACTGTCCAATTCTTCAGGATATTCTGTAAAAGTGTTGAAGGGGGTTTCTAAGTTGAGAATTGATACCTTTTCAGAATTATCATCTTCGATATAAATGATTTTTAATTTTTTAATTCCATCAACAACTATTATTTTCCCAAGGGGAGTATTTATGGCTCTATGTGATACCGTGTCAACACTCATTAGAATTTCATATATGTTTTTTATATCAGGCTTATCCTTAGGGATAAAAAGGGTTTCTATATCTGAGTATATGATTGTATGCCCCTTTTCATTTTTACATAATTCCTTTTCCGATACCATCCCCTCAATATTTATATAATTCCTAATAGTACCCATAATACCACCTCTTTATTTAAATATTCTTCTTGTACAATTTTATTATCATATTTTAAATTTAGAAGTATTTTTTATTAGCTCAGTACCTATCAATTTTTAAAACTCCTGCTTCTATAAATAGGGATTTTACTTTCCAGGTTTAGATGAAGAAAGAGATTCCTGCTTAAGTCTTTAGACTCAAGATTTCTTAGTGGAGTTCAGTACTAAGAAACACTTTAATGTTGCTTTTTAGTAATAATGCATTCAGGGACACATATAATATAGTGTTAAATATATACTTTAAAGAAATAGTTAAAGGAGGTTTGAGTAATGGGATATAGATTAGTGAGCTTCACTTTTACACCAGAAAAAAATGAGCAAATTGATGTAGTTATCAAGGTTCCAGAAGAACCGAGAAGTGTAATTCAAGGAGTTGTTAAAAACTATAAAAATGAAGTTGTAAAGGATGCAGTAGTAAAGCTATTCAAAGAAAGGAATAATAACCCCTATGATTTAGAGCCTTTAACCCATACTTTTACTGATGAATATGGACATTTTATATTTGGTCCCCTTAGGCCTAATCAGAAATATGTTATTAAGGTTTGGATTGGAGATGTAATGATAAGGCAATTGGTTATTAACCCTGATGAAGTTAGTATAAGAGATGAAGAAGAAAAGTCTCCAGTTTTTGATAGCAATGATTATTTTGAAATTGAAGAAGAAAGTTAAAATGAAAATTAGGAAGGTATTTGTTACAAGGTACCTTCTTTTTTTATGCTAAAAAATTATACATATTTTAAGATTTCAACTTTTACAAGTTGGAATTTTTCTTTACTACTAAGGTCTTTAAATTCAGCCTTTGCCAGAGGATTCTATTCATATCTTGTAAGGAGCTATATATTTGATAAAGCTCTTAGTAAGTTTTTGCAGAAATTATTCTTAATAAAGTAACATTTTGTAGTGTCCACTAATAATATGTATTGAGGTTAGGGAATAGGTACTAGCCTCAAAAAAATAATTGGAGGAATTAAAGAATGCATAATGTAGATTTTGTTAGATTTAAAAAAGAACTAAAAGCTGAGATAGAAGCCGATTTAAGGGCGAAATTGGATGCTGAATTAAGGGCAAGATTAAAGGCTGAACTAGATGCAAGAATGAGAAATAGAGCAGATGCAGATGCAGATGCTGATGCTGATGCCTATGCAGCATCTAGAAATAGAAATGTAGACATAGGTCTAGAGGCTGAAAAGGAAGTAGAAAAAGAAATTGAAAGTGAAATAGAAATTGAAAAGGAACAACACAATCAAAATCAAAGAAATAGGCAAGTAAATTACAATATTGTTCGTCAAAGACAATATCAAGGTCAAAAAGCTGAGAATGACGCAGACTCCGATTCCGATTCATATTCCGATGCAGATGCAAGGGCAAGAAATAGGGCAAAGGCCGATGCAGATGCAAGGGCAAGGAATAGAGCAAGGGCTGATGCAGAAATAGATGAAAAAAAAGATAGATGTTAATTTTCTTTGATACAGTAACATTTTGTTATAATGGCTAATAGTATGTATTGAGGTTAGGGAATAAGTACTAGCCTAAAAAAAGGAGGAATTAAGATATGCATGATATAGATTGGATTAAATTTAAAAAGGAATTAAAAGCTGAAATAGAAGCCGATTTAAGGGCAAAATTGGAGGCTGAATTAAGGGCAAGATTAAAAGCTGAACTAGATGCAAGAATGAGAAATAGAGCAGATGCAGATGCTGATGCTGATGCCTATGTAAAATCTAGAAACAAAAACCTAGATCTACACCTAGAAGCTCAAAAGGAAATAGAGAAGGAAATTGAAAGTGAAATAGAAGTTGAAAAGGAACAACATAATCAAAGACAGCAAAATAGACAAATTAATTATAACGTTATTCGTCAAAGACAATATCAAGGTCAAAAAGCTGAAAATGATGCAGACTCCGATTCAGATTCATATTCTGATGCAGATGCAAGGGCGAGAAATAGAGCAAAAGCCGACGCAGATGCAAGGGCAAGAAATATAGCAAGAGCCGATGCGGAAATCGATAAGAAGAAACCTAAATATTAATTCTGTAAAATTTAAATAGTGGGGTTTAACCCCACTATTTAAAAAAGTTTATTAGAAAGAATAAAAAATTATATTATTAAGATAGTATACGCTGAATAATTGAGGGAATGAATATAGGAGGTGAAACTATGGAAATACAGAATAAGTTACATGAAGACAAAGGAGCTATAAAGGACATAAGTAAGGAAGAAAAAAGGAAGCAGATTCAAGACCAAGTAAGTACTCAAGATAATAAACAGGACGTTGACCAGGAACAAAATGTTAATGCAAATCCTGTTCAATGGAATGAACAAAATGTTAATATAACAACTGAATTTGATATGAATAAATATTGTGGAAAAATAACTGGAGTAACTTATTTAGCAAAAAATAAGAAAATACTTCCTAGTGTAAATATCTTATTATATTTTGGAGATATTAGTGAAGTTCCAGTATATAAAACTAAATCCGACGAAAACGGAAACTTCTCAATAGAAGGTTTACCTCCTGGATATTATTCTATACTTGCATATGTTGGGATGGAATTAAGAGATATAGTTCAATATATAAAAGTTTTGGTAGGGCAGAGTGTGCATCAATCGATACATTTAGAATGCATTGGTAAAGTCAGTGAAAAAGAAGCTAAGGATATAAATGTAGGATATACTCTTTAATCAATATTTATCCTCAGTAAAATTCTTTTAAGAACTTAAGCTGCTAACCAAATTCTGTATTAATATTAAAATTCAATTTTAGAGTGCCTTGGATTCTGGTTTTTATTAAAACTTATGCTATTATCTAAGGCTCTTTTTAAAGTTCTTGGATTATTTAAGACTACTTCAACAAAAATTAAGGACGTGATGATAGAGATGTGTGACTTACAAATTTAATAAACGAAAGCAGGCACTGAGGTTTCCTTTAGAGCGATTTTTATGAATCTGTTTTACCTTCTATTATCTATCATAAACAGATTTATAGCATGAGCCTAAAGGATTCTCTGTGGCTGCTGTAGTAAGTTAACTTTCTCTATCACTCTTCTATAGTAATGCTGCTTTGAAAGA
>JAKSBP010000041.1 GCA_022361035.1 Clostridia bacterium
ATTTATAAGGTCTTACACTCTATCCACACCCTTAAATCCCTAAATATTTACATTCAAATCTTTATGGAGAAAGATTTTATAAGTAAATTATAATTGTCTATTAGAGACAAGAAATAATAAGTTTTAAGAATACTTTTTTTATAAATCCTCTGACAATACCTAATTTATTTTTGCTTAACCTATAATATTTCCTCTTTACTATTTAGAATTATCTATAGTAATTTTTTCCAAATTAATTCTTCATTATCTCTACAGTTAATGGAGCCCATTTCTATGGTAGGCTTGTTTTTCCCATGAAAATCACTTCCACATGTATAAATTAGATTATGCTTTTGAGCCACTTCATAATAAAAGTTTGTTGTTTCTTCATTGTGATAACTACTGAATACCTCTAAACCATCTATACCTAGTTTGATGATTTCATCTACAATTCGTCCATCTTTTAACGATTCTCCCGGATGGGCTAATATTGCCTTCCCACCACTTTGTTTTACTAATTTTATTGCATCCTCAAGGCTCATATATTCCTTTTTTACATAGGCAAGTTTCCCTGAGGCAAAATAGTCACGATAGAAGTTTAGATATGGCATATCACCTCTACTACCCCCATCTCTATATTTTTTTAATACTTCATTATTTAAATGCTTAGGGTCCTTTAATATACACTCTGCAATTAATTCTGGTGCTACTATATCACTATCTGACAATTCCCTAAGTATATTTCTATCCACATGATAGCCTAAATCCTCAATTTTTTTAATAGCCTTAGGAACATAATCTAATTCTACTTCTGTCATTTTGTCTTCTAGCTCTTGGTATACTTTATTTTCATAGTCAATACCATAACCTAACACATGTAAGTTTATTCCCTTAAATGTACAATCAATCTCAATACCTGAAATTACTTTAATATCCATGCTTTCAGATAATTTAATTGCTTCCTTTACGCCCTTAACTGTATTATGATCTGTAATGGAAATGACCTCTATATTTCTTTCATTACTTCTCTTTAATATTTCTTCTACAGATATTTCTCCGTCCAAACTATTATTTGAATGAATATGTAAATCTATCTTAGACATATATACTACTCTCCTTTATTTAAAAAGTATTGTTTTGTTCCAGTAATTATTTTATATTGTTCCTTTTCAAGTTTTACGATGGCGTCACAGTTTTCATTCGTTTTTATACTATCTTCATTAAATTCTATATGTATTGGCTTTGAATTACTAGTTATCTCATTTACACCTTTGATGTAACATGATTCTATTTTTCTATTTCTTATTTTTAATATGGAAAAGCATTTTCCTTCCAGCAATATTTTTAATTCATCATTTTTAACATGATAAGAAATATGCTGTGGGTTTTCATCTCTGTTTATAATAAATATATACTTTATTTCTTCAGCTTCGTTTTCAAACTCTGATACATAGAATTTATTAGATACTTCTCCTACTATTCTTCCGTGATTTATGTTTATTGCTTCATATAATCTACCAATATTATCTTTATTTGGTTTTAAGTTAAAATATATCGCTTTCCCCTTTCCAATTTTTTTATTGTATCCTGTATTGTCATCTTCAGAATTTACCCTTGTTCTAAAATCCTCCTTATCCTTTTCTAGATCCGGGAAAATTTTTTCTTGAAAAATAGTACACTTTTGAAAATATTGATTCACTTTAGGTATATCCCAAAGAACTATCAAATTACCACCTTTCTCAACATAGGAACATAATAAGTTTTGTACCTCTTCTGACAGAAAAAAACCACCAAAAAATATTAAATTTTTATACCTACTAAGTTTATTTAGTGCAATAGTTTCCAAGTTTTCAAATTTAAAACTAATATTTTTTTCTATAAATTCTTTCATTACCTTTATCAGACCATCGGAAGCAGATAGAGGCATTTTGGCTAAAATATTGTTATCTAATTTATCTTTATCAGACCAAGAAGTAACTTGTGAATACGGGACATAAATTCCTAAACATATATCGGCCCTTTCTGTGCAGTTGAGTAAATCATCTTCCCCATTAAGATACTTTGTAAATAACTTTAATGCATCGTACTTATGAGTCTTGCTTCCGTCTACTCTTATTGGTGCTTCTTCACAGTATGGTGGTTCAAAAAAATTGTCAATACTTATATGTTGTTTTGCAATTTCTCCATCAAATTTTAAATTATCATCCCACTCCTCTGTTGTACATATGTTATATACATTAAAACCTGTTGACCCTGACGCAAGTAACAAAACTGAGTGGAAAATAGGTGTTATTGCCTTTCCATAGG
>JAKSBP010000025.1 GCA_022361035.1 Clostridia bacterium
AAATCAAATCAGGGAGACCTAGCAGACCCTCAAATATTGGAAGCTAGTAAAAAGCTTGATTCGGTATTAAATGAATATAACAGGATGATTGAGGATAAGATTAAGGATTAATTGATAGAGTTTGGAACTCTATCTTTTTTATTTTATTAAAAAGTCTCTCGGATTCCATAATTCTTGTTATAGGGAAAAAATCAAAAAAATTTATAGAGCTTGTTTAGAATGTAAAATCTTCACAAAATATTCACATTTTTTTAATATTTGCATACTATAATAAAATTATAAACAAATAAAGTAGAGGAATGATTAAAATGAATAGAATAAAAACCATAGTTATAGGAGCAATGTTATGTACAGTTATGTGGAGTATTACAATTGGCATTATACAACTGAATTTAATTTTATCTTAGATAGGGACTTAAGGGGATTGTCCCCTTTGTTTTTTAGTCAAATTTTCCAAAGTAATCATCTCCAATAAAAAAATAATAAGTTTGAACTTGCATATAATAGATAGTAGTCTTGCAAATTTATATTTATTATTGCCGTGGAAATAGTAAAATTATTGCACATTCGAACAAAACCTGCCTCCTTTATACAAATTATAAATTAACAAGATAATTAAAGTTAAAGGATAATGATAAACTATGTAGAATATATCTTTAAGTGGTAAATTGATTAATGCTAAAGTATATCATTATATATAGTCATGCTTTCTTAGAACTTAAAATAAATTTTACTGAAATAATGAACTCTTTTACATTCTTTTGGTAAAATTTATTAATCCTCAAAGCAGCATTACTATAGATATTTTAGGTAGGTGAGAAAATGAAAAAATTAGTTGCCTTTACTGGTGCAGGTATTTCAAGGGATAGTGGAATTCCCACCTTTGTGGAGCTAGGTGATTTAAGGGAAAAATTAAGTAGAAATTATTTTAATAGTTATCCAAAGGATTTTTATAATATTCTAAAGGAATTTAGGGATAAAATAAAAGTAGCTAATCCCAATGAGGCCCATATAGCCTTGGCAAGATATGATGTTCCCATTATAACTATGAATATTGATTCTTTACATAATAAGGCAGGGAGTAAAGATGTTTTAGAGATTCATGGTAATCTTACATATGTGTATTGTTCTAAATGTAACAAACATCATGATTTTGACCAAGTTTATAATTCTATATCCTGTTTAGATTGTAATGAGATACTTGAACCAAATGTAGTTTTATATGGAGATATGATTCCAGGGTATGCGGCGGCTATGAATACTGTTAGTTCAGCCGATGCTTTATTGGTAATAGGAACATCCTTTTATACTTCAACTGCGGGATTTATGGTAGATAGGGCTAGGGCTGTAGGTGTTAAGGTAGATATTATTAATGAAAATGCAAAGGAATTAGTACCCCAGTATCTAGAAAGTTTTTTTAAGACTTGAAAAGTAATTAATAGACTAAGGGTATGTGCTGAAGGAAAATTTGATTTAGCATTAAAAAAACAAATTTATATCTAGCAATAAAGCATAGATGAGTGATAGAG
>JAKSBP010000262.1 GCA_022361035.1 Clostridia bacterium
ATCATAAATTAGGAAACTCTACATGAGCTATTTTACCAAAAACGCAACATGATAGCAATAATGGTATTTTGTTTTTGGTAATAGTTTTGGGACTTGGTTTTTCTTGGGTGTAGAAAAATTAATGCTATAAGTATTACCAACCCCACAAACGACCGTTTTTGGTACTGACAGGATATAAAAAACAAGGTAGATTTCATTACAAAATCTACTTTTTTTATAATGTTGTAGTAAACAATATGTTATAGCATGATCAATACTATTTTTAGTAGTTTACACCGATTATTATACACTCTCAAGTAATTTTACAAATATAATCATAATTCAATCCAATATCGTTGAATTAATCTCTCATCATTATGAACTTCATTTTCTAATATCCCACCACAAGACTTTATAATCTTTGAGGAAGCAATATTATCGGTATCGCATGTAAGCAAGATTTTTTTTATTTTCAATTTCTTACATTCCTCCAATGCAATTTTCAACATTTCCTTACCATAGCCTTTTCTACGTTCAATTTTTCTTACACTATATCCAATATGTCCCCCATAATTATATAAATATTTATTTAATGTATGTCTGATATTTATTATACCTAATAATTTATTATCTTCTTCTCTGATTGCTAAGAACACGCTTGCCGCTACTTCAGTATGTTTTGTACTCTCTTTTTCATTATCTAATACAAATTCCATCCATTTTTCATAATCATCATATTTTTGCAAATATGATGTGCCTGCCAAATTATCACCATTCTCAATAAATTCGTTTTTATATTCTAAAACCTGTTGTTTATATTTGATAGATGGTCTTATTAATCTCATAACATTCCTCCCGCATTATGATTATATCATGTCCGAGTTTTTCCTGTCTAATTATAAGTTTCTTTACTATTGTGCCATTTTATATGAATATTTAATAATATAAATCATCTGCTATAAAATAAACATTCTGTCACTTCTGGGATATAAACATAGTCTCACTCTAATCCTTTTGAATCGTGTATTGTTGTTAGAACAATTTCTTCATTATTTTTGACATAGACCACATATTGCTAATCTGCTAAAACTTTCTATATACTATGAAGTCTATCGTTTTAAATAGCAAAATCAATATTAAATAGTTGAAATTATACCTATTTAATATAAATTTGTAAAAAAAACAAAAGTAATATTGTGGTAAAAATAGAAATGTTTTATAATTAAGTTAAAAGGCAATATGATAATCTAATATTTCGGAGGTTAGGATATGAAAAAAACTTTTTTATTAACTTTTTTAGTATTTAGTTTATTATTTGTTTCCATCTCATTTGCTGCTCTTACAGAGACTGAGCCTAATGATAGCATTGACACTGCTGATTTTATAGCAGTAGGTACCTGGATGAGCGGAAAAATAGCCACTAGCTCTGATGTTGACTATTATGAATTTCGAGGAACTGGTGGCAAACTTTCATTTAGGGTAACGAATACTGTAGCATTCAGTACATATGGTTTGGCCATCTATGATGAAAATGGTAACCTTTTAGAAAAATCCGAAAATGATGCTATGCTACAGCAAATAGACATAAATACTCATAGACATAAATATTACTATGCTAAAATTTATCCTTTAAATTATAAAGCAATAGGAAATTCTTATAGAGTAATATTATAGAAGTGAATTATTAGGAATACATAGTACAAACAAATCATATTGCCTTTTTTTACCTCGAGTCTAGATATTATCTAATAGTCTATCATATACATCTAATAATTTTTTATTATTTTATATTCAACTTTTAAATTTTAGTTTATTGTATTCCTTAACTACTTATACAATAATAAAGTTTCTTTATATTATTTATAATTTTCCTTACCAACTTTAAATAATACAAGGTCCAATACTGTAAAAAACAAATATAATGAAATCAATAAATAGATCATATTTACTCCTGTTATTTATACTTTATATTTATACTCTTAATATATTTTGTATATTCACTTAATGATTCCAGAAAGTAACACAGTAACAACAGCACCTATCCCTATATAAATGACCTTTTTTATGATTTCATTAATATCAATACTACTTTTTTCTCTATTTTCAGAAAGCCTTTCATTTAAAGCAACTAGGCGAGCTTCGTGATTATCCTGTTTTTTTCCAAGTTCGTTTAGAGCTTCCACAGCCTTAGCTAAGGCTATTCCATGTTCCCTAAGAATTTTGTCTCTTTGTGCATTAGCTTCAATTTGTTGGGTTGTGAGAATTTTTAACTCTACAAGCACCTCCTTAATTTTGTCAAAGGTATTTACACGTTTTTTCAATTCGTTCATTTTTTCTCCTAGTATATTAAACTTAGTTTCATAAACCTCAAAGTTGTTTGGAGCCATACCCATAATCCTCTCCTCCTTAAACAGTTTTCCTAACTTTGTCCTTCGAGAGTATAAAGGGGCTGTTTCAATAAGAAACCTCCCCTTTACTTATAGATGAGTGATTGAGAATGTTAACTTACTACAACAGCCACTGAGAATCCTTTAGGCTCACGCTATAAATCTGTTTATAGATAGATAATAGAAGGTAAAACAGATTTATAAAAATCGCTCTAAAGGAAACCTCAGTGCCTGCTTTCGTTTATTAAGTTTGTTAGTCACTCTTCTATATCAAATATGTTTTAAAAGCTTTCCCATTCTAAAGCACCATTTCCATCCTTACCGGTCTTAACAAGTATTGCATGAAAATCCTTACCTGGGTCTATTGGGTAAGTAAGCTGGACTTCGTATGAATTAATATCCTCATAGTCTCTGCCCTGTATCATAATTTTACCATCAAGAAATATCAGGAGATTTTTAGTTCCTACTGTATGTTTAGGTACTGTAAAAATCTGCTGCCAAACAACTCTACTACCTCTAAGGGAGGATACAATTTCGCTTTCTTTCCCACCAAGAATTACAAGATTATTGGAAAAAAACTTTACCTTGGACATTTCTAACTCCTCCCTTCGTCAATCTCTATGGCAAAGCTGCGGATACCATAACTAGGGTGATTTGAATTTTTAACGATTTTAATATATATATCCTTTTGTTCAGAGGGTTCTATGGTTGGAACAATTAGTTCATCGTAATAGACAGTATCATCTAGACTAATTTTAATATCATCTACCGTATCGTGTACCACCGTCAATTTGAGGTCAGTATAGGTTTCACTTGTTGATGCATTTTTCATTACTACTATTTCATGCCTTGTATTCAGTTTTTTAGCACGATAATCTAATAATATGCCCTTATAATAAAATTCTATATCGTAGGGGTAGCTAAAGAAGGTATCTCCATACTTAAGTTCCATTAAAGGAGTTTCTTTTAAAAAAAATCCGTCCTTATCATAGATTTTTATTTTACCGATTAGAGGATTTTCAAGATATATTTCTATTAAATCATCTTCATCGGCTGCCCTCTCTATTATTTTGCTACCAACATTGTCATAAAGTATTGCTTTAGTACCTTGCTCTAAATTATATAGACGGATATAGGGATTTCTATAAACCCTATAGCTCTTTATTTTTAATTCTTTGCTCCCTTTAATGGAAAAGCCCTGAAGTCTTGTTAACTCCTCAGCCTCCCCTCCTCCCTTATTAACCCATACAATTCCATCGTCTGATCTATAGCCTTGTATAAAACCTTTATGACGTATAAGTTTCCAATGGGTAGCAGCAGGTCTACCTTCTTCCTTCTCCTCAATAAGTCCTGCCATCTGATTTCCTTTCCTAGTGTAAAACTTGTAGCTATCATCCTCATCTAATGCAATAGGTTCTTTTTCCACTATAATTACGTACTCATCATGGGGAAAGTTTCTCTCTATATAGCCACTTGTTAAATTAAAGGTATCAGCTGTTCTTGTACATAAAAAATCTCCAAGGAAGTCCCCTATTGGAGCCTTAAGAAAATAATTCTCATCCTCTATTAATCCATCCTCAACTTTAATCAGTTTCACTTATAAAATCACCCCTCTCCTTGTAATAGGGTATAAAGAGGGGAAGGTTCCCCTCAATTTGAATGAATTAAGAAATAGGAGTAATCATTGTATCTACAGGAATTATTTCCACTATTCGTACCATTTCCTTAGCAACCTGCCCTAAACATTCTTTATATTTTTCCCGTAACTTTGAAAATGAAGTTGTTTTATACCACATTACCCAACCTCCCTCATCTATAGGCAATGTATCGTTAGGAGACATTCCTTCTCCAACGCCCTTTAGGGGTGTAGCAATATCATACTTAGCTAATGTATCTCCTAAGTCTGATTTTATTCCTGCCTTTGGTACTCCTTCATAGTCTATTCTATAGGACTTTTTATCGTAATAGGGTCTGATTAAAATACTCCACTCTCTTTGTCTTAATGCCATAAAATATTCCTCCTCAAATTTTATTTTTCAATTTTGTTTTCATCCTTTAACCTCTTATGTTTAGCTATAACCCTCTTTCTAATCCCTTTAAACTTATTCACTATAACAGGGATATCAAAACTAGGGTCCTTAAATAATTGCCTATATTCATCCATTTGACCTATAGGATTAAATTCCGGCAGCTTATTTACATGATGCATTTCCATATAATCAATTAATTCATAGATAAGCTCTTCAATCCATAGGTTCCCACTAAGGCCTGGGTCATGTCTAGCCTTATTATAGACCTTTTCAGCTTCCCATCTAAGCCATCGGAAGCATCTATAGTATTCTGCTATGCTGTCTTCTTCTAAACTTGTATCTAATATCAACCAATCATGAACAACATTCAATAATCCATAAATAGCCTTTGGCCCTGTATAACCTGTAAAAGCCATATAAAATTTAGACCACATCAAAAGAAGAAGATTAATAAAGTCAACCATAATAGGAATATGTAACTCAATTTCAACTAAACCTAAGTTGCTTCCAAAGGGAATAGGATGTTTTTCGGCCAGAATTTTTTCAGTAACTGTATAAAGGACTGAGTTATTTTTATAATCCTTAGGCTGCCTTATAATCATGTATTGTACATTGGTCAAATTATAGATTGTTATATCAAAATTAGCCGCTATATAATTGTCATGGACCGAGGCTTCCTTTTCTATTTCTATCCCTATATTATCTACTGTTTTCCCATAGCTTTCAATCATTGGTACTCTATGCTTTGCCACTTTCCTATAGTTCTCATCGTAGGCCTCAACAACATAGGACTCCTTATAGCTTTGCAATTTAGTTTTGTAACTAAACTTATAGACACCATCAATAACATTATCAAAAATATCTATAGACATAGGATAATTAAAGTCCTTATTTGGTATTATGTTGTAATCAATCTTACCATACTTTTTTACAAACCAAAATCTCCTATGGAGATTTAACCTAGTATCAACTTCCTCCTTAATCCTACGCTGCTGAGATTTAAGAAGATTTAGTTCTTGAATTTTATTCTGCTTATCTCCAAGGCTCTTATTAACAGCTTTAAAATCATTAATATTTACATTTTCACCATCATATTTATTAAGGCTTACATCCTTGAAATCAGAATTATTAATTACATCCGATGTTGTTTTCTTAAGCTCTATATATGAATCAAAATCTTTTTTCTCAATAGTGCTTTTAACATCTTTATAAAGGGCCACCATTTCTGGTAATTGGATTTCACGATCAGGTAGTGACCCTATCACATTGTCCTTACCTTCAACTATATCGAGATTTCTGTTTGGCACTTTAAACTTAAGGTCCGCTCTATCCCCTTCCCTTTCCATGGATCTAGTAGGTAATATAAATTTAAATCCAGTCTCTGAATCCTGTGCAGAATCATTAACTTTTTTATTTGAGATATTAGCTGATTCAATATCAGTATCAAAAATTAACTTCTCCTTTAACTTAGGAGGCCTAGTTCCTAATATATCTTGATGCAGCTCTGTATCCTGTACCCTTTCTTTTTCTTCTATATTTATAGGAGGAAGATTAATTTCAACTTTCCCTTTCAATTTCCTCTTCATATCATGTTGATGAGTAAATTTAGGATTATCTAATCCACTGGTTTCAATAAATCTGTAGTCAATATAATCAATGTATTGGGATGGGGAATAAACTTTAATATCCTTTGAAGCTTTATTTGTAATATATTCTTCATTATCTACAGTTTTAATAAACTTAGGTATTTTATCTGTAATGTAATCTTCATTATTTACAATAAGGTTTTGCTTCAAAGCTTTATCTGTAATAATCTTCTCATTATCAGCTATGACAATATCTTTTGAAGCTTTATTTGTAATATATTCTTCATCATCTACAATTTTAGTAAACTTAGGTATTTTATCTGTAATGTAATCTTTATTATTTACAATAAGACTTTGCTTCAGAGCTTTATTCGTAATAAACTTCTCATTATCAGATATGACAATATTTTTTAAAGCTTTATAGGTATACTCTTCATTATCTAAAGTTTGGATAAACTTAGGTACTTTATTTATAGTGTAATCTTCACTATTTACAACAAAGATTTGTTTCAAAGCTTTATTCGTAATAAACTTATCTTTACAAGCTACGGTAATATCCTCTAGAACTTTATCCATATACTCTTCATTATCTACGACTTGAATAAATTTAAGTACTTTATTTATGGTGTAATCTTCACTATTTACAATAAGGCTTTGTCTCAAAACTTTATCCGTAGTATATTTTTCATCACCTACTACCTCGGTAAATTTAGATATTCCATGGATATTGTAATCTTTATTGTTTATAATGAAATTTTGTCTTGAAATTTTATCCATAGTAAACTTATCTTTATTGGCTATCCTAGTATACTTTAAGGTTGTACTTGTAATACGGTTTTTATCATCTACAGCCTGGATAAGCTTAGGTGCTCTACAAATCTTGTAATCTTTACTATCTATAATAAAATTTTGTTTTGAAATTTTATCCCTAATAAACTCATCTTTATCGGCTACCCTAGCATCCTTTAGGTTTGTACTTGTAGTTCGCTTTTCATCACCTATAGCTTGAATACGTTTAGATGCTCTATGGATATTGTAATCTTCATTATCTACAACAAATTTTTGCTTTGAAACTTTATCTCCAATAAACTCATCTTTATCGGCTACCCTAGCATC
>JAKSBP010000296.1 GCA_022361035.1 Clostridia bacterium
AATATGTCATCAGATAATCTTTGTAGTATTTTTCAAGATAATAAATTGTTAAGATCTACTATGCGTTCTATTTGTATTTTAGATGGCGATCAATACAATAAAGGAAACTATAGCAATTTTACCATTGTTTTACCAGGAAAAAAGTCTCCAGAAGATTTAATGTTTGATTATGTACAGCATATGTACGAAACAAATGATTTATTTTGGAAAGATAGTTTTATAATGAGTTTAGGATATACAAAAATTTATTATAGAGATAAAATAAAAAAGGGTATAGAATATATACAAGAAAAGCTAGATAAAAAAAAGCAAGAAGGATCAATAAAAGGAATAAAACGTGAAGAAAATAAAAAATTGTTTAATAAGTATAAGCAGTTTTTTGAACTAATAATGAAGAACTGGATTAACTCTCCATCAAATAAAAGTGAATTAGATAAATTCTATAAAGACTTAAAAATAATGTTTAAAAAGGTATGTGAATTTCATGATATTAGCTCAAAAGAATGGAAAGATTAAGAAATGTAGGCTTGTTCATGAAAAAATTTTATAGGTTTTTGTATAGTCTCAACAATGTAATGGGTACTTTATAAATAAAGGAAATACCTTTAAGTCAAGTATTTCCTTATATAATTTTTCAGAAAGCATAATTATATAATAACTGATTCCAAAGCTTCTGGTATTTTTAAGTTGTCGCTAAAAAACATATATTCATGACCAGTATATTTTTTTTCAGCGGTATATTTCAGACAATATGTTTTATTCCTAAACTGACGATACATTTTCTCAATTCTTGAGTCGTAATCATATGTAACTATCCAACAATGATTATTAATAGATGAGATACTTTGACTCAGCTCATAATGGTCATCATGTTTGTAAAAGTTAACATATAATTGTGATCCCTTATTATAATAAGGAGGATCAAAGAATATAAAACTACGTTCAGTAATTTCAGGCATAACATAATGTATTAATTCTATAGTATCGAGGTTGTAAAGCTCTATGAATTCTTTATATTCAGCTATAAGTCTAATCCTATCTATTAGCTCATCTTTATTAAATCTACAGTCCATTTTATAATTACCAGATTGATTTAATCCGCCGATAACTCCTGCTTTAATAATTCCAGATCTATTTGTTCTGTTTAGAAAAAAAGTAGAAAATCCTAATTCAAGTATATCTTGCGATTTTTTATTGTTTTGTATATCTTTTTGTAAATACCATTGCTCAATATCAATTGGTGTATTTTTTATTTTTTCACATAAAGTATCTGTATGATTTAATACTGAATACCAAAAAGCGTAAATTGATTTATCAAAATCATTAATAATGATTTTTGAAACATAACTATTAATCAACAGATACAGTGCTACAGAAGCTCCTCCTGCAAATGGCTCTATATATGTAGAATCGTTTAAATTATTTGCAGTTATAAGATTTTGAACATATTTTGATATTTTACTTTTACCACCAGGATATCGTAGCGGTGAAAAGTACTTTTTTTTTGGCATTTTAAGTCCTCCTAAGGTATAAATCTCTAACATGATTTTACCATAGATTAAAGCTTATGGCCATAGGCTATTTTTTGTTTAATACTATTTTTATAAAAGATTTTAAACCTGAACTGGCCAAACTATCTAATATCTTAGGATCTGCTGAAATTAAATGTGGATTGTGTATAACCATATCAAGATAGTCTTTAGTACCGAGATTATCTGCAAAAGATTGAAAAGTTCTTCTAAAAGTTGAATCATTTTTAAATATTATTTCATATCTAGATGAATAGAATTTTATAATGTTACCTAGTTGAGGGGTTTTATTATTATTTCCTTTAGTAAGTTTATTATATAAATTTAACTTATTTAAATGATAAATGAGAGTTTGTTCCAATAAAGACCTGAGCAAAAAAGCTGATGCTATTGGTAGTTTTCTATATAAATTATTTTTAGATATTCTAATAATTTCTTCAGCAACTTGAATTAAGCCTATATTGTCAGGAACCTGAACATCAACTTCTATCCAAGTTAAATCCTCGAAAAAACAAGTAATAACTTTAGGGTTTGTTTCTTTAGTATTAGTAGAAGTTGGCTCAACTTTATTTTTTAAATCTTTTTTATTAGAAGAAGCATTGATATCTACTACTTCTTTGTTACTATTCTTTTGTTTCAAATTATCCATATTAATTTTACTATTTTGGTTAGGATTAGTGTCAGTCGTAGTAGATGATATTTTTTGATCTATATAAGTATGAAATAGTCTCATTTCTAAATCATCAATATAATCTAATCGTTGTTCTTTAGAATATATATCACTTACTACAATTCTTTTTTCAATTAAATCTAAAAATATTTGTTTTAGCTTAATAAGTGTTTTTTGTTTATGGTTGATAATCTTTAATTCTTTGTCAATAGACTTAAGTCCTAAGTAATCCCTTATATGTGGATCGTTTAATATACGGTCTAGATTTGTTATACTAATACTACGAATTTTAGCTTCTATTTCTTTATCAAAAATCTTATGTTGTATTATAATGTCTATTGCCTGTTCAGATAGTTTCTTAGTTTCATATTTACTTCTAAATCTAGCTGTAGATTGGCCATCCCACCCTACAGTTCCAACTCCATTATTTTCACCGGTATGTTTAAGTTTAATCCATTTATTAGCTATATTTATGTTTTGGTAAACTACACAATAAACTTGGTTAATTGGATTTTCTATAAATCTAATATGAAGTTTTTCAAATTGTTTTTTAAAATTTGAATGTTTAGCTGGTATCAAGTCAGGATTATGGAGTAGCTTTAATGCAATAATTCTTCTATTTCCTTCTAGTACAGTATATTTAGACGGGTTTATTTCATTTTTTATAACCATGCATAAATCTGATGGATTTAAATTTGATTCAAGAATATCTTTAGCTAAGGATACAATTTTTCTTCCAATTTGATTGAGCATCTCATCAATAGCTTTTGATTCATTTTCAACACTATCGTGTCTAGGATTATTATTATTTGCTAATAGGTCCTAGTCGCTTAATGCTACTGAAACCG
>JAKSBP010000396.1 GCA_022361035.1 Clostridia bacterium
TTAAGAAATTCCTCATGAAAAGGCTTCAAAATTCCATCTATATCAGCTTTTACACTGTAGTATGTACCATTAATTTTAACAACACCTTTTTCTAGCAATACAATTTTAGCAATTGCAGTGTTATCTGCATTATATAGTACAGATACACCATTTCCAACATTAGACATAGGATTAGCTTCGTAATAATCAGCACCGCCTTGCTTCATTTCTAAAACAAATTGATTTATCAATTTGGAATCTATTGTAGAATAAAGAACACCATTCCCAGGATGACGCATATCAATCTGTACAACTTTATCCTGTACTAGGTTAGTAAATGGAACTCCTTTTTTTGTACTGCATCCTACTGAAAATAACATAACGAAAAATATAGTAATAATTAAAAATTTATATTTCATTATACTTTTCCCTCCTCTAGCTTATCTAGCACAATATCTATTACATAATTAATTATAATTTATATGACTTTTATAAAAAAGTAACAATTATTACCAAAAAAAGAAATTATACTATTTTAAAATATCTAAAGCATGTTAAAGCATATCAATGTTCTGGAGGTATTTACAATTTCCACCTAGTCAATAACGCAGAAATTGGAACCTATCACCAGCTTAAATAATAATTTAAAGTTATTGAGGAAATTGTATAATTCTAACTTCTCAGAATTGCATAATTCATCAAAACAGATTATTCCTATTAAAGAAACAAAATCTCAAGACAAGACTCCTTGAGATTTTATAAATTTTTTGAAAAAACTTATTATACTTGTTGTTTATCCATAGGATAAAGAAATTATCATTGACTAATAAAAGCTGAATATAAATAGAACAAAGAGAAATAAAAGGGGAGCTTAAATTAATGAAAATAAAGGAATATAAAGTCATAAGGGAATTTTCAAAAACTAAAACCTTAGAAGATATACTGATTGACTTATTAAGAGCAAGAATATCTAAGGAAAAATATGCATGTTAACAGGTGATAAACATGCTTGATAATATAGATAAGGAAAACAACCATTATAAAGCTGGAATATACTGTAGAATATCCAGGGAAGATGAAGGAAAATATCAATCAGAATCAATAAAAAACCAAAGAGATTACTTAACAAAATACCTTTTAGAAAATAAGTGGAATATAGTGGACTATTACATAGATGATGGCTACACAGGTACTAATTTTGATAGACCTGACTTTCAAAGGCTTATAGTAGACATAGAAAAGGGAAAAATTAATCTAGTCATCACAAGGGACTTGAGCAGACTAGGCAGAGACTATATAAGTACAGGATATTATCTAGAGAAGTATTTTCCTGAGAAGAACGTTAGGTATATAGCCATAAATGATGGAATAGACACATTTAGAAACAGTGCTGGAAACGATGTATCCCCCTTTAAGTCTGTAATAAACGATATGTATGCCAAGGACATATCAGTGAAGGTTAGAAGCTCCTTAGATACAAAGAAAAGACAGGGTAAATTTATAGGGGCCTTTGCCCCTTTTGGCTATAGAAAAAGTGATATGGATAAAAACAAACTGGAAATAGACGAGGAAGCTGCCCCTATAGTAAAAAGAATATTTCATATGTATTTAGGAGGACATGGAATAAGTAAAATTTCACATATTTTAAATGACGAAGGGGTACTTTGCCCTACTAAATATAAAGAGGAAAGAAGTAACTATAGGGGAAAATCAATTAGTCGGTTATGGAATCATAATACAATAAAAAAGATATTAAAAAACCCAACATATACCGGCTGCATATCTCAAAATAAATATAGAA
>JAKSBP010000026.1 GCA_022361035.1 Clostridia bacterium
AGGATTCATATTTATTATCTTTAATAATATATATTCACTAAAATTCAGTTAGTGTCAAAGTATCATGTATTAATTATAAATATAGCAAACATAAATAACAAATTACATGTTCTAGCCTGACCCCGTTTACTACCCTAAAGGTAAAGCGTTATTTGAATGGAATGCAGATCCTAAGTATGGAGATCATTTTCACATAACACCAGACGGTAAAAACCGTTTTACGCATCCTGGAACAGGTGATACTTATATATGACCAGGTGATATAATACCAGAAGAGTTTTTAGATTTTTTTAAATAGGAGGTAAAGGAAAGTGAATGAGATAATAATAAGTATAAACAATCTATCGGTCCTAGATGAATTGGATATGCATGATGGAAAATTAGGAGAAATAAAATGTGATTATGCTAATCATGAGGTGTGGATTCCAATTGAGCTTGATTCTCCAAAGAAGAGAAATATAAAAGCGATTATGAGATTCAATTATGTTAAAATGTTTTCAATGAAGATTCTTGAACCATGGGGGGCAGGAATGTATGTCAATGAAGTTAAATATAAGCGTTTTAAAGAAGTTAATAGTGAGATATGTTTTGAAGTAACGATAATATTAAATTCAGGTGATGTTTTAAAAATAGCTTCTGAACAAATTGAATATAATGAAGTAGTTTAAGAGCATTGAGATTACTCTATTTGTTTCTGAAAACTTACTAAAAAATAACAAGTAAACAGGGTGATGGAGAGACAATCAAGTCTTTCCATTATCTCTGTAAAGAGCAAAATGGGGTCAGGCTAGAACACATAAAACATATTTAAAGAAGAAAGGGATAAAGAGGAATATCTAAAAAGAGTAAAAAAATATCTGTAAATATAATGGAAAGTTGTATGGATATGTGATTATAGATAACAATAGTCATTTACTAATTGAAGTATCAAAAATTCTTTATCTAAGATTATGCAGTTAATATAAGAAACCCCACACTAACTGGTATAATAGAAATTACAAGATAAGTGGATATGTGTTTGAACAAAGATATAAAAGTACTAAGTGATAAAGATTCATATATATTAACTAAAATCCAGTTAGTGC
>JAKSBP010000311.1 GCA_022361035.1 Clostridia bacterium
GAGCCTAAAGGATTCTCTGTGCCTGCTGTAGTAAGTTAATATTCTCAATCACACATCTATAAACTATCCCTTACAAGGATAAAAGTCTTATAATAAAAGATAATATTACTATATAGAGATAGGGTGATAATTTTGAAAATAGGTGTAATTTCTGATACCCATATAAATGCTGGGAATCTCTATAGGCTAAATAACTTTTTACAACAACATATGGAAGATATAGATATGATTATCCATGCAGGAGATTATATATCTAGTAAGGCAGTAAATTTTTTAAAAGAATTTAAAAGTTTTGTAGGAGTGTGGGGAAATGTCGATGGTGAGGATACTAGACAATTAGTCCCTGAAAAAAAAATTATTGAAATTGAAAATTATAGTATAGGAATATTTCACGGACATGGATTAAAGAAAACTACTATGGATAGGGCCTATGAGGCCTTTAAAGATGAGGATGTAGATATTATTATTTTTGGTCATAGTCACCAGCCAATAATTAAAACAAAGAACAAGGTTCTATTGTTAAACCCTGGTTCTCCCACTGATAAAAGAAATGAGAGATGGTTTTCATTTATTATTTTAGAATTAGATAATGACAGTGTAAGTGCACAGTTAAAATTTTTTACATAAGGATAAAGGCCTTCAAAGGCCCTTATCCGAATCTCTCTATACCATTTTTTGTAACAACACCTTTAATTAAGTGCCTTGGCTTGGTTTCCTCTGAAGTTATATTATAAGCTCCTATAACCATTTCAGCAGCTATTTTTTGCTTACTAGGGTCATTTGCATATATAGTTGCTATGGATTCTCCCGGCTTTACAAAATCACCTATTTTTTTGTGAAGAACAATTCCAACTCCTAAATCTATCTCGCTTTCTTTCGTTTCACGACCTGCCCCAAGTACAAGGGCAGCTCTACCTATATCATCTGCCTTAATACTTTTGACAAAACCAGCCTCAGAAGTAGAAATAGGTTCTACAATAGCCACCCTATCAAATAATGATGGATTATCAACGTATGTCGAATCTCCACCTTGAGCCTCTACAAGCTCTTTTAGCTTTTTAATCCCTTTACCTGAAAGGATAATATCCTCTAGTATCTTTCTAGCTTCCTTTGGATTTCCTGCCCTTCCACCCAGAATAAGCATATATGACCCTAGACTTAAACACAGCTCAGTAAGGTCATCAGGCCCTTTGCCCTTCAACGTATCGATTGCTTCCTTTACTTCTAATGCATTTCCTACCGCATAGCCTAGGGGCTGGTCCATATCTGTAATTACAGCAATTGTATTCCTTCCTACATTGGTGCCTATATCAACCATTTCCTGGGCAAGCTTAAAGGCACTGTCTTCATCCTTCATAAATGCTCCACTGCCGGTCTTAACATCAAGAACTATGGCATCTGCCCCTGAAGCAATTTTTTTGCTCATAATACTACCGGCTATTAATGATATATTATCTACGGTTGCTGTTACATCTCGAAGGCCATAGAGCTTTTTATCGGCTGGAGCCAAGTTAGCTGTCTGACCACCTATTGCAATTTTTGTTCTATTTACATTTTCGATGAATTTATCAATGGCCATATCAACGGAAAAGCCTTTAAATGCATCTAATTTATCTATTGTTCCCCCCGTATGCCCCAGACCTCTTCCCGACATCTTTGCAACGGGTACTCCAGCAGCAGCTACAATTGGTCCAAGTATCAAAGTAGTTGTATCTCCAACTCCGCCGGTACTATGTTTATCGACTTTAACTCCTTCAATCGCCGATAGATCAATTATATCTCCGCTTTCAATCATTGCTTTGGTTAAATCTACTGTTTCTCTTTTGTTCATCCTTTGAAAATAGATTGCCATCATAAGGGCAGAAACTTGATAATCGGGAATGACTCCCTTGGTATATTCCTCAACGAAAAAATTGATTTCCTCAGTTGTAAGTTCCTCTCCCTCTCTTTTTTTCATAATTATATCGTACATTCTCATTCCATTCACCTCAAGAAATTAATCTAAGTCCTCTGGACCAAAGCTATGGGGCATTAATTCTTCAAGAGTATATTCTCTATATTCATCTTCAGACTTCGCTACAATAACTATTATGTCTTTTCCAAATTCTCTTATTACTTGCCTACAGACTCCACAGGGGAAAGTCCAATCAGCATCTCCCGTTATAGCTATGGCAATAAAACTTCTTTCTCCTTCAGAAACTGCCTTAGCTATTGCTGTTCTTTCTGCACAAATAGTAGGGGTGTATGATACACATTCAACATTGCAACCTGTATATATTTTCCCAGTCTTCGTTAAAAGTGCCGCTCCCACATTAAATCCAGAGTATGGAGTATAGGCCTTTTCTTTAGCTTTTAAAGCTTTTCCTATAAGTAATTTTTTATCCATGCTATCCTCCTACTTACCTCTATTTTTCATCTAGTACTAAATCAATATCCAGAATTTGAATTCTTAGTTCCCTCTGCAATGGCTATGGAAGCACTTGCACCTATTCTATTGGCCCCAGCTTCAATAACTGCTTCAGCATCAGCCTTAGTTCTAATACCGCCGGAAGCCTTGACTCCCATATCATTACCTACAGTTTGTCTCATTAGTTTAATATCTTCTATGGTAGCTCCACCGGTTGAAAATCCAGTTGAGGTTTTTACAAAGTCTGCCCTAGCTCCTTGAGAAAGCTCACATGCCTTCACTTTTTCTTCCTCAGTTAAAAGGCATGTTTCTAATATCACCTTTACTAAGGCCTTTCCCTCTGCCGCATTAACTACAGCTTCGATATCTTCCTTAACATAATCATATTTTTTATCCTTTAAAGCTGCAATATTAATTACCATATCTATTTCTTCAGCACCATTTTCAATTGCCTGTCTTGTTTCAAATGCCTTTACTTCCTTTGTTGTAGCACCTAATGGAAATCCTACAACTACGCAGGTTTTCACCCTAGTGCCCTTCAATTCCTGCTTTACTAAAGGGGCATAGTAGGGATTCACACATACCGATGCAAATCCATATTCTTTAGCTTCAGCACAAATTTTTTTTATTTGCTCCTCACTCCCTTGGGGCTTCAATAAAGTATGGTCAATATACTCCTCTATTCTCATTTTTGTCCTCTCCTTTTAACTATCTATTTATATTTTAAATGCCATATATATGTAAAAGGTTCCATATCCTTTATATTATAAATTCTGCTAATTTAACTTCATTATTCTAATTTCCATTGCTAATTAACTGAAAAGGTTCATTTACATTTATTTTTTATATACTTTTCTGAACCCTTCAAAACTAATTTTGGAAGAAGGGTTATTCTTTTTAATTCCTTATTACCCCCTTTTTTATATAAGTTATCAATAAGTAGTTCCATACCGGTTCTACCCATCTCTATGGTAGGTCCATTTATAAAACTAATATTCATGCCAACTATATTTAATGCATCTACTTTATCAAATCCCATAATAGCTATATCTCCTGGAACATTAACATTTTCTTCATAGATAGCCTTCATACATCCCAATATCATCATATTGCTCATTACAAAAATGGCCGTAGGTCTATCTTCCATGTCAAGAATCTGTTTCGTAATCCTATATGCACTTTCATGTTTATAGTTGCCATGAAAAATGTATCTTTTATTTACTGAAATATGATTTAGGACTAAGGCATTTTTATACCCTGTTAGCCTGTCCCTTGCTGGCCTTGAATTCATATCTCCAGTAATTATTGCTATTTTACTATGGCCTTCTTCAATTAAGGCCATGGTTCCATCAAAGGCTCCTTTTATATGATCAATAAATACTCCACTAAAATTAGAATATTCAACATGTCCATCCATCAAAACAACTGGAATATTTAGGCTTTTAAGGGTATTTAAATACTCCCTATTGAATTTATCCTCGGGATAGGTCGGGGTAATAATAATTCCTTGAATCCTTTGCTCCTTAAGGATTTTAAGGGCTTTCAATTCTTTATCTCTAGTATCATCGGTATTAAAAAGTATTATATTTAAATTGTGTTCATCGGCTACTTGACTAATACCCTTTATAATCTCTCCAAAAAATGGATTGTTAATCTCCGGAACTATAACTCCTATAGTGTTTGTCCTATTCGTTGATAAACTCCTTGCTATAGCACTTGGAGTATAGTTTAATTCCTGTATAGCCTTTAAAATCTTCTCCCTAGTTTCTTCCTTTACATAGCCTGAATCATTTAAAACTCGGGATACAGTTGTTCTAGATACCCCTGCTGTTCTAGCTATATCGTTTATTGTAGCAGCCATATTGCTTCCTCCCTAAAGATTTGAAAAACTCACCATAAAAATATATCTTAAGCAAATTAAATTTTAAACATGTTACCGATTCCATATAATTATACATTGCTTTTAAGGAAATTTCAATAGAACTTAAACTGTATGCTACAATTAATATCATTCTTTACAATATCATATAGAAGAGAGACTAACAAACTTAATAAACGAAAGCAGCCACTGAGGTTTCCTTTTGAGCGATTTTTA
>JAKSBP010000074.1 GCA_022361035.1 Clostridia bacterium
AGTTATTTTTTTGCTAATTAATGTGCATTAAATGCAAATCTTATATTAAAACACATTTTTTCTGTCTTTCATTTAATCATCTAATCCTAGTATTTTTAATGTTTATAAGAGCTTCAATATGTTCAGGAATTACCCACACTTAGAATACCCACAGCTCCTACACATTACACATCCGCCTTCATGCTCAACTCTATTGCCACACTCAGGACATAGGATTAGGTTCCCACATTTATCTAGACATTGGTCAACACCTATTGATATCTCATTATTACACATATCTGAAAGGGTACAAATAGAACAATTGTCTAAGGACCTGGATTGTTCATCTTCAATTTCCTGGGCTATGTCTGCAATGTTTTTATCATCTGTTATTATGCTCATATTCATTACCTTTTCTAAGGTCTTCCCTATGGCATCGGGACATGATAATACGTTTATTTCATTATTCCCTTTACCTCTTTGTCTAAGGGTTGAGTGGCATCTAATACCCTTTAATTGCTCTATGATGGATTCGGCACTAATTCCAGAACGAAGTCCAATAGATATGAGTCTACTTGTTGCTTCACTTTGGCTTGGACAGCCTCCTGCCCTACCAAGATTGGTAAAGACTTCGCAGATACCCTTCTCATCATAATTAGCTGTTATATATAGATTGCCGCATCCTATTTTAACCCTGTCGGTAATGCCCATAGTAGTCTTGGGCCTAATTCTTGGGACAATGCCCTTTAATTCAATGGCAGCTGCTTTTTCATCTTCGCTTTGATTAAGTTTCCCAATATTTAGTACCTGCTCATCCCTGCTTCCATCCCTATATATGGTGATTCCTTTACATCCTAGTTTATATGCAAGTATATAGGCTTCTCCAACCTCTTCTCTAGGGGCATCGTGCCTAAAATTTACTGTTTTAGATACTGCATTATCAACATTATTTTGAAAGGCAGCCTGCATCTTTACATGCCACTGGGGAGAGATATCATGGGATGTGACAAATATTCTTTTTATGGATTCTGGAATTTCTTGAATATCCTGTATACTTCCCTGCTCAACTACCTTTTCCATTAATTTTTCAGAGTATATCCCTTCTTTTTTAAGATATTCCTTAAATAATGGGTTTACTTCAATGAGTTTATCATCGTCCATTACATTCCTATAGTAGCACAGTGCAAATATAGGTTCTATACCGCTTGAAGTCCCAGCTATGATACTTATGGAGCCCGTTGGGGCTATGGTAGTCGTTGTTCCATTTCTAAGCTTTAAATTCTTTTCTTTAAATGTACTCTTATCGTAATTTAAAAAGGCCCCTCTCTCACTTGCAAGCTGAATAGATTTTTCCTTTGACCTCTTGTTAATAAATTCCATAACTTCATCTGCAAGCTCTACACCTTCTGGAGAATTATAGGGTATACCCAGCTTTACTAACATATCGGCAAAGCCCATTACGCCCAATCCTATTTTCCTGTTTCCTTTAGTCATTTCTTCAATATCCTTTAAAGGATATTTATTCACGTCTATAACATTGTCTAAAAAGTGAACAGCTAAGTCAACTACTTCTCCTAACCTCTGGTAATGGATTTTTGCTTCTCCATCTACTTCTTTTACCATCTTAGCTAAATTTATTGAGCCTAGGTTACATGATTCATAGGGTAATAGAGGCTGCTCGCCACAGGGATTTGTACTTTCTATTTCACCTATCTCAGGAACTATATTGTCCCTATTTATTCTATCTAAAAATACTATACCAGGCTCCCCATTTTTCCAGGCCATTGATACTATAGTATTAAATATTTCTTGTGCATTTAATTTACCTACTACTTCCCTTGTTCTAGGTTCAAGTAGATTATATTCTCGGTTCCCTTCCACAGCATTCATAAACTCTTCTGTAAGGCCAACACTTATATTAAAGTTATTTAATTCATCGTTGTTCTCTTTACATTTTATAAATTCTAGTATATCTGGATGATCTATACGTAGGATACCCATATTAGCTCCCCGTCTTCTACCTCCCTGCTTTACAGCTTCTGTAGCAGAGTTAAAGACTTTCATAAAGCTAACGGGCCCCGATGCAACTCCACCGGTAGAAGCCACAGTTGAACCCTTCCCCCTTAATCTAGCAAAGCTAAAGCCAGTTCCTCCACCACTCTTATGTATCAAAGCTGCATTTTTAACGGATTCAAATATGCCTTCCATTGAATCCTCTACAGGCAAAACGAAGCAAGCCGATAATTGACCTAATTCTCTACCTGCATTCATCAGCGTTGGTGAATTTGGAAGAAACTCTAAATTAGTCATGATTTCATAAAATTTCTTTTCAATCTTTTCAATTTCTCCCGATTTAGTATACTTTTCTTCGGCTGCTGCAATGTGTCTAGCTACTCTTAAAAACATGTCTTCAGGTGATTCAATTATATTTCCTTCTACATCCCGTGCTAAATATCTTCTTTCAAGTACTGTTAAAGAGTTTCCCGATAATTGCATTTTTCATCATCCCTATCTATATTTAGTATTTGCTAATTTGGAATACACTATATATTGTATCACCTTCTGTTTTTATAGTCAAAGAAAAAAGATGGTGCTAAAGTCCCATCTTTTTTAAGTAATTATTCTGAGAATATCCTCTATAGTTTCCTTTGTAAATTCACCTTTTCTATATTTGCGCTTAGCCACTATCGTATCTACTTGATCTCCCTTAGCCATTATTTCTTTTATAACACTGGGAATTTCAATAAAAGTACCTAAAACTTTAAATTTAGTATCCATGAAAACAAAGGTAGGTATTTTTAATTTATCTTTAAAGCCATAAGCATGAAAATGTTTTTCATTTCCCTCCCTTGATACAATCTTCATTTCTACAGATTTGTTTAAATCGCATATCTTTTTCAAGGCAGGAAGGTTTATTACGCAATCTGGACACCATATTTCAGCAAATACTAAAACATTGATTCTTTTATTTATAGAGTTTATTTTGGTCAATAATTCATCATTAATTTCTATATTATTATATATCTCTAGCATTTTTCCTATATAGGCTCCTTCATCCTGGGACATAAATTCTTCATATGTTATACCGCTGTCATATAAGTTGTCGATGTCCATTTTCATCCCCCTTTTTTATTTTCGCCTAAATTAAATACATATTCCACAAAGAAAAAAATTTGTAAGACTTTGAGGTTTCTCATATATAGATGTGTGATAGAGAAAGTTAACTTACTACAGCAGCCACTGAGAATCCTTTAGGCTCATGCAATAAATCTGTTTTTAAATAGGTAATAGAAGGTAAAACAGATTTATAAAAGAGTCTCTGATGAAGAG
>JAKSBP010000137.1 GCA_022361035.1 Clostridia bacterium
AATGGTCCTTAGACAGCCTTTCCCGCCCAAGCGAACCCACCGCAACCTCGGCCATTACCAGCGCCGATCCCTATATCGTCGCTCTGGCGCCCGCAGGCCCGGCGTCTTTCATCGCCGTCCGTCTTGACGCTGCGCCTATGCTCGCGCGACTGGATACGCTGCGACAGGATATTCTTCTGATCTCATGCCTCGCGGGCATAATCGGCGCACTCCTCGCCTGGCAAGTCGCGCATCGTATTGTTGGCGACCTTCATCAAAACCAGCGAGCAATCGCCGCGCTGGACGCGGGCGAGGATGTAACCGCCAGCAAGGGTTTCAGGATTCGCGAAGCAAGCGACCTCGCCGATGCAGTTCGGCTGATGAACGCAAGCCAATGCGCGGCGGCGAAACGTTTAGACCTTGAAACCCTGCGGCGGGACCGCGGGCGTTCGCCGGAAAGCTCGGCGGCCATATACAGCCAATCGGTATTTAAACCATTATCCATGCACGCAGCAGGCGCGGAGATTGCTGTTCGCCTCATGGGAGACGCATCGCCCGGTGCGTTTTTCATTGTTTGGGCCAATTCGGACAAGACCGTCATCGCGGCGGGCGAATGCGCCGCCAAGACCCCGGCGGACGCGCTTGCCCTTGCCCTCGCGGCCAGGGATTTCCTGGAGCGCCATTTGCTCGACGGCGACGTCGACAAACAGCTGGCGCTTGCAAAAGCCGCATATGGCGTTACAGCGTTGGAACATGCCGAGTGGCGCGCAAAAGACACATCCGCGCCAAGCGTGAGCTTGCTTGCTTTGACCGATGCGGACACGCGGCGCGGCGCCGAACGTTTCTCCGCAACGGATCCGGGCGCGACGCCGATCGAGGTGCTTGACGGCATTGAAGCGCTGTTGAAGCCCACAGGCGTGTTCGCAGCAATCAAGAAAAACAGCTTTACCGCGCAAAAGTCCCATGCAGGAGAGAACGAGCATGACCAATCATGACCGCCTGAATGAACGCGCAGTGGTTGAGAACGAGTTACGGTTTTCCGCCCCATAGTCTCGACAGAAAGCGCGCCTAAACTCTGCACACATATTAATATCAATGAGATGCGCGAGTTAAGTTGCATCACAATCTCAACTTTTTCACTTTCCGATAAATAAAACTGCAATCAGTATATTGCTGCGACTTATAAAAACACCCTTCTTTCGGGCGGCTTCTCATAAGTCTTTAACCGTTTCGATAAAGAATTATCTGCAAGTCTTGCGCTGTTGTCAGCGTGAAATCATACGCATGCAAATATAGCTAAACCGTCGGAGTTGTATTTATGTATCCGCTCTCATCACCTTACGACCATGACGACGACGCTGCGCATGCAAGGCTTAGAGTCTGCGATATTAAGGGGTTCGGGCTTGGCGTTGTCAGCCTCGCCTTTTTCCCAAAGGGCGCCGTTCTCGACCGCTTTACCGGGGAGATCAGCTCAAGGATCAAACAACACAGCCTTCAAGTCGACGAAGGACGGCATATTTCCGGGACGCGCTTCATTGGATATTTGACCCATGGCTGCGATCCAAATGCGCGGCTCGATATGGAAAAATTTGAACTGGTCGCACGCCGTCCCATCAGGCGAGGCGAAGTGGTGACGATCGACTATGCGGAAACCGAGGACCGCCTCTTCGTCCAGTTCGCGTGCGCCTGCGGCGCAATGAATTGCCGCCGCTGGATCACGGGACGCCAAGAGCCGATTAATGCGACGGGCGTCGACTACCTAGCGGCGGAGACATCCGGAAAGGCCCGGGCATGACGGCGCTGGCGGTTTCAGAAGCCGCGCCCCTGTGGTGGGAGCGCGACGATCTTTGCTATGCGCAAGGACGGCTTTACTTTGAGGGCCATGACGTGGCCGATATGGCC
>JAKSBP010000038.1 GCA_022361035.1 Clostridia bacterium
TCGTATACCATATTGTCAATTGTATACAATTATATTTGTATGTTTTTTTTTAGTATTATACATTTAAAAGAGGCTTAATATATAAATATATTAAGCCTCTTTATTGGCATCGCCAAAGATTCTACTAAAAAATGAAACTTTCTTGTTTTCAAGCTGTTTTAGCTTTTGTTTAAGTGCAGCGGTTTCGTAGGTCCTCTCCTTTAATTTCATCCTAAGCCTAGCATTTTCTGAAATTAGAACATCCTTATCCTGATCACGATCGGGAATTTTAAAATCCTGTAATGAGGATTGTATTTTTTCAGCTAAGACCTTAGACAAATCCTTAAGACTATCATCTAATTTTTCTTCAAGAATCTTACCTATTTCTATTATGTTACTTGACAAATTATTTTCTAAATCCTTTATAGGAAGGATATCGCCTCCCATCTCTGGACTATAGCTAGAACTTGTAACTGCTAATTCGTCTATATTCATTATTTCCTCTGGAGAATTTATGATAGTTTTAATTTGTTTATTTGATAATCCTCTTTCCTTTAGGTTTTTTATATAGGTAAACTTTTCAATTTCGTTATATGTATAATACCTATGGCCTGACCTATTCCTTGGTATTTCAATGTCAAATTCCTTTTCATAAAACCTTAGAACGTGATTCGGATAACCAATTAATTCACTAGCTTCTGATATAGTATAGTTTTTATTTATTTCAACCATATTCCCACCCCTATATTTAAATCTTTATATTAACTTATTCTTGCAAAATCCTTGAATTCCTCTTAACTTACTTAGTTTTTTTATAGCAATTTCCTTTATATTTCGAGCATTTGCAACACTTTCCTTCATTTTATACATACAAATGACGGTATTTCGTTTTTTTAAACAAAAAAACCTTCTAAAACATTTTCAGATTGTAGACAAAGTCTACAATCTGGTATACTGTAATAAAGGTCTAATTTTATTATTAATTGACTTTTTTATAAAAAAATGTCTTCATAGCTTTAAAATTATATCTATGGGGTAATATTATTTGTTCAGTACTCCCTACAAATAAAACTCCATTACTTTTTAAACTGCTATTGAAGTTTATGTATATCTTTTCCTTTGCTTCTTCTGTAAAATATATTAAAACATTTCTACAAATTATCAGGTCACAATCTTTAGGGTAGATATCCTTTAGAAGGTCATGGCTTCTAAATTTAACACAGTTTTTAATTTCTTCGCTGATTTTATAGGAATTACCCGTCTTTGTAAAATACTTTTTCTTAAACTTATCAGGAGTATGTTCAATGCTTTTTGGTGAATAGATGCCTATACTAGCTTTATTTAAAACCTCTTTATCAATATCCGTAGCTATTACTTCTATCTCTCTAAGGTTAAAAAATTCACTTAGTGCCATTACTAGGGAATAGGGCTCTTCCCCAGTAGAACAGGCAGCACTCCATACCTTCAACTTTCTCTTCCCGTTATTCTCCAAAAGATAAGGAATTACATCACTTTTTAAAACCTGCCACTGGGTAGGATTTCTGTAAAACTCCGATACGTTAATTGTGAGATAATTTATGAAATCATTATAAAGTACATCGTCCTTGGTTATAGCATTGAAATAATCCTGATAATTATCAAAGTTACACCTTTTTATCAAGGACTCTATACGCCTTTTCATCTGCCTCTCTTTGTAGGAGGATAAATTTATACCTGTTTTTCTTAAAACCTGTTCTTTAAATTTTTCATAATTCATTATGTTCCCACCCCGCTTTTAATTATGTATTTTAGATGTTTTGATATGAAGTGATAAAGAAGGAAACAAAAATTGAAATGAGTTTAATTCTTTAGATTTTGGTCAGATTTTTTTAAAGAAATGTATATAGTAATGCTGCTTTAAATATCAATAAATTTAAATGCAGCATGAATATAAAATAAAAAATTTATAGAATTTTGTATTTTATATTCATAAATAATTCTAACATATTTACTAAATAGAGTAAATTGAAGAATTATATTAATATAAAAGTACCCAAAAAAATAAACCGTGATAAACACGGTAAACGAGAAATATAAGGGGGTCTTGTTAATATTTTGTGAGGGTATTAATATTATCTCCTAAGAAGTAAAAATTATTCTATAAATTTAAAATCTAGTGAATATCCATCCCCTTATTTATTTCTCCTTAGATTTTAATACATCACCAATAGTTGACTGTTCTTCTTCATTTTCATATACATAATCTTCAAGGTCTTCCGATTCTTTAGCTTCCTTAATGGATAGACCCAATCTCTTTTCTTCCTTTTTTACATCAATAACTTTAACATCCACGGTCTGTCCTACTTCTAGAACTTCTGAGGGCTTAGCTATTCTTGTTTCAGAAATCTGTGAGATATGCACCAATCCTTCAACACCGGGTTCTAGTTCTATAAAGGCTCCAAAATCTACTAATTTAACAACTTTACCCTTGATTATATCATCTACTATATATTTTTCATCAATTCTATCCCAGGGATTTTCCTTCGCTTGCTTTAAGCTTAGAGATATTCTATCCTTTTCCTTATCAATTTCTTTTACATAGACTTCAACTATATCACCAATATTTAATACTTCCTTGGGATGCTTTATTCTCCCCCATGACATCTCAGATATATGTATAAGTCCATCAAGTCCTCCAAGGTCTACAAAAGCACCAAAGTTTGCTAATCTCTTTACTTCACCCTTAACAACCATATCCTTCTCTAATGTGCTCCATAGCTTTTCTCTCTTTTCCTTTAGTATCACTTCAAGTATTTTTCTATGGGAAAAAATAATCTTATTTTTATTCTTATCAACTTCAATAACATTTACTTCAAGTTCTTTATTTAAATATTCATCTAAATTTTCAACGTATTCATTAGATAACTGTGAAGCTGGAATAAAACCACGTAATTCTTTATAATAGGCAATAATACCACCTTTAACCGCTTCTCCAGTTTTCACTATTATGCTCTCATTTTCCTGACTAACCTTCTCTATCAGTTCCCAGTTCTTTATAGCGTCAATCCTTTTCTTAGATAATACTACATTTCCTTCTCCATCATCGGACTTTAGAACGTAAACTTCAATTTCCTCTCCTTCTTTAATAATATCCTTAAGATTAATATCTGTATTATTTGAAAATTCATTTAGAGGAATTATTCCATCAGATTTGTAGCCTATATTTACTACTACCTCATTATCTAATACTTGTACAACCTTACCTGTAAGTATATTACCACGTCTTGGAACAGTAAACAATTTCTCCTCCTGTTCCAATAATTCATTAAAAGTATTGTTGCCATTCTCCATAATTTAATCGCCACCTTTATATAAAATTATAAGACACTCACTTCTACAAGTGGGTGTTACAGATTTCCCTATATGAATAGGGGTATCATAATCTTTCTACCCAAATCCCCATCCTTGATTTAGTTAAAGCAGTTCCCTCTCAATTCTTTTAACAACTTCTTTGATAATCCATGCCGGTGTAGAAGCACCTGCCGTTATACCAACATCTTTACATTCCTTAAATATCTCTAAAGGCAATTCATCAGCTGTCTCTATATGAAGGGATTTTTCACAATATTTTTTACATATCCTAAATAATTTTTGCGTATTTGAACTATGATATCCACCTATTACCACCATAGCATCCACCTTTTTTGCTATATCGGCACTTACCTCTTGTCTCTGTTTTGTCGCTAAACATATTGTATTAAATTCCCTAAGCTCATTAGTTTTCTTATTTAATTCTTTGATAATAGTATTCCATTTTTCCAATGTAATAGTAGTCTGAGCTACAACACACATTTTTTCAGTAAATGGAAATTCTTCCATCCGACTTACTTTTTCTACAATATATGCACTATTATGGCACCAACCGTTTATTCCTATAACTTCGGGATGCTTGGGATTACCAATTATAACAATCTGATAGGATTTATTATAGTATTCTCTAGCTATTTCCTGTACTCTTCTCACAAATGGACATGTTGCATCGATTATTTCTATATTGAGTTCCTTTGCTTTATCATATATATCCAAGGGTATTCCATGGGATCTTATTATTAAAGTAGAATCCTTTGCCTCTTCGATATTCTCAACTGACTTAACATTTAAGTCCTTTAACCGATTTATTACTTGGTCATTATGTATTAAGGGCCCAAAGGTAAATATTACATTCTCCTCTTCCGTAATGGCATCAAAGGTTTTCTTAAGAGCTCTCTTAACTCCAAAACAAAAGCCTGAATTTTGAGCAACATAAATATTCAAGTATTCCTACCTCCTAGGCTTTATGAATCAATGGATTTCATCTCATCCATTATGATATCGATAACTTCAGCTATGTTCTTACCTGTTGTATCTACTAAAATGGCATCTTCAGCTTTTTGTAGGGGATCGAGTACCCTTTCACTATCGATTTTATCCCTTTTTGTAATCTCCTTCACAACCTCTTCATAGTTACATCCATATCCTTTTTTTACCAATTCTTCATACCTTCTCTCTGCCCTTTCTCCTATGGAAGCTGTTAAAAAGAACTTATATTTTGCATCTGGTAAAACTCTTGTTCCTATATCCCTGCCATCCATTACAACATTATTGTTTTCAGCAATTTTTCTTTGAAGCCCTACCAGTGTTTCCCTTATTAGAGGAATAGCTGAAACCTCCGATACATTTTCATTTATTCTAGGCTCTCTAATCTCATCGTCTACCCTGATGTCATCTAAAAATATACTACCTTCAATAAACTCTATATTTGTATTTTCTAAAATGGTTTTAATCCTATCTTTATCATGGATAGCAACATTATTATTCAATAGTTTTAAGGTGATAGCTCTATACATTGCTCCAGTATCAATATATAATAAATTTTTTAGCTCCGCAATTCGCTTTGCAATAGTACTTTTACCTGCTCCTGCTGGTCCATCTATTGCAATAGTTACTTTAGCCACTATATGCTCCTCCTAACATATAAACCACCAGATGGCTGGTGGTTAAATTAAAACTAAATCCGATTACATCAAAAAACATCCTCAGCTCTTTGTTGGATTTCAGTTCTCAGCTCTTAGCTTATATTAAACTTAGGCCATTTTTAAGGAAGTGTTAGACCTATCTAGTTATTATCATAAGCATGTCCTCAATTGAAACTCTGATTTATTAATATGTCTATCAAAATTATAACTTAATATGAGTACTATAACAAGTATAGAGTTCATATAATACAACCTAATTTATAAACTTTTAAAATACTCCATATTTTTAAGGACGCTTTCCCCATTAGGAATTAACAATTTTAGTTGAATCTATATATGCCATATATATTGTACTATAATTCATATGATTAAGGCAAATTAAATAGTAATATTATATATATCCAATATTAGCTTTAATCCTAATTACTAACATTAGCATCTTCTGTCACTACGTCTATCACCTTAAATCTTAAACCTTCACCCATATATAATTTATTTAAAAGAGGTTCAATTCCCCTATTAAAAATTCTTAGATACCATTGAACCATAATTAATATGATAAAAAAACTTATAACCATTTTCCCCAAGACTCTATCAATTTTTTCATATCTTTTTACCTTACTTCTACTCACTTTCATTCCTCCATCGGTCTATCCCTGCTTTTCAAATAATCCTTACTCTCTTTTAGAAAAGCTAATACTTAGCAGCTTTTTAAATGGCAGGTATCATTTAAACTGATTAGTACAGGTCCATACTCCCTAAATTCTAATTTATTCATTGAAGCATTACTTAGGGTAATATTATAAAAATGTTTAAGATCCAGTCCCAATAGGCCCAATATTATGGTTTTTATGGCCACTCCATGGGAGACAATGATTATAGAACCATCATCATATTTATCTATGATATCCTTTACAGACTCTAAACATCTCTCCTGCACTGTTTTTAAGTCCTCTCCTTTTGGAATAGAAGCTTTACATGGCTCATTTCTCCAACGTATATATTCCTTGGAATAGGATTTTTTTATTTCCTCTAGGGTAAGTCCCTCCCAATCACCAAAGGACATCTCCCTTAATCCTCTATTGATTTCAATGTCAATTTTCAACTTCTTTGCTATTGATTTAGCAGTTAAGTAGCACCTATCAAGGTCGCTTGAGAATATCTTTTTATATTCCTCATCATTTTCCTTCAATTTCTCACCTAAAAGCTTTCCTTGTAATATTCCCCTTTTGCTAAGTTGAATATTTTTACATCCTTGGGTCTTAGCCCTTAGGTTCCATTCAGTTTCTCCATGTCTTATTAAATACAGCCTTAACATTTTAAACTCCCGGTTTTTTATTAATATTCTATCCAAGATTTTGAAATATTAATCCTTAAAATAGACTTTCAACTGTAAAAAAAACTCAAGGACATCTGATATCCTTGAGTTGAGGCTTTTAACAAATTTAAATTTATTCCTTGTTGCCTAGGCCAAGTACCCTTAAGTATTTCTGCATAGCTTTATTATTATTTATTTATATAGATATCGTATTTTTCCCAAGTAGTTTCTAGATTTTTAAGGGTATCCGTTACCTTATCCTTCTCCTTCATACCTAAAGCAATGATTAAAGCATTTATTAAACTAATAGGTGCTACCAAGGAGTCAACAAATGATGTCATATTACTTTTAGCCGTTAAGGTAATATCTGCTATTTCAGATACAGGTGAAAACTGACTATCCGTAATACCAATTATCTTCGCCCCTTTATTTTTAACAAATTCCATTACTTCAAGGGTCTTTTTTGAATATCTTGGAAAGGTTATCCCTATCAAGACATCCTCCTTGCCTATATTAATAAATTGGTCGAATATATCATTTATACTGGAAGGAACGATACGTACATTGTCTAAAATGAAGTTCAGGTAGTATGAGAAATATTGTACAATTACAGTAGAACTCCTTAATCCAAATACGTACACCTTCTTGGCCTCTAAGATACTTTTAACCACTTCATTGAAGGACTTGGTGTTGAGTTCATCTATGGTTTTTAAAATATTGTCAACATCAGCTTGCATAACCTTCTTAAAGAAACCCTCTTCACTATAGCTGTTGGAAAGCTCCAGTCTTTGAACCGTAGTAAGCTTAGTTTTGATAAGCTCTTGAAGCTCTTTTTGAAGGTCAGGATAACCCTTGTAATCTAAGGCGTTGGCAAATCTCACAACGGTGGATTCACTTACACCAACTTTGTCTCCCAATTTAGATGCAGTCATAAAGGCTACCTTGTCATAATTATTCATAACATAGCCCGCTATCAGTTTTTGCCCCTTACTTAATTTAGTAAATTTTTCTCTTATCCTAATCAGTAAGTCTTTTTTTTCTGCACTCATAAATAGCCCCTCTTTTCTTTTGCTAAGGCTATTTTACTAAATTATAACCTTCCTGTAAAGCCCTTTTGTTTAGCTCCTCAGTTCCCCTAGGAACTCTACTTAAAACGGCCTCCTCAAGATATTCCTTTGAGACTATATCTGTAAGTTCTTGAATTGCACCTAGGGCAACGATATTTGCAACCATTGTCTTCCCTATAACTTCAGATGCCGTATTTAGTATTGGAATAGATACGATGTTTTTTACATTTAAATCCTCGGGTACATTAATTGAGGAATCAACTACTAATAAACCCTCACTCTTTAGGGTATTAGCATATTTATCTAAAGCTACCTGGGTAAGGGCTAGCATAATATCTGCCTTTCCTACCTTTGGGAAATCTATTTCTTCTTTGCTTATGATTACTTCGGCCTTACTTGCTCCACCTCTAGCTTCCGGTCCATAGGATTGTGACTGTACAGCATTTTCACCCTTTAAAATCGCTGATTCTGCTAATATAATACCCGCCAGTATAAGCCCCTGGCCCCCGGAACCAGTTAATCTAATCTCAGTCTGCTTTGCCATACTATCTCTCCTTTTGAAATCTTTCTATTATCTTCATATATTCTTCTGTATATTCAGGCTCAGTAACATTTTTAAATTCTCCTATTAAAAACTTGCCCTTTACCTTTTCTTCGGGAAGTTTAGATGCAACTTTTATATCAAGGGCATTATCTTTTAACCAATTCATCATATCAACAATTGAGCCCTTTCTATTCTTTCTTCCATAGTAAGTCGGACATATACTAATTCCCTCGATTAGCGAAAATCCTTTATTTTTTATTCCATTCTCAACAATCTTTGTAAGCTGTTTTGCATGGTATGCTGTTCCCCTTGCAGTATAAGTTGCCCCCGCTGCCCCTGCAAGCTCAGGAATGTCAAAGGACTTATCAATGTTTCCATAGGGTGCAGTTGTTCCAAATTCATTGGTAGGTGTCGTTGGAGAGTATTGGCCACCTGTCATACCATATATATTATTGTTAAAAACAATTGTAGTTATATTAATGTTCCTTCTAGCCGCATGGATTAAGTGGTTTCCTCCGATTGCAGCACAGTCTCCATCTCCAGTTATTACCATTACTTCTAGCTCCGGTCTTGCAAGCTTAACACCGGTAGCAAAGGCTAATGCTCTACCATGAGTAGTATGTAGAGTATTAAAATCCATGTATCCAGGAGCCCTTGAGGAACATCCTATACCGGATACTATACATACTTTATCTTTATCTAAGCCTAAGTTGTGGATGGCCTGTGCCACAGATCTCATCATGATTCCATGACCGCATCCTGGACACCAAATATGGGGTAATTTATCTGTTCTAAAATAGTCTTTGATTAATTTGCTAGTCACCTATAAAACCTCCTTAAGCTTATTTACAATTTCCTCTGGAGTAATTACTTCCCCATTGGCTTTGCCAACTAGAGCTATTTCACAATTACCCTTTACTATTCTCTCTACTTCTAAAACAATTTGACCTAGGTTCATTTCAGCCACAACTATAGATTTTACTTTTTGACTTAACTCATAAACCCTTTCTTCGGGAAATGGCCAAACAGTAATTGGTCTAAATAAACCAACCTTAATGCCTTGACTCCTTAGCTGCTTAATGGCACTTTTTGCAGACCTAGCTGTACTTCCATAGGAAATGACAACGATTTCTGCATCTTCCACCATATATTCTTCGTACTCAATTATATCATCTAAGTTATTATCGATTTTTTCCATTAATCTATCTAAAAGTTTTTCTGCATTCTCTGAGCTATTACTTGGAAAACCAGTTTCATCATGCATCAGTCCTGTAACATGGAATCTATATCCGTCTCCATAGGCTGCCATAGGAGGAACTAATTCACCTTCTCTAACCCTATAGGGCATATAATTTTCTTCATTATTACCGGGTCTTTTTCTATCTATTATCTCCAGTTCACTGGCATCGGGAATTTCAATCTTTTCTCTCATATGTCCAACAATCTCATCGGTTAAGATGATAACTGGAGTCCTGTATTTTTCTGCTAGATTAAAGGCTCTAACGGTTAAATCAAAGGTTTCTTTAACCGATGAAGGACTAAGAGCTATTGTTGGATGATCTCCGTGGGTTCCCCACTTGGCCTGCATAACATCAGCCTGAGCAGGAGCAGTAGGCAATCCTGTACTGGGACCTCCTCTTTGAACATTAACGATAACGAGGGGAATCTCAGCTATGGCTGCATAACCTAGATTTTCTTGTTTAAGTGAAAAACCAGGTCCACTGGTTGCAGTCATGGACTTTAAACCCGCTAGGGAACCTCCAATTGCAGCGGCTATACCAGCAATTTCATCTTCCATCTGGATAAATTTTCCTCCAACTAGGGGTAATTTTATAGCTGAAAATTCTGCTATTTCTGTAGAAGGCGTTATTGGGTATCCGCCATAGAATTTCATTCCCGCAGCTATGGCTCCTTCAACGCATGCTTCATTTCCTTGCATTAATTTTATTTTACTGTTTTTCATTATCATTACCTCCTAAGTAAATAGCATAATCTGGACATCGTAATTCACAAAGGCCGCATTTTATGCATTTTTCTATGTCATCAATTTTAACCTTTTCATTCTTCATTATAAGTACCTTCTTAGGACAGAATTCAACACAGATTCTACATCCTTTACATAACTCTTCTTTTATCCTTAGGTCGACATTGTTTCTACTCAAGATAATTCCCTCCCTCGATAATCTAAAATACCTTTAAATATAACCTAGTGTGCTAGTCCATGATAGTTTATTAAATATATACCATTCCTTGCTCTAACCTTTAGCACAGTGAGTTATTCTTAAGTACATAATATCAGTTTCTCATAAATTGTGCAATAAATATTTCATTTTTCTATATTTTTTTATTTTTTTGCAATTTACATTGCAAATTGTATATTCACATCTTTGTATGCATTTATTTTGTATACAGAATAACTTGTATTTTTTACAGCTTTCAAGCTGTAAGCCGTAAATTTAAAAATCAATTTGTAAAGTATAAATCCAGGTCTTAAATTAAATCCTATGACTTAAACTAAAATAAGCACCATCAACATTATTTAACTTTAATAAATGTCGATAGTGCCTCTATGATTTTATAGCTTAATCATAGGACTTTTGTAATCTTAGATGAATTTTATTTGTAAGTATATCTATGATTACAGGTCCATATTCCATTTCTTCATTGTATCAACTAGTTGAAAATTCGTTAGATTATAGTGTATAGGAGTTACTGAAACATATTTATCCCTTATACAATTTATATCTGAATTTTCATCTTGGACTTCATCTATCATCTCTCCTCCAAGCCAATAATATTCATTGCCCCTTGGGTCATATCTCTTTAGGAAGGTGTTTGTATATTTTATTGTTCCCAGTGTAGTTATTTTAGCTTTACGGATTTCTTCCTTTGAGCCCTGGGGTATATTGATATTCAGTAGATTATACTTTGGAAGCTGCTTGGAATTTAAATCATCTACCATTTTAAGGGCAAATTCAGCTCCAACACTAAAATCAATGTTTTTAGTATATGCCATAGATATTGCCATTGATTGAATTCCATGTATCGCACCTTCAATTGCTGCCGACACTGTCCCTGAATACAATACATCGGTTCCTAGATTTGGTCCATCATTAATTCCCGATATTACAAAGTCAGGTTCTTCCTTAAGCAAAGTTTCTAAAGCCAGTTTTATGCAGTCGGAAGGTGTTCCATCTACGGACCAGGCAGAAATATCGGTATCAAAAAACTTAACTTTGTTTGCCCTTATGGGATGATGCATGGTTATGGCATGGCCAGTGGCACTTCTTTGCCTATCAGGTGCCACCACGAAAACTTCATGTTTCTCAGTTAATTTCTTAGCTAATTTATATATACCTTCGGCAAATATCCCATCGTCATTAGTTACAAGTATCTTCATATTAAAAAAGCACATCCTTTCATCTAAATAAAGGCGTCTATAGATATACGCCATTAAAAGTTAATAAACGAAAGTAGACTCTGAGGTTTCCTTCCCAGCGATTTTTATGAACCTGTTTAACCTCTAATTATTATATTCAAAACAGGTTTATAGCATGAGCCAAAAGGATTCTCTGTGGCTACTTCAGTAAGTTTATCTTTACAAGCGTATATCTATAAGAACGTTTTTTTACATGTTTAATATACATCTTAATCAGTATACCATATCTAAACTATCATCAGCTTAATCTATTTATTAATTTTACTAATAGTCATTTCTATTTATACAAATAATAAGGTATGTATATAATAATTACTTGAGGTGATTTTTTGATTTTAATAGATGATGCAGGTAGTGGAAGTTTAATCGGTGGAACTATTATTGGTATAATGAGGATTGAAACAGAGGAATATCTCTATGATATAATACCCCTACAGTACTATTCACCGGAATTATTTCAAAAAAAAATGTATCTTGATTACGTAGTTAAGATAGTTAGCAATTTATTTAAAAGACTGAATGTAACCCAGGATGAAGATATATTAATTTGTAGAGGATATATGTTTGATAAATTAAGAATTTGGACCTCTAACAATGGTTTTAAGTTCAACAGTACTAAAATAGATGAACCTCTTCAATCTAAAATAGAGTCAAGCTTTGAGGATTATGCCATAGCCCTGGGTTTTCCCAAGAGATTCATCAGTTATACAAAATACCCCTTTCATTTTCATAGAATTCTTCAATGGGTCTACGCTGATTATGATAATAGAGCCAAGCTGTGTAAAAGGGGATGGAAAAGCTTTGGAAAATACGGCTCATTACAAACTGAAATCTGTTTTGATAAAATAAAGAAGTCCCATTACGTTTGTTTTAAATGTAATAAAAAAATCAAAGATGACAGTCCGGTAAAAATTTTAAAATTCACTAGTAATAAACCTCAAAAAATTTATCTCCATGATGATTGTTAACTAAAGGTATATGAAAACCCTTTAGTTTGAAGGTTTTAAGCCATTTTGAGGGTCATAAAGATAAGTAGCTGGATTTTACATTGTAAACCTTTCTCTTACTTCTTCTCTATGGCTATAACTAAAGGGGGATTGTTAACTTGATTTATAAACTCCATTTTTAGCACATTAACCCGTCCTTGACTAATTGTACTTAAAAATTCTAACAGCTTTTCCTTTTCGATTAAGCCTTCTCTATGACCAGGATAAACTACTACGGTCATTACACCGTTTTTCTTTAGTCTGTCTATACCTTGCTCTATGGCTTTTAAGGTAGTTTCATACCTTGTAGTTATATTGTGATTATTTCCAGGTAGATAGCCTAGGTTGAACATGATGGCTGAAACCCCACTGGCTATGTAATCCTTTAGATTTTCATGACCGGAATTTATGAGTACCACCCTGTCCAACATATTCTTTTCACTTAATTTCTCCCTTGTTCTTTCAAGGGCAACATCCTGAATATCAAAGCCAATTACTTTACCCTTCTCTCCTACCAGTTGGCATAAAAATAGAGTATCATTTCCATTGCCGACGGTGGCATCTACTACTATATCCCCATGGGACACAGCCCTAGTTATTAAATCTTTAGCTAAATCTGTAGCCTTATTTAAGTATTTTGCCTGCATATTCTGCCTTACCCCCTACCCTTACATGCTCCATTGAAAAAATCCGGCAATATTGCTTCAAATACCTCTATATCCTCCTGCTTTCTACTTTCCTTACCCTTTAATATATGTTTTACAACTCCTTCTGAGACATGTAGTTTCCTCTTTGTTAATCCTACTTTCTCCAAAAATAACGAGTTTTTATTATTTGCCCCCACATAGACCTTTTTTATTCGTCTCTTATCCGCTAAGTTTAACAGAGCCTTAATTAATCCGTCACCTATATTCTGACCTTGAAATTCTTTTTTAATAATTAATGTCTCTATAACTCCTGTAGATTCATCTTCAATCTCATTATAGTCTGTATATCCTATAACTTCACCACCATCACATACCACCATTGAATTATTCAAATTTTTATAATTTAAATTTATATCTCTTATCCCTTCTTGATTTAATAAATCCACAATCCGTTTTTTATCCTTTTCCTCTGACACTCTAATATTTATCATCTTAGCCCTCCTTGAAAAGCTAATTATATTATACATATTATTACAGTAATATCAAACTTTATAATCCTATAATTTTTACTGATTATTACTAAAAAGCCATAACCTCGCTTTTTAAGCGAGGCTAGATCAATCAATTATAAATCCTTTAAATATTGTATCTCCTCTTTAGTTAAATATCGCCATTTTCCACTTGGTAAATTATCTAAATTTATTTTACCTATAGAAATCCTCTTTAGTTTAATAACTGGATGGTTCACAGCCTCCATCATCCTTCTAATCTGTCTATTTTTACCCTCATGGATAAGGATTTTGACGAGACTGCTGTCCCTATGTTTTTTAAGAATCTCAATTTGAGCAGGAGCAGTGACATATCCCCCTATATCTACTCCACTCCTAAATTTTTCAATTTCTTTTTTTGTAATAATTCCTCCTATTTTACATGTGTAGATTTTATATACATGATTGCTTGGGTGAGTAATCTTATGGGTAAGCTCTCCATCGTTTGTAAGCAAGAGTAAACCCGAGGTATTATAATCCAGTCTCCCCACTGGATAAATCCTCTCCTTTATTTCTTTAACTAGGTCCACGACCTTCGGTCTATCAAGTTCATCGGATAATGTTGTTACATATCCAACAGGTTTATTTAAAATAATATATATCCTTTCCTCCGATAGTTTTATCTCTTTGTCATCAACAAAAACCCTATCGGTTTCAGGGTTAATCTTTGTACCCATTTCCTTAACCCTTTTCCCGTTAACCTTAACTCTTCCCTTATCTATAAGCTCCTCAGCCCTTCTTCGAGATGCAACTCCAGCTAAGGCTATAAATTTTTGAAGTCTCATTCTTCACAGCTCCTTTATCATTTGCAAGTATATTCTAAAGGTTTAAGATTCATAAAAGCCTCTTACCTATTATATGAAATTTTCCTAACTAGAAAGTCTTAACCTACAGGGTCCTATTTATATTCTATACTAATTTCTCATCAAAAATGTCTAATAAATCTAATCTTTTAATTTTTTTCTTTAAAATTTCCTTGTCTATGGTATATAGGTTTCGCTCCTTCATTCTATCAAAATAAATTGAACCCGCAAAGGTATACCTTCTTTGCAGCCCCTCCGCTGTATTTATTTTATCGTTGGCAAAGGCAATTATATCCCCTAATGCTATGCTAATAGGCAGTTCTAATAATTTCATTCCCTTATTCATTCTTACAGAATTATGGCCAGCTAAGCAACCCGTTGCAATAGCTTCAGTATGACCTACAAAAAATCCAGATTTTTCTCCAGCACATAGTAGATTCTCTATGCCTTTTACTTTCATTGTATTATGCCTAGGGGCTATGGATAAATATCTTATTGAGTTTCCAATGCCTCCCGCATAGGGGTCTTCATATCTAGCATTTTCTAGTCCTTTAATCTTCCTTAATTTTCCTAGTGGGTAAAATGATGTCATTAGTTTTGCATGACCCGTATCAAGTAAAATCACATTTTCTGCATATTCCTTTAATGAATATTGCTGACATACCTTAAGACTCAGCTTTTCTTCATTTATATCTTCTACTGGTACAGGCAAAACCACTACCCCATGTTCATTAAGCTCTTTGACAATTTCATCGCTTAATGAATCCTTGTTTAGTTTACAGGAACCACTAAAGGCACCATAGGAACCATCATTTCTCTGGGCAAGAATATCCTCAATCCCTGCCTTCATACTTATGCTAACCCTAGGACCAAAGGTAGGACATCTAAGTATGCACATAACACATCCATTTCCATATTTAAGACAATTGCCCATAGGACCTGTGGAACCAGTGGTTTCTATGAATACATCTCCATAAATGGTAGTGTCATCATGAAGGGTAATACCACCTATAACATTATTATTTATGTCAACATCTACTGCCCTTGTCTCGAGCATAATTTCTATTCCCATTTCAAGTAAATGCTTTCTAACCATTGGCTCAATCTTACTCACATCATAAAGACTAGCATGCTTGTGCCCAGGGAAATCAACACCTACATGTTTAGATACTTTATCACAAATATTGATAAGGTCTCCAGCCCCTAATAATATCATCTCTTCAGCGGCTGTATATCTACCATTATTTCTCATTAATCCCCCCACATTGCCAAGTCCTAAAAGCAAGTCAGTTCTTTCTATTATAACAACATCTGCTCCTGCTTTTTTTGCAGTAACAGCTGCTGCACATCCAGCCCAACCACCACCTATTATTACGACCTTAGTCATTATTCTTCCCCCTTTTCAAATATATAAGACGTATTCATCTGAGTTTTACATGCCTTTACTGTTTTATCTCCAACCTTCATTGAACATGAGCCACAAATACCTTCGCCACAACATATTTCTTTATTATTGGTTATTACATACTTTGTATGTGGCGATAATTGGTCTAAAAATCTCTTTATTGCATCATGCTGAGGGTCTGAACCTCCACTAAAACATAAATCATAGTGATTATTCCTAATTAATTCTTTTATTATTAATTTCCCCTTTTCACTTATAATATCTGCTTCTATTGTAAGAATCCTAGACTCATCTATATAATCCTCAATAAAGGTTTCACTAAATTTACCCTTATCCATTATAAGTGTAATTTTGTTATTATTTCTTACTAAATATCTTAAAATGTTCACTGCTGGCGCTAAAGCAATACCCCTAGCAATAATCAAAACGTTTGAATTCTTTAAAGTCTTTAATCCCTTAATCCCTAAAACCCCATTCCAATAGGGACCTCTAACCATTATTTCATCTTCGATAGACAAAAGTGACTTTGTTTTTGTTCCAATTATCTGTATTGCAACATGTATCTCTCCCTTGACATCATCGGCATACATAATAGACATTGGGGTATGGAAGTAATCGGGTTTATTTATATCCCTAATAAATATATATGACCCTGGCTGCTTTAAATGCCTTGCAAAAGTCTTTGTAACAGCCATTTTAAAAATAATTAGATTGTCACCAATGATTTTTTTATCTACTATCTTTGCGGAAAAATTTTCCCTAGCAATTTTAGCCCTTTTCCCATTCCAATTATACTCCTGAAATATACATACTCCTCTCCAACTACAATCACAAAACTCCTTTCCCTGTAGATGGTAACACGTTATACAATCATTGGTTTCAGCTAAATAACATGGGCAGTAATCACTACCTGCATCGATACATTGATATATAATTTTTTTAGTCAATTTAATCCCCCACTCTTAAAAAATAAACCTTATAATATTAGAATATTGACAACACATAAATTATGTTACATAATAAAAAAAATCTGATTGATTAAATCAATCAGACCTAGGTCAACAAGATTAATTGCTAAAGAAATTTCTAATCATATCTATTAATCTTCTCTTTTCTATATCTTCTTTAGCAAACAACTCCGCTGTAGTGATAAGTTTGTCTCCAATATATATTTTTGCTTTACCAAGTTTTTGTCCTTTTTGAATCGGTGCCTGGATATTTTCAACGGCTTCAAAAACTGTAAAAACTTTATCCTCTTCATTTTCTTTAACGGGGATAATTACATCTTCCTTAACCCTCATATAGGATTTTTCCTTTTTTCCCTTTTCTACACCAAAGCTTTTTATATCCTGATCTTTTTTTAATATTGTTTGTGGACTATAATTCTCAAAGGCCCTTTCCATTAAAGAGTAACAATTATTAAACCAATTTGGGTCATTTAGGACTACACTTATTACTTGCATTCCATCCCTTGTGGCCGAAGTAACTAGACATCTACCAGCTGCTCTAGTATAACCAATCTTTACCCCGTCTCCTCCCTTAAATTGAGTTAATGTCTTGTTTTTATTATAAAATACATTATAACCATCTCTTTCAGCAATCCATCTCTTTGCACTTACAATTTCTTTAAATTCTTCCTTTAAAAGAGCTTGTCTAGTAATTAATGCTAAATCATATGCCGTTGTATAGTGATCTCTATGATGGAGTCCGTGGGGATTTGTGAAATTTGTGTTTTTTGCCCCAATCCTTTTAGCTTTTTTGTTCATTAGTTTAATAAATTCTTCCTGGGAGCCTGATATGTGATTACCTATGGCTACAGCAGAATCATTTCCCGATCTTAACATAAGGCCATAAACTAAGTCTCTTAATCTAATCCTTTCTCCATTTCTTAAATATATAGAGGAGCCTTCTATTCCTACGGCTTCATCAGGTATGGGTACAATTGAATCTAAGTCACCCTTTTCTAGTGCCAATAAAGCTGTCATTATCTTTGTGGTACTAGCCATTGGTTTTTTAGCATATATGTTTTTGGTATATAATATTCTACCAGTTCTAGCCTCCATAACAATTGCACTCTGGGCACTGTTTCCATGAGCATCTATAGGAACTAGTGAAAAAATAATTATTATAATTAAGGCTCTACATAGTTTTCTTTTCAATATCATATTATCAACTCCGTTTTAAATATACTTCTATATGAAATTTATTTAATTTCCTCAATTATTAGATATTTAACCTTTAATTTCTTTATCTATATTAAAATCAATAAAGAGCGGTATACCGCTCTTCAGATTGTTAACAAAGTTAACAAGATGATAGGCTTTAACAAACTTCCAAGTTCAAGGCACGCTAAAATCGAGGAGCGGAGCTTATAATAAAAAGGAAGTCTATTTGCTTTTAGCAAATACCATAAAACTTCCCACGAACTTACTAGTTCGTTCTAAAATTTTATTGACTAAGTGAGCACCGGAGATTTTAGCAGTAACGCAGAAATTGGGAGTTTGTTAACAGCCTCAGAGCTGTATACCGCTCTTAGCTTTTAGCTCTCATCATCATTATCTTCTCGATTTCTATTGGCACTACTATTATTGTTCTTATTATTCTTACTTTTCCTGTCCTTTGAATTTCCATGTTCCATTTTATCAATCAATTTAGAAGATAACCCAACTAAGTTCTCGAATATATTAGCATTTTGTTCAACTGAAAGTAATTTCATATTTTGCCTTCCCACTATCATAAATGCAACGGGCTGTACTGATACCCCTGCTCCCGTTCCACCAGCAAAGGGATAGGACTGTCCATCTTCATATCCACCTTCATCTCTAGAATGGTTATCTTGTTTATATTCTCCCCCTCCCGAAGCAAAACCAAAGGAAACTCTTGAAATAGGTATTATTGTTATTCCATCAGGAGTTTCAACAGGGTCACCAACTATAGTGTTTACATCAATCATTTGTTTTAAACTTTCCATTGTTGTCCTCATTAGTCCTTCGATAGGATGATTTTCCATATTCTACACCACCTTAATATATTTAGATAGAGTCTTATTTTTTCCTAGCCATAATCCATAAATATTTTAATCCTGTTACTATAATATAGCCTATTTTCATAGTAAATATACAATGTATATTAGTTTTCAAAATTTCTTTTTTAAAGTTAGGTGTGACTTTAAGATGTATTTTTTCAGGTTTCAATTTTATATTTTTAAACATTACGAAAATATTACTTTTTAAAATATTAATCAATCCTATTGTTATTCCAGTTAATGCTGCATCATCAAAACCAATTTCAGTTTTCCAGAGTAATGTGTGAAAGTCAATTCTACTCATTGCATAATTTATTACATGTTTATATCTCTTTCTTATTTCTATAATCTGTTCTATTTTTTTTCTTATGTTAATATAATTAATATCACTCTTATGGGATGTAGGTGAATCACTCTCTACTTTAAACTTCAAGTCCTTGTCAGCTTCACCATTGCCCCCTTTTTCTTCATCTACCAGCCTTGCCCTTTTCATTTCCTTTTTTATCCTTATTAACCCATACAAAAACTTTATTATTAATACTCCTCTGTTATCTTTATTGGTTTGTGAAGCCTTTAAGTTAATATTCACAGATGAAAGAAGAATTAATATCAATAGAATCAGTACTATTATCAATGTATTTAACAAGTTTTTCACCCCATAAATATTTATAGATATAAGGAAGTTTTAAGTATATTTCCTATAATTTTAGTTTTTCCAATATTATACTTTACTAAACTATTTAAAATATTTTTGTAAAAAAATGCATATTGGGCTTGACATTTAAGTCAATTTATAAGATATTTAATAAAAGTAAACAAAAAGTTTAATATATGTGTTACTTGTATTTTAAAAAGCTTATAGGTATAGGTTTCTTCTAAATTTCATGAGGTGATATTTTGAATATTGGTGAAAAAATTAGGCGATTAAGAGGTGTGAATGCTCTAACTCAAGATGAATTAGCAAGTAGATGCGATTTAACTAAAGGATTTATTTCTCAAATTGAGAGAAACTTAACCTCTCCCTCTATTAATACCTTAATAGATATTCTAGAAGCTTTAGGGACAGATATAAAAAACTTCTTTAATGAAGAAGTTGAAGAAAAAATTGTTTTTTCAAAGGACGATATATATGATGGAAATTATGAAGATTTTGGATACACAATTTCATGGTTGATTCCAAATGCACAAAAAAATGATATGGAACCCATATTGGTTAAGTTGTCTCCACATAATAATACTAAGTTAGACGAACCCCACAATGGTGAAGAATTTGGATATATTTTAAAGGGTAAAATAAATCTTATCCTTGGGAATACGACCTACAAAGTGAAAGCTGGAGAAAGTTTCTATTTTAAGTCCAACAAGTTACACTACTTAGAAAATCCATACAGTAAACCCGCAACAATCCTATGGGTTTCTACACCGCCTTCGTTCTGAAACTACTCTCATACAACCCTACTCTTATTTTGCTAAAATTTTTAATGTTATTTTATTTATGGATATGTGAGTTAAAAGCTTAATAATGAGAATGAAAAGTTGAGCATTTCTTTTAGGGGATTTTTATAGGAGATAGAAATTATAAACCCTTTAAAATCTATATGATTCCCTATAAGTCTTTGGGAAAAGACTTCCTTTTAAATCCTTATAAGAGACTTTTTTACAAATCTATTTTCAATTTTTAGCATCTAATTAAAAACAGATTTATATGACGGGTCTTAAGGATTCTCAGTGCTCATTCCATAAATTAACGTTCTCCATCACACATCTATATAAAATTATTAAAGGAGGAATAAAAATGGAATTATGGTATTCAGAAAATCATACGGATAATGTAAAGTTTTCACTAAAAATTAAGGAGCATCTCTTCTCAACTCAAAGTAATTTCCAAAGGGTAGATATTTTAGATACA
>JAKSBP010000287.1 GCA_022361035.1 Clostridia bacterium
CAAACTCCCAATTTCTGCGTTACTGCTAAAATCTCCGGTGCTCACTTGCAGTAGAGCAAGCTCCGCTCCTCGATTTCAGCGTGCCTTGAACTTGAAAGTTTGTTAAAGCCTATCATCTTGTTAACTTTGTTAACAATCTGAACCAGAGAAAAATCTCTGGTTTCAAACTTTTCTAATTAACTTTTCCAATTTGGCTAAATGGAAATAGCCTTACAAGAACTTTACCTCTTATTGTATCAATGTCAATGGTTCCAACCTTTGGGTCCCTGCTATCCATGCTGTTTTCTCTATTATCCCCCATAACAAAAACTTGATCCTTAGGAACTATTATTTCTACGTTTCCCGATGTATAGCTGCCATTGACATAATATTCGTCAAGTTTTTTCTCATTTACATAGGCGGCACCATCTTCTATCACTAATCTATCTCCTTCAACTGCTATAACACGTTTAATTAAATCCTTCTCTTTTCCGTTAAGGGTTTTCAAGTGAGATTTAAAGACTACAATATCTCCTCTCTCAGGCTTATGGAGCATATAGGGAATCCTATTAATTATTAAATAGTTATTAGGTTGCAAGGTTGGATACATTGAATGTCCCTTAACTAAAGTAGGTCTTACAAAGGTTGTAATTACAATAGCTATAACAACTGAAATTACAATTGTTTTAATCCATTCAAATACTTCTTTAGTCACAATCACATCTTCCTTTCAGTCCGTACAAGTACATTTTAACACTAAATTATTTTAAGTACAATATTTAATGTTTATTGGTTGCTTGCTATCGCTATTTATATGACATAGCTCCTTATTAAGTAATTCATTAATAATATTATACTTATGGACTTCTATATTAATATCCAAGGTCTCTAAACAAAACTTAAAATCATCTATAACATTATAGGGATTACCGTAGGCCCTAGTAATATCTTCCCTGCTTACAGCCCTAAATCCATGTCCTACAATTGAACTATTTCTAAGCTCAATCAAGCTTGTCATTTTTTCAGAATTTAGAAGCTTCACTATGGATTCATATCCCTTCTCATAGCTCAGATATTTATTAATGTATGTGCTAATTCCATAAATAAGGTTTGAATTAAAAATTCTATATTTTTTTCTAAGGATTTTAAGTATGCTTTTTTTAGACATAACTTCAATTAAAAATGAGAATTTATTTCTGTTTAGATGCTCTTTAACAAAAATATATTTGAATATTGCTTCTTTAAATCTATAGACCCTTCCTAGAAAATCTATATATTCTTCATTAACTATTTGAAACTTTATATTCTCTATGAGTTCTGAGAATATTGCGTTGGGGTCACCATCTATTAGGTCTCTTAAGTTTTTAGTTAGCTTAAGTATTTCCTTTTCATTTCTTTTTTCTTCCGATAAAAGCTTAAGTATATTATAGGCAGTTTCAAAATCAAAATTAACAGCATATTTACATGATTTAATTATTATAGCTGCATCTATATCGCCAAAACCCTTTTCACAAAGTATATCAAGGGCTCCTCCATAATCATATCTATCAATTAACTTTATTATTACATCATATGATTTAATCAATTAAAAAGTCATTCCTTTCAATTTTCTTAACGATAATTAACTTTGAAGATTAATAGATTTAAAAGAAAAGATGTGGAAGATTTTATTACTTTCTACTGAATACTTTTAGTTTTGAGGTTAGGTATTCATAGATAGTTCCTCAATAATTTTATTTATTTCCTTACTCTCCTTTTTAAAAACTCTATCATTGATAATCACTTTATATCCATGAAGGACCTGGGTAGTAATATTTTTTATCTTACTTCCTCCATATTTAGTGTCACCAACAATAGGATGATTCATTTTACTAAGGGAGGCTCTAATCTGATGGGTTCTTCCCGTAAGTATCTCTACCTCTAAAAGAGTAAATTTATCATAATACCTTAGAGGTCTATATTTTGTATGAATAAATAGACCCCTATCATTATAATTCTTTTCTTTTATATCCACAACATTTTTTTTTGTATCCTTTGTAAGAAAGCCCTTTATCTCTCCTTCTTTTCTGACTTTTCCATGGACTATGCAAATATAATACTTCTTTATATCCCTATTTCTCATCATCTCATTATAATGTTTCAAGGCTTCATAGGTTTTACAAAATATAACTAATCCACTGGTATTCTGGTCCAACCTATTTATAGAAGCTGGTTTAAAAGTGCGAGTCTGAAAATTTTTAAGATAGGATTGGACCCTCGTTGACAATGTCTTTTTATATTCGTTTTTGTCGGGATGGGTTAAGAGCCCTTTAGGTTTATTAACAATTAGGATTTCTTCATCTTCATATACAATGTCTAGATTAACCTTTTTAATAAATTGTGCAGATTCCTTTTTAACAAGTTTATCAATTGACTCGTGAGATAAAAATATTTGAATTTTGTCATTTTTTTGTAAAAAATAATTTTCCTTCTCCCTCTTACCATTTATCTTAATTACTTTTTTTCTTAATAATTTGTAGATGTTTGACCTTGTAGAATTGTTAAAGTATTTTAAAAGAAATCTATCAAGTCTTTGCCCTTCCTCATTTTTTCCAATGATAATCTCTATCAACTAAGTCACCACTTTCTATACCCATATGAAATTATATATTATACAACTTGTATCTCAGACATTATATAATCATCATAATACTCAAATCCTATATTTTTATACATCCTTTGGGCACTATGATTAGATTTAGAAACAATTAGGGATGGCGTCTTTCCTCTGGTAATAATATTTTTACATAATTGGGATACGACAGCTTTTGCATATCCATTTCCTCTAAATTTCGGCAAAGTATAGACACCCTCAATTTGATTAACCTTAGTGGTAGTAGTCTTAATAACACCTTGAGATACTATTCTATCTTTATCTAGCAGATATAAATATTCTTCCTCCCCCATTCTTTCATATATAGAGTTTTTAAGCTCATTTACAGTCTTAGGCTTTCTATTAAATGCCTTTTCCACCTCTATAAGAAAATCAATAGATTTGGAAAAATCATAGTTCTTTGCACTAATAATTTCTTTGTCTAGAGTGAAGTCAAAAAATTTTTCTCTTTTTAATATCATATAATAACATTCATCATAATCATACCACTTAAAAATTTTATCTAATTTTTTCCACAAAGGCTCTATTATTTTTTTCATTCCAAATATATATTTAGGCTTATACTGTTTAATTGCTTTAAGCAAAACAATTTTATTTAAAACCTTATTATCCTCATAGTGGCAGACAAAACTGCCCATATTAGTAAATGTAAATATTCCCCTTAATTGGCCCTCCCCAAAATAACCATAATAGTCTCCACTTCTTTTCAAAAGCATATTATTTTCTAAACCATTCTTTTCAATATTACCTATAATAAAGGTATTATCCAAATGGTTTCTCCCTAAATAATCCATTACTACGTCTATATTTTCATTCTTTAATAACTTAAAATCCTCCATACTTTTCCTCCTAATATTACTAACCCCTATAACAAATTATTCTATTAATTTTGCCTTATACCTTCTACAAATTTTTCTTTTGTTTTTCAAAAAATTTAATCAGAACTATCTATAGAATATTTGAAAGGAATTTATATACTTTCACTTCTAAGCCATTTATCTATCAAATAGATAAATGGCTTAGAATAAAGGCTTCACTATAATTTTTAATTTTCTATTAATAAGTATTAGGTTCTATTTTCATTTATTAGTTTTTATGATATCCTTAATTTAGAAGTAGGACAATAGTGGATATTTTAATTTACAAAGATATTCAACTTTAAAGACTAATAAATTTGAAGAAAAAATATAGAAGAATTTGTTGTTTTTTTCAAATTTATTTTAAGTTTTAGTATTGTTTATCTATATAGATGTGTGATTGAGAATGTTAACTTACTACAGCAGCCACAGAGAATCCTTTAGGCTCATGCTATAAATCTGTTTTTAAATAGGTAATAGAAGGTAAAACAGATTCATAAAAATCGCTCTAAAGGAAACCTCAGTGG